>JBKCTK010000224.1:0-8814 GCA_046319055.1 Synechococcaceae cyanobacterium
ATCTTTGAGTCGCACTATGGCGGCTGGGACATCCTGGAGAGCATCCGTCTCGTAGACCAGGACCGCTCCCGCTCCCGCTCCATCTCCTGCTGGCGCGACGGCAGCCTTGAGCTGGCCGAGATGCACCACGAAAGTCGGCTCGAGCCGGCCGGACCGCTTCTGAGAGGCCAGCCCCAGCCAGCTGACCAGCCGGCCTGACCAACCGACCACTGCCAAGGCCCTGGGCCCGCCCATGCAGCAGCATGGGTCCCATTGAGCTGAACACCGCATGGTGCCCTACTCGCCGCAGCCATGACCCGCTCGCCCCCTCGTGGCGTTGCCGGTGATGATGCTGCCCAGGCCAGAACCCGATAGGGGGCTCTGCCCGCTCCGCTCCGGTTCCGCTGCTTCAAGCTTTCCTGAACATCCCTTCCCTGGGGACGTGAGGTCCGAACTCCTTTCTCTCTGCACAGGCAACTCCATGCGTTCGCTGCAACGTTCGATCAAAGGTCATCTCGCTGTTGGCGTGCGCCGGCAGCCATGGGTGCGGCTGCGCATCATCAAGCTGGGCGTGCTGTTGACCTCGCTGGGTATGGTCAACCTGGCCTCCTCCGCGGCCTTTGCCCAGCAGGCAAGCAAACCCGCCACCCAGGAAGATGTGTTGACCTATTCCTTCATGGGCTCGGTCAACCTCTGTACGTTGTCTCAGGCGAAAGTTGCCTTCCAACCTGCCTTGCAAGGGGCGGTCGGCATGCAGGTGGCCGTACTGCTGCAGAAACATGGCGGCAAGATTGCAGGCGTACAGAATGAAAAGGCTCTGACAGAGCAGGAGCTGGCGAATGGCAGTGCCATCCAGACCGTCCTGCAGGTGAATGCGATGTGTGCCAAGAACCTGCCTGCGGATTGGTCGAAAGAGGTGAATGACATGGTCTCCAAAATCCAGAATCTCAAGAAAGGCGGGGCGCCAGCTACGCCGCCGAAGTAACGCCGTCGCGCCCAATCCCCTTACCCCAAGGCCCCCCGGTCGCTGGGAACCAGCTGATCTGGTGCCCGCGGGCTTAACATCTAGCGTCTCCGCCGAGCCCAGCTTCCGTGTCAGTCAGCCCCGCAGGAGCGAGCGCCGCAAGGTGTTTCGCCCCTGCGGTTTTTTTAGGCTGAGATGGCCTCCTAGGGCCCCTGATCCGGCCGCTCAGCCCCCCACCTGGGTTGAGCGCTCCGGGGTGATCGTTGTTGTTGTCGGCCATGGTCGATGCGCGGCCCATCCCTGGCCTGGGCTCTGGGGCCGCGGCAACGGGGACGGCCCTTGAGCCCGATCCCTCGGATCCGCGGTGGCGCCTGGGAGGCATCCCTAGGATCTCGGTGGTCACCCCTTGCCGATGCGGCTCAGCGACTACCGTCCCTCCCCCTGGCGCCTGCTGCGCACCGACCTGGAGGTGGGCCTGTTCGACGACCATGCCACGGTGGCGGCCCGGCTGGTCCTTGAGCCCGACCCGGTCGGCCTAGCCACCTGGCAGGCCGAGAGCGGCGCCAGCGCCGCGGCCCTTCCCCCCTTGGAGCTGCGGGGGGTGGAGTTGCAAACCCTCGCTCTCGCCGTGGACGGGCAGCCGTTGCACAGCGATGACTACCGGATTGAGGCCGACCGGCTGCTGCTGCTCTCCCCACCGGAGCGGCCCTTCCTGTTCAGCAGCGTCGTGCGGATCGAGCCGCAGCGCAACGTCAGCCTCCAAGGGCTCTACGTGAGTGGTGGGATGTTCACCACGCAATGCGAGGCGGTGGGCTTTCGTCGCATCACGTTCCATCCCGACCGCCCGGATCTGCTCAGCCGTTTCCGGGTGCGCCTGGAGGCCGACCGGGCCCGTTGCCCCGTCCTGCTCAGCAATGGCAACCGTCTGGAAAGCGGCAGGCTGCCCGCCACGGCGGACGCTGCCGAACGGCATTACGCCATCTGGGATGACCCCTTCCCCAAGCCCTCCTATCTGTTTGCCCTGGTGGCCGGCCGGCTGGAGCAGGTCAGCGAGCGCTTCATCACCGCCAGCGGGCGGCCGGTCGAGCTCCGCCTCTGGGTGGAACCTGGCGATGAGCCTTACACCAGCCACGCCCTGGCTTCGCTGCAGCGGGCGATGCGCTGGGACGAAGAGGTGTATGGCCTCGAATACGACCTCGATGAATACAACGTCGTAGCCGTGCGCCATTTCAACATGGGCGCCATGGAAAATAAAAGTCTAAATATCTTCAACTCGAAGCTCGTGCTCGCCGATGCTGAGATCGCTACTGACGATGAATTGGAATGTGTTGAGAGCGTGATCGCCCATGAATACTTTCACAATTGGACCGGCAATCGCATCACCTGTCGCGACTGGTTTCAGCTCTCTGTTAAGGAGGGCCTTACGGTTTTTCGCGACCAGTGCTTCAGTGCCGATCTGCATGGCAATACATCGATCCGAATTCCCAATGTCGCGCTGCTGCGCAACGTCCAGTTTCGTGAAGATTCTGGCCCCACGGCCCATCCGATCCAGCCGGATGAATATCAAGAAATTGACAACTTCTACACCACCACGATCTATGAGAAGGGGGCGGAGGTCATCCGCTGTTTGCAGACCTTGCTCGGCGAGCACACCTTCCGCCGCGGCATCGCCCTTTACATCCAGCGCCACGACGGCACCGCCACCACCTGCGACGACTTCCTCTCCGCCCTCCAGGAGGTGGCCGAGGCAGATTGGGCCGCGGCCGGGCGTGATGCCCCGCCCCCGTTCAGCTTCAGCGATTTCCGACGCTGGTACCACCAGGCCGGCACCCCCCACGTTCAGGTCCAGCGGCACTGGGATGCCAGCGGGGTGCTGGAGCTGACCCTGCGCCAGCACACCCCAGCCACCCCGGGCCAGGAGCAGAAGCAACCCCTGGTGATCCCCCTCGCCCTGGGGGCCATTGGCCAGGATGGCCAGGCCCTCACGCTGCGTCTGGACGGCGAAACCGCGGCCGAGGCCCACGCCCAGCAGCTTCCCACGGACGGATGGGGGCGGCACACCCGTCTCATGATCCTGGACCAGGAGGAACGGCGCCTGCGCTTTGTGGGGCTGCCGCCCCGCCCCCAACCGCCGGCCCTGTCGCTGTTGCGCGGCTTCTCGGCACCGGTGCGGCTCGCCATCGGCCGGCCCGCGGCTGAGCTCGTGCATTTGCTCCGCTGGGATAGCGATCCCTTCGCCCGCTGGGATGCGGCCCAGGTGCTGCTCAGCCAGGCGCTGCTGGCCCGCGCCGCCGGCTCGCCCGAGCAGCCGCTGGAGGAGGAGCTGGTCGATGCCTACGCCGCCATCCTCAGCGATCCCACGTTGTCCCAGGCCAGCCGCGGCCTGTTGATGGAACTCCCCGGCCTGGCCGAGTTGGAGCAGGTGTGCTCGGGCCCCCCCGATCCACCAGCCCTGCACGCCGCCCGCCTAGACCTGATGCGCTGGCTGGGGGAAGCCCTCGCCGCGCCCCTGGACGCGGCACTGGCGGCCTGCATCCCCGGCTGGAGCGAGCCCTGGCCGGCAGGCCAGGGGGATCGGCGCCTGACGGCGATGATCTGGAGCTGGCGTGTGGCCGCCCACGACCCGGCCGCCATCGCCGCCGCCCAGGCCGCGGTGCAGAGCGCGTCGATGACCCTGGCCCGCGCCGGGTTGCGGGCGTTGCAACCCTGGCCGTTGCCGGCCCGCCACGCGGCCCTCGATGCCTTCCACGACCGCTGGCAGGAGCGCCCCGTGATCCTCGATGCCTGGTTTGCCCTCGAAGCTGGAGCCCCCTTCGCCGACGGGCTGGAGCGGGTGGCGCGGCTGCTGGAGCATCCCCGCTTTGATCCCACAGCCCCCAATTCCGTGCGGGCGGTCCTGGGCGGCTTGGCAGGCAATCCACCGGTGTTCCATGCGGCCGACGGCAGTGGCTACCGCTTCCTGGCCAGCCGCATCGCCGAACTCGACCAGCGCAACCCGATCACGGCCTCCCGCCTGGTCAAGGTGTTCAGCCGGTGGCGCAGCTACGCGCCCGAGCGCTCCGCCCAGATGGGCGATGCCCTGCGCCAGCTCATGGCTTGCGGCCTGTCGCCCAACTGCCGCGAGGTGGTGGAGCAGTGCCTGGCGGATTGAACTCACCTTGAGCGGTCGGTTGTCGGGGCCTGAAGTCAGCCGATATCGAGGTGGTGAACCGCCGCGTGCTGCAAGTCTGTGGGGCTTGGGTTGTCTGCATCGAAGCCACCCATCGCAGGCGGTGATCTGACGAGCAACAACGCTGCGCTGAGCCCAGAGGAGCATCGTTGCGCGCAGGATCTTTCCGGGAGAGCTCTGAACACTCCTGCTGCCGAACGATGGACCTATGGCCCCGCCAGGCCGGTTCAGGGCAGCGGCGGCAAACCTGAGGGGGGGCCGAACCAGGGATGGCTCCATGCCGGGGATCGTTGCAGGGGAGGAGGCGGAGGCGGTGGCCCCAGGCCCGCGGGGGGCGGTGGTGGCCGCCAGCCGGCTCCTCCGTTTTCACCAGCTCCGCTAGCGCCTTCAGGGGCGGCGCCGAAGGCCACCTGGTGCAGCTGCTGGAAGACCTGGCGGCGATAGCTGGCTCCCTCGGGTCCGGCGTATTGGCCCCACAACCCCTCCCAATAGAAGTAGATGATGCCGTGGCCGCGGGCCGCCGCGAGCTGCACCTTCTGGGCCAGGGTGGCCATGTCGGGGGTGCGACCTCCAAAGCCGGCCAGCACGCCGATCTCCACCGGAATCCCCCAGCCACGGGCCTTGACAAGCGCTGGTTGGTCGAGATCCCGGGCGAATCCCTTCACGGAATAGGCATAGTTCTGAACCACCAGATCATCGATCAGGCCCCCTAGGGCCCACAGCTCCCAGTCCTGCAGCCACTGGTTGTAGGCGAATCGAAATGGGCCCGGCGAGAGGCTGATCACGGTGCGCCGCGTGCCGGACACCTGCTCCATCGCCGCCCGCAGCTCCCGCAGCAGTGCCGTGAGCTTTTGGCGACGCCAGCGCATCCAGAAGCGGTCGTCGAAGGCGGCCGGCGGATCGTTTCCTGTTTCTTGGCGGTAGAGCGCCACGGTGGTGGGGTCATAGCCCAGTTCCACCGGCCAGGCGAAGTGGTCGTCGAGCTGAATGCCATCGACGCCACAGCGCTGCACGATCTCCCGGATCAGCCCGATGAAGCGTTGGCGTACTCCCGGGTGGGCCGGATTCAGCCAGACCCGCAGATCGCGCAGCGGCGAGGTCTTCAGGTTGGCTCCGTGCATGGCGTAGAGGCTGCTGCCGTCGGCGCGTTGCAACACCCAATCGGGATGTTGACGCACCACCTCGGCATCGGCCGGTTCCATCAAGCCGTATTCAAACCAGGGGATCACCTGCATGCTGCTGCGCTGGGCCGTTCGGGTGATCCGGCAGATCGGATCGAGCCCCGGGGCGCGGCGTTGCAACTCCGGCTCGATCGGGGCGTAGGGGCTGGCGTGGAAGGTGGTGCCCCGGCTCCAGACATTCGGATAAATGGTATTGAAGCCCGTGGCCGCTAACTCCTGCACCGCCGCATCGATTCGGCTGGCGTCGTAGTAGAGGGGGCTGGGGCTGTTGGTCAGCCATACCCCCACCCGTCGCCCCATCGCCTCCGGCAACTGCGAGGTCTGGCTGCCTGCGGCGGCGCCGAGGGGAAACGCGGCCGTGAGGGCCAGGGTGAGCCAGATGGGTAGGCGGCGCTTCCAGCCAGCGTGCCGTTCCCGCCAGGTTGCCTGGGGATCCACCCCCAGCCAGCGGCCCAGCTTGCAGGCGCCTTGCCATGGGCGTGACCGGAGCACGGGGTCACGCCTGGTAAAGGGCCATAACGTTGTGGCGGCTTGGGCTGCCGCGAGCAGCGGCACGGCTGCGGTTGGCGACACCTCTGCGGTTGGCGACACCTCCGCGATGGGCGGCACAGTAGCGATGGGCAGCCCATCCGCGATGGGCGGGTCCGTAGCGATGGGCGGCTCAGCTGGGACCAGCGGCACGTCAGCGATCGGCGCGTTCAGGCCAGGCATCCGCTTGGCTCAGTGCAGCATCGAGCTGACCGAACTCTCCTCGTGGATCCGCCAGATGGCTTCCCCCAGCATGGTGGCCACCGACAGGACCCGCAGCTGGGGAAAGCGTCGTTCCGGGCTGAGCGGAATGCTGTTGGTGACCACCACCTCCTCAAACAGCCCAGGCTCGGAGAGGCGCTCGCAGGCCGGGGGTGAGAACACCGCATGGGTGGCACAACAAAACACCCGCGCGGCGCCCTTGCGGCGTAGCAGCCGGGCCCCTTGGCAGATG
The DNA here is from genome assembly GCA_046319055.1 of Synechococcaceae cyanobacterium. Classification (GTDB taxonomy): domain Bacteria; phylum Cyanobacteriota; class Cyanobacteriia; order PCC-6307; family Cyanobiaceae; genus Cyanobium. The sequence goes on from JBKCTK010000224.1 coordinate 6,276, forward strand.
GTGCCGCCGGTGTCGATCATGTCGTCGATCAAGACGGCGGTTTTGCCCGCCACATCGCCGATCACATTGAGACTCTCGGCAACATTGTGGCCCGAGCGGCGCTTGTCGATGATCGCCAGCGGGGCGTCGTGCATCTGCTTGGCAAAGGCCCGCGCTCGGGCAACACCCCCCACATCCGGCGACACCACCACCAGCTCCTCAAGTTGCAGGGTGGTGAGATAATCCACCAGGACCGGTGCGCCAAAGATATGGTCACATGGGATATCAAAATATCCCTGAATTTGCCCTGAGTGAAGGTCCATCGCCAGCACCCGATCGACCCCCGATTTCACCAACAGGTTGGCGACCAACTTGGCGGTAATCGATTCGCGGCCTGCGGTCTTGCGATCCGCGCGGGCATAGCCGTAGTAAGGCACAACGGCGGTGATCTGGCGGGCGGAGGCGCGTCGGCAGGCGTCGACCATCACCAACAGCTCGATCAGGTGGTCGTTCACCGGCGCGCAGGTGGGCTGGATCAGGAAGACATCGCAGCCGCGAATCGACTCCTGAATCTGCACATACAGCTCGCCGTCCGCGAAGCGCTTGATCACCCGCGGTCCGTTCGGCACCCCCAGGTAAGCGGCGATCTCACGGGCCAGTTCGGGATTGGCGTTGCCGCTGAACAGACGCAGCCTGCGGCTGTCTGGGTTGGCGGCGCTGCCATTGAGATCGAGCCGCGTGCTTGATCCGGCGGGAGCGGCCAGGGGTGGGAGAGAAGAAGCCATCGCCTGGACTGCGGGACCCATGCGTTCGGCCGTCGAGAAGCTGGTCAAGGCTGGTGTCAGCGGTGCCGCACAAGGTGATGGTAGAAGCGTGCCGGTCAGGCAGCAGCGCCGGTGATGACGATTCCTTCCCCCGCCCTGGCTAGCGCCGGCCGTGAGCCGCCGCTGCGGTTGCTGCTGACGGCCTGCGGCCGCCACGGCGGGATCGTGGCGCTGATGGAGGAGGCGGCCCCGGTGATCGCGGCGGCCCTGGCGCTGCCGCTGCGCCATCTGGCCGATCCGGAGGCGCCGCCTGAGGCCCTTGCGGCGCTGCACGCACCGCCAGCGGCTGGGGACGCCGGCTGGCTGGCGCCGCTGCCCCTGGACCCCGGCCTGCCCCTGCCCGGGGCCTGTTGCTGGGCTGAGGTCCTCGGGGCCGGGCGTCAGCCCTGCCTGCTGCTGCTGCGGGGCGATGAACTCGATACCGGCCGGCCTGCCGCGGCCGCCGCGCTGCTGCGCCAGTGGCACGCGCCGTTGCTGGGATTGCTTCAAGTGGGCGGGCCGTGGTGCGCCAGCGCGCGACGCGACGACGGTTTGCCCTGGCTGGGTTGGCTGCCGCGGCGCGGCGACACCCCAGGCGAGCCGTCGAGGGATTGGGACGAGGGGGTGGCGGCGGGCTTGGTCGACGCCCGCCTGCTGCCGCTGCTGCGGCGCCGTCTGGCCTTACTGGATCTGACGTGAGGCGCGGCGGCGCTCCAGGCCTGACCCCATGGCGCTCCGCAGACCGCGACACCCTTGCGGCGCCGTGGCGCCCCGGTTTTTGGCCCCATGGTCAGCAGGGGTGTTCGTTCGTGGCCGCGGGCTTCAGGGAGCCGGCCAGAGCTGGGGCGGCGCCGAGCTCTGCAGCTGCCGCAACGGCCCCTGGCCGGGCTTGGCGGGGCTCATGGGCAAGACGTTGTACTGAATCGGGTGGGAGGGCTCCAGTGCGGCCGCCAGCAAGCTCAACACCTCCTCGGGGTTGAGATTCGTATCCACCTGGCCGCTCAGGGATTGGAGGAGACCGGGCAGCTTCAGCAGCTGGGCCGGCTGGCTGAGGCGCTGGCGCAGGCCGGTCTCCACCAGCTGATGGCTGGCCCGTCGGCCGGATTCTCCGAAGTTGCGTTCGCGAAACCGCAGCATCTGCTCCACCTGAGCGCCGCTGAGCTTCTGCAGACCACCCTGAAGGTCGATTCGATACTTCATTGTTTTGTCTTGGTAGCTCATGCGCAGCGGTGGGCTGAGCTCCACCCCGCCGATGCCGTTCACCAGGGCGCGCATCGCCCCCCGTGGCAGCACCACGTAGCGATCGGGGTTGGGACGCTCCAGCCCGAGCAGATCGCGCACGCTCTCCGCCACCAGGGCCGGTCCGCCTTGGCGATACAGGCTGCCCAAGGACTGGGGCCTCTTCTGGCCTGGCAACTGCACCGCCAGCTCCACCGGCAGGTTCAGCACCTGGATCGGCCCCTTGGGGTTGATGCGCACCAGCACCAGGGCATCGCTGTTGGCTGGACCGGGGGGGGCGGCCCCATTGCTCAGGGCCTTGAGCTTGTCGCTGTCGCTGCCGATCAGCAGCACGGTGACGGGCCGTCGCGGCACATCCCCCAGGCTGGCGGGGGTGGCGGGTGCCTGGGCCTCCAGGCCGGGGTCCTGTTCCGGCCAGACAAGGCCCAGCAGACCCAGGCCCACCACCGCCCCGGCGACCACCAGCGCGGCGCGCCGCCAGAGGGTGGCGGATGCCAGCGTGAGGCGCGGGCTGGAGG
>JBKCTK010000225.1:0-4720 GCA_046319055.1 Synechococcaceae cyanobacterium
CCCCACACCCGCCAGCCGCAGACCCATGCGCACACCCCACCACCAGCGACTCGCAGTACACTTGCACCACTGCCCTGGTGGGGTCGATGCTGGCCACGGTGCTGATTGACGGCAACAACTTCTATGCCTCCTGCGAGGCCCTGCTCGATCCAGCGTTGGCAGGACGGCCCCTGGTGGTGCTCTCCAACAATGACGGCTGCGTCGTCTCCCGCAGCCGTGAGGCCCGCGCCCTCGGCGTTCCCATGGGGGTGCCCTATTTCCAGATCCAGGACAGCCTGCGTCGCCACAACGTGGTCGTGCGCAGCTCCAACTACGGCCTCTACGCCGACATGAGCCAGCGGCTGATGGCCACCCTGGAGCCCTGGGTGGAGGAGTTGGAGATCTATTCGATCGATGAGGCCTTCGGCCAGCTGCGCGCGCCCCGCCGGGGCGGCGAGGTCAGCCTCGAGGGTTGGGGGCACCAGCTGCGTTGGGAGGTGCATCGCCAACTGGGCCTGCCGGTGGCGGTCGGCATCGCCTCCACCAAGGTGCTAGCCAAGATCGCCAATCGCATCGCCAAAAAAGATCCGAGCCACCGCGGCGTGTTCGATCTGCTGGCCGTGGCGGCGGCCGACCCCTGGCTGGACGCGGTGCCGGTGGAGGACGTCTGGGGCATCGGTCGGCGCCTGGCCCGCTGGTGCCGCCTGCGGGGCATTCGCAGCGCCCTTGACCTGCGCGACCGTCCCAGCGGTGAGCTGCGCCAACGCTGCGGCGTGGTGGGCGTGCGCCTGCAGCGGGAACTGCGGGGTCAGGCCTGCCTGCCGCTGGTTCAGTTGCCTGCGGCGAAGCGGGAAACCTGCGTCAGCCGCAGCTTCGGCACGCCGGTTCAGAGCCTGGTGGAACTGCGCCAGGCCGTGGCCACCTATCTCAGCCGGGCCGCCGAAAAGCTGCGGCGCCAGCAGCAGCTGGCCGGATCGATCACCGTGTTCGTGCGCAGCAATCCCTCAGAGGGCACGCCCCTGCACGCCGCGGCCGCCTGCGTGCGGCTGCCCCTGCCCAGCAACGACACCGCCACGCTGCTGCAGGCGGCCCTGCCGCTGACGGAGCGCTTGTTCCGGCCCCACAAGCCCTTGCACAAGGCCGGGGTGGTGCTGCGCGAACTGCAGCCGGAAACCTGGCTGCAGCAGCACCTGCTGGCGCCCCTATCGCCGGAGCAACAACAGCGCCGCGCCGCCCTGATGGCCAGCATCGACGCCCTCAACCACCGCTTCGGCCGCGGCACGGTGCAGTGGGCCGCCTGTGGCCTCCAGCCCCGCTGGAGCATGCGCCGCTCCCGCCTCTCCGGCGCCGCCACCACGCGCCTGGCCGATATCCCGGTGGCCCGCTGCGGTTGAAAGGCCAGCCGCGGCGGCAACGTGCGCTCAGACGCCGCTGAACAGGCAGGCGATCTGGTTGCGGCCATTGCTCTTGGCCAGATGCATCGCCTGGTCCGCCCGTTTCAACAGGTCGAGAAAGGAGCGATCGCTGCTCCCCAGCGCCGTGACACCGCCACTGATGTGCAGCTGGAAATCCGAGCGGGTGTGCACGCCCTGCATGGCCGCCACGGCAGCCCGCAGCCGTTCCGCCATGGCGAGCGCCTCGGCAGCGGGCATGCCGACCAACAACAGGGCGAATTCGCCATCACCGATATGGCCCGCATAGTCCTGCTCGCGCAGCATGGCGGTGCTGAGACGGCAAAGATCGAGCAACACGCCATCACCAGCCTGGTGCCCCCAGCGGATGTTGATCTGGCGGAAATTATCGAGGTCGAAGCAGAGCAGCGACAGATCCTTCCGCTCCTCTCGGCAGCGCTGATACTCTCGCTCGCCGATCTGCAGGAAAGCCCGGCGGGTCGGCAAGCCGGTGGTGGGGCAAAAAGTAGCGAGGCGGCGCAGCTCCAGCTCCCGCATCACCAGTTCACCCAGCCAACGCAGCTGCTGGCGTTGGCTGGCATCGAGCGGCGGCCTGGGCTGGCTGTCGATCACACAGAAGGTGCCGAGGTTATGGCCGAGATTGCTGCGCAGCGGCGCACCGGCATAGAACCGCACATGGGGCTCGTCGCACACCAGCGGGTTGTTGGCGAAGCGCTCATCCCGCGTGGCATCGGGAATCACAAACAGCTCGTCACCAGCGATGGCATGGGCGCAAAAGGCCATCTCGCGCGGCGTTTCCGTGACCGTCAACCCTTGCTGGGAGAGAAACCACTGGCGATCCGCCTCCACCAAGGAGATCACGGCGATCGGCGTCTGGAAGATGGAGGCGGCCAGATGCACCAGCCGTTCGAGATGCTCATCGCTGGCGGTGCCGATCACGCCGTAGCGCTCCAGTTCACGCAGGCGCTGCTCCTCATCGCGAGGGATGGGATAGTCGGGATAGGGAGCCATGGGCCGCGGCAACGCCATCGCCAACGTAGACCGGCTGTGGGATCAGCTCCGCCAGCCGCGGCGCCGAGGCGATGCCGCAGACCCGCTGCACCCCGTTCCCGCGGCACTCAACCGCCTGCGGGTTGCGGCGGAACCAACCCGTCAGCACAAGCTGGAGATCCAAGCCAGCGGGGCCAGGACGCAAGGGGGGGGCCGAAACCCGCACAAAAAACGGGCTTTCAACAATATAGCTTCAGCGATCCATTTCAATCCCCAAGTCAGTCGAAGCCGTGAATGGCATGGTCGACCAGATCAAGATTGGGTGACACTTGAAGAGCCATGAAGCTCCGCGGCTCAAGAAAGGCCCTGATTAGCCACAAAGCTCCGCAGAGCCAACGATCCTGCATGACGAATGCTGACTGGCAGCAATGAGCGCCTAAAAGCGTGGCGCCGAAAGCCAGTTCTTGCCAGGTGTCATCAAGCGTCTCTCTGATGCGGGGCTTTATTGCTGGTCAGGGGAAAGGTTGTTCCAAATCGCTCGGCCTCACAAACATCTCCTTTCTGACCCAAGCGTGAGGGACATCATGAAGTGATCCGGGCCAGCAAGTGGTGTTTTTTCGAGACACCAAGATGTGGATCCGTTGATGAGCGATCCATCAGGCCCAAGCCTCGGGCGATGGATCGCACCCAGCGGAGGAGGATGGCGCTGGTTGACAGGCACACGTCGGCATGCGTGGAGCAGCGGCGCCAGCCGATGCGTTCTGCGGATCGATCGATCCGATGAAGAGGGAATCAACCAAGCCATCGCGAAGGCGATCCCAAAGCCAGCCAGACCTGATCACCAGAGGGCTCTTGACAAGCATGGGTACAGCCCAAGGGATCGCGAAAAGCCCGTGAGAGTTCTAGGTGGAATGGTCATCAGACGAGCTAATCACAGCTGCTGCAAGCCAGAGTCTCGTACGAAGCTGCTTCAGCAACCTCTGGAGGCCAGCGCGAAACATCTCAGCCGCAACAACCATGACCCCAAGCCCAACCTGAGCACGCCATCCGGCTCGGGCCGGAAGCTGGCGGAACACGAGATTGGTCGAAATGGCCTGAAAGGCTCAGGCGGCCGGCAGGGCAGCCGCCTGCTCAAAACCAGCACAGCGTTGCTGATCAAGCTGGTCGAGATACCGGCGTTCGCAGTAATAAGACTCCTGCAGCCGCAGGCTATCGGCATTGAGTTGGGCGAACAGCTCCTCAATGCGTTGCTCCATATCCGGCAGGGCAGACTCCGAGGCGACGCCAGCAACTGGGTCAACCCCAGGGGCAGCGACCATGGCGGCTTGCTCCCCACGAGCGGGATCGATCGCGAGGGGGGAAGAGCTGAGGCCAGCGGGAGAAGCTCGATCGAACGGCGCTGTCTCCTGGTTGCCCGTGTTGGGCCGCTCGTGGTCATTCCAAGCCGCGAGCAGCCGGGCCAGGCAACTTTCGATGGTGATCAGTTGCTGAGCCTTCCAGGCTTCCAGCAGATGGCGGCAGCGGCGCAGACAACGAAGGCGTTCCAGCGAAGCGGTAGCCCCGCGCAGTTGCAGCTGGGGCTGGGAGAGAGCGATGCGCTGCAGCTCAGTGGGTTCCAGCAACGGTGTTAATCGCGGGGCTAGATCCCCCTCCTCAAGCAAGAGGCGATCACTGAGGAGGCGCGGCAACTCCAGTACCGCCAGGTCATGGCCGGGATCGAGCCCGCGGTTGATCGCCTCCAACCGCTGCGAACCGAGGTTGTCTTCCTCAATCTCGCCGATACGAGCCCAGAGCAACCGATGGGGTTGGAGGGCGAAATCATCTAACTCACGGCGCCGCAGCTCGGCCCGGATCGCCCCCCGCCAGCTGGGGCAGTGCAGGTAAAGGCGCAGCACCTCCGCCTCGGCCCGCTCCCGCTGGCTGGCCTGCTCCGGCTGTTCCCAGCGGGCTGAACGCCCATGCCAGCGCTGCCCTTTGACCTGCTGGCGCAGATCCTGCTCCAGCTGCAGGGCCAGCCGGGCTTGACCACCGGCCAACCGTTCCGCTACCTGCTGCAAATAGCGGCTGCGCACCGCCGATTGGGGTAACTTGCCGAGCAGGGCCACCAGCTCGGACACCGCCTGCTGAAACTGATCGGAACGGCTGAGATCCCGATCCTCCAACACCTGCTCGATCTGCCAATCGAGCCAGAGGGGGGCCTGATCGAGCAGGGCGCGGTAGTCGCCGGGGCCGTGATCGCGCAGGAACTCATCGGGATCCTTGCCGGCGGGAAGATGCACCACCCGCAGCTCCAGTTGGTTCTGAAGCGCCAGCTGCTCCACCTCTCCGATGGCCCGCTG
>JBKCTK010000226.1:0-3970 GCA_046319055.1 Synechococcaceae cyanobacterium
GGTTGGCTTGCTCGAACTCGACCTGAATGCGCTCGCGGTTGGCCCGCAACCATACCTGGCCATAATTTAAATGAGTATACTCGTCTTTGACCACTGATTCAGTGATGCGACGAGCGAAAGGATCGGCCACCGGGATGTAAATGTGGTAGGCAGATATTGCAAAAGCTTCGATGAGAATTGCCTGAATCAATAAACAGGTTGTTACTTTGCCTTCGGCAAGCGCCGCCTGAAAGTTGTTCCGCAACGGCGCAAAAAAGTCCCGCGCGAAAGGCATGTCGGCCTCCACGCCGAGGTTGGCAGCGCAGGCCGTGAACCCCTTTTTGTGCTTGAGCTCCATCCGGGCCAAGCGCCCCAGCTCCTCGGCTTCTTCCGGCAGCAGGGTGCCAATGGAGAGATAGTTGTCGTGAGCCTCCTGCTCGCCCTCAATCACGATCGCGTTGATGCGGCTGTAAGCATCCTTGTAAGCGGCACTGCTGAAGTCGGGCAGGGCGTCGGCCTGATGCTCAATAAAGCCCTGGGCGGGGGCCGGTTGAAGGGATTCGACAGGCGGCATCACGGAGGGGCACCGGGCAATTTGAGTGACTGTAGTCACCCTGCTGGAAATGTTGACGGCCAGTCGCTGCGCAGCAACGTCTCCAGGCGGCGGCGCCAGCCTTCCACCAGTCGCGCGAACAACTCGCCACCGAGCTGGGCATTGGCATTCGCGGCATCCCCCACGATGCCGTTGTGGCTCAGCTCCACGCTGCGCCAGCTGCAGGGGGCATCGCCTTCCCAAGACCACCCCTCGGGGGGCGCTTGCGGCGGCCGGACCGGGCGATCGGGGCCGGGAAACGCCTCCGGATCGCTGACCAGCTCCGGCAGGAGATGCAGCATCAGACTCGTTTCCGCCAGGCCGGCGTGGAGCCCCTGGCTGCGCTCCGGCTCCGGGATCAACGTGCCGATCCCCTCCGGGCCCCGCCACAGGACGCAGGGCAGCACGGCCAGGCTGGGATGCTGGCTGCGCAGCTCCCGGGCAGCCACCTCCAGCAGGCCGATCTGACCGCCGTGAGCGTTGAGCAGCACCAGGCGCTGGAAGCCGGCGTCAGCCAACTGGCCTCCCACGGCTACCACCACGTGGATGAGGAGTTCGGCGGGGAGGCTGAGGGTTCCGGGAAAGCCCAGATGCTCGGGCGAGAAGCCCAAACTCTGCGTCGGCAGGCCCCAGATCGGCAGGTCGGGCGGCAGGGCCTCCAGCACCGCCGCGCTGACGGCCTCGGCGAACAGGGCGTCGGTGGCCAGCGGCAGGTGCGGTCCGTGCTGTTCGATGGCTCCAAATGGCCAGAGCACGGTGCTGCCCTGACGCTCGGCCTGGCGGCCCAGTTCTGGCCAGCTGAGGTGGTGAAGACAGCGCGACGATGGCGTCATGAGCCTTGGTTGGGCGCTGGGGCCGAGACGGTGTTCTCTAGAGTGTCAAATCTCCAATCCAGTTCCAGCCCATGGCCGGAGTCGGCAACCCAACGCCGCGTCGTTCCAGCAACTCCGGTCAGCGTTCCGAAGCTCAGCCACCGCCGGTCCGTCGACCACCCCAAGTGGTGATGATCCGCAAGGATGAACCCCCTGCGGCAAGTGCGGAATCCGCCGTGGCTGCCGCCGCCGATCAGGCCCCAGGGCGCGAGCCTGTCGCCCCCACCCCCCCCGGGTCCAGCGACCCTCCGCCCGCCACGACGCCGTCAACGCCCCAAGACGACGACTTGATCGACCTTCAGGGCATGACGATGGCCGACCTGCTCGGTCCGGAGCCCAAGCGGCGGGCCGCGGCCGGATCCAGCCGCGGCGCCAATCCCCAACGGGGCCCAGCCACGGCGGCAGGGGCGTCGCGCACGGTCGACGACTTCGACTTCGATGAGGAGGCCTTCCTGGCCGCGTTGGATCAGAACGAGCCCGTCGGCACCACCGGTGAGGTGGTGCATGGTGTGGTGGTCGGCCTTGAAAGCGATGGGGTCTATGTCGACATCGGCGGGAAGGCGCCGGGCTTCATGCCGAAGCAGGAGTGCGGCCTCGGGGCCATCACCAACCTCAAAGAGCGCTTCCCCAAGGGTCTGGAAGTGGCTGTGCTGGTCACCCGGGAACAAAACGCCGATGGCATGGTCACGGTCAGCGCCCGCGCCTTGGCGCTGCGCCAGAGCTGGGAGAAGGTGCGACAGCTCGAAAAAGAAGGCAAGGTCCTGCAGGTCAAGATCAGTGGCTTCAACCGCGGAGGCGTCACCTGCGACGTTGAGGGCCTGCGCGGCTTCATCCCCCGTTCCCAGCTCAACGACGGGGAGAATCACGAAGCGCTGGTGGGCCGCAGCGTGGGGGTTGCCTTTCTGGAGGTGAATTCAGAAACGCGCAAACTGGTGCTCTCCGAAAAAAAAGCCGCCCTGGCGGCCCGCTTCTCCGAGCTGGAGGTGGGCCAGCTGGTCGAGGGGCGTATCGTCTCGGTCAAGCCTTATGGCTTCTTCGTGGATCTGGGGGGCGTCAGCGGTCTGCTGCATCAGTCCTCCATCACCGGTGGGGCGCTCCGCTCCCTGCGTGAAGTGTTTGACCAAGGGGAGGTGATCCGGGCCCTGATCACCGAGATGGATCCCAGCCGCGGGCGCATCGCCCTGAATACGGCCCTCCTGGAGGGACAACCCGGCGAATGGCTGATCGACAAACCCAAGGTGCTGGCGGAGGCGGAAGACCGGGCTAACCGGGCCCGATCCCTGCTGCGTCAACAGGAGCAGTCCGCTGGATGAACCCGGTGGTCACCCCTGGCTCCCGCCCCTGTCCGGACTGGGAGCTCGATTTCTACTCGCGACCGATCCTGGAGGCCGATGGCAAGAAACGCTGGGAACTGCTGATCTGCAGCACGCCCCAGCCCGCCAGCGGCAACGGCGAATCCCCTCCGGCGTTTCGCTTCGTCAGGGCCTGCCCGGCGGCCAATGTCAACTCCATCTGGCTGCGGCAGGCCCTTGAGCAGGCCTTGGGCGATGCCGCGGAGCAAGGCTTCGGCATGCCTCTGAAGTTGCGCTGCTGGCGGGGCTCGATGCGCACCATGGTGCAACGGGCAGCGGAAGGGCTGGGCCTGGATCTGGTGCCAAGCCGCCGCTGCTACGCCCTCATCGACTGGCTCCAGGAACGGGAGCGCCACGTCTACCCGGCGGAACCCGGCTTCCAGGCGGGCCCGCTGGCGCCGCCACCCATGCCGGTGCGGCCGGTGCCGGTCCCCCTGCCGGAAGCGGCCCGCGGCGACAGCTGGAACTGGGCCACCCTGCCCCTGGGGGCTCTGCTTGAGGCGGCCGACTGGGAGGCGGGCTTTCAGTCCCTGCTGTCTTGTCCCGCCGACCTTGACCCCTCCCTGCCGGTTCCAGGCATCCGTCTGTTCAGCCGCCAGCGTTCCCTGGCGATTGCGGCGCTGGTCGCCGGCCTGGAACCGGTGCGCCTTGAGGTGGTCGGACGCCAGCTGGTCCTGGAGGCCGGTCAGGAAGACCGCTGGCTGGTCACCAGCCTGACGGAGGGCGAGTCCCTCACGGCGGCGGAGGTGCTGGCGCAGGCGCGGCAAAACGTTGGAGGCCTGCAGTTCATCGCCGTGCAGCCGGATGCGGAGGCCAATCAGCTCGATGGCTTCTGGATGCTGCGCGATCTCCCCGATGCCTGAAGCCGCGCCAACCCCCTTCGATCGGCCCGATGCCAGCTTCAACGATCTCCCGGGCTGGACCTGGGTGGGCACCTATGGGGGTTACTTCCTCCAGGCCGATCTGCTGCGCGGCTTTGAGCATGGCTTCTTCACGCGGCTCTGGCAGGGTCGCGAGCCCCAGGAGTTGGCGGCCTTCCTCTCCGCTGGCGTGAGCGTGCATCGCCCCCGCCAGGTGCATGGTGGCGTGGTGCTAACCGCCCGGGAGGCCGCAGGGGAACCCTGGCCTGAGGCGGATGGTCTCAACAGTGACGCTGGTGGCCAGAGCCTGTGGGT
>JBKCTK010000227.1:0-3693 GCA_046319055.1 Synechococcaceae cyanobacterium
CCACGATCGCCTGGGGATCGGCCAGGCCCACGTCTTCGCCGGCGGCGATCAGCATGCGGCGGAAGATGAAGCGGGGATTTTCACCGGCTTCCACCATCCGGGCCAGCCAGAACAGGGCGGCATCGGCGTCTGAGCCCCGCAGCGACTTGATGAAGGCGCTGATCGTGTCGAAATGGGCATCGCCCTGCTTGTCGTAGAGCACGGCCCGCTGCTGGATCGACTCCTCGGCGATCGCCAGGTCGATGGCGATCACGCCTTCGGCGTTGGCTTCCGTGGTCTCCACCGCCAGCTCCAGGGCATTGAGCAGGCTGCGGGCGTCGCCGCCGGCCATGGCCACCAGGTGGTCGGCGGCGGCGGAATCGAGGCGCACCTGGCGGTCGCCGTAGCCCCGCTCGGCATCGGCCAAGGTGCGCCCCAGCAGCTGGTGCAGATCCGCGGGCTCGAGGGGTTGCAGGCGAAACAGGCGGGCGCGGCTGACCAGGGCCTTGTTCACTTCGAAGAACGGGTTCTCGGTGGTGGCGCCGATCAGGCTGACGGTGCCGTTCTCCACCCAAGGCAGCAGGGCGTCCTGCTGGGCGCTGTTGAAGCGGTGCACCTCATCGATGAACAGGATCGTGCGTAGGCCGTGGCGAGCCAGGCGCTCCCGGGCGGCATCCACCTCCTGGCGCAGCTCTTTCACCCCGGCCAGCACCGCATTGAGACTGCTGAAGTGGGCGCGGGTGTGGCCGGCGATGATGCGGGCCAGGGTGGTCTTGCCGGTGCCGGGGGGACCGTGGAGGATCAGGTTGCCGACCCGGTCGGCGCGGATGGCGCGACGCAGCAACCGACCCGGGCCGAGAATCGCCTCCTGCCCGACGAAATCCTCAAGGCTGCGGGGCCGCATGCGATCGGCCAGGGGGGCGATGCGCCGCAGCTGTTGTTCACGCTGGTGGTCGAAGAGATCGCTCACGGGCGGCCCGGGGCGCGCTGCGGACCTGCACCTATCCTGGCGCCCTGGTCAGCCACGGCCCGGGCTCCATCCGGCCGCACACCTGTTGCGATCAAGCTTCCCCCATGACGCCCGGCCCCAACACCGCCGCGTTGCACCCCATCAGGACGGTAGGGACCTTTTGACGGAAGTCGCGGCCGCAGCGGGCGATGGGGCGCCGCAGCCGGCGGGGCGGGGGGTGCAGCGACCCCAGCGGCGAGGGGCCTATGGGCGCCTGGAGCCGAGGCGCCTCCTGACCCGGTTGGCGCCGTTGCTCAGCGGCGCCGCCTTGACCGGTTGCGGCACCCCCACCCCACCTCCGGCCCTGCCGCCCCAGGTGCAACTGGTGCAGCCGCGGCCGATGGAACGGGTCGACTCCGCCACTTACCAGAGCACGTTGGAGGCGATCCGGGAGCTGCGGCTGGCCCCGGAGATCGCCGGCCGCATCGTGGCCATGCCGGTGTTCGAGGGGCAGCTGGTGAAGCCAGGCCAGCTGCTGTTCACCCTGGATCAAGTGCAGCTCACCTCCCAGGTGAATGCCGACGCGGCCGAGGCGCGCAAGAACCAGGTGAATGCCGAGCGCTACATCTTCCTCAACGAGCAGGGGGCTGTTTCCACCAAGGATCGGGATTTCTATGTGACCCAGGCGATCCAGAGCCGCGATAAGTTGCGCGCCTCGATGGCCACCTTGGGCTACAAGAATGTGGTGGCGCCGATTGGCGGCTACGTCGGCAATCTCAACTACAAGCTGGGCGATGTGGTGCAGGCCGGCAGCGTGATCACCAGCGTGGTCGATAACAGCAAGCTGTGGCTGCGCATCGATGTGCCGGCTGAACTCAGCGATCGCGTGCGCCCCGGCCAGCCTGTGCTGCTGCAGGGGCCGGATCCGCGCCGTCCGCGGGCGATCGGCCAGGTGGTGTTCATCGCCCCCTCCCTCGACAAGGAGAAGCAAACCCTGCTGGTGAAGGCCGCCTTCAACAATCCCAGTGGCAGCTTGCGCAACAACGAACGGGTCAGCGCCACGGTGCTGTTTTCCCGCCAGCCGGTGCTGGCCATCCCCGAGCAGGCGGTGTTGCTGCAGGCGGGCAAGAGCTTTGTGTTCCTGGCGGTGAGTCTCGATGAGGCCCAGATGCGCCTGGGCCGCAAGATCACCCCGGCGCCGCCGGCCAATCTGCCGGTGGTGGTGCAGGTGCCGGTGCGGCTGGGCACGCTCCAGGGCGGGGCCTATCCGGTGCTGGGGGGCCTGAGGCCGCAGGATGCGGTGGTGCTGGGTCGGCTGGCCCAGCTGCGCAGCGGCCTGGCCGTCCAGCCCGGGGCCGGCATGGCTCCCCCCGCCAGCACGCCCGGCATGGCGGCCTCCACCAAGGCGGCTAAGAAATGAGCCTGTCCGATACCTTCCTGAAGCGGCCGGCCCTCAGCACCGTCTGCAGCATCTTGATCCTGCTGGCGGGATTGATCAGCCTGCCGTTGCTGCCGATCGAAAACCTGCCCAACATCGCTCCGCCCACGGTGCAGGTCACGGCCAACCTGCCGGGCGCCGATGCCCTCACGGTGGAAAGCGCCGTGACCATGCCGCTGGAGAGCCAGATCAATGGCGCACCGGGGATGGACTACATCAGCTCCAACAGCAGCGGTGAAGGCAACAGCCAGATCAGCGTGGTGTTCAAGGCCGGCACGGATCCCGATATCGATCAGGTGAATGTGCTGAACCGGGTGCAGACGGCTTCATCCCAGTTGCCGGAGCAGGTCAACGCCCAGGGCGTCACGGTGCAGCAAACGGCCAACAGCTATCTCCTGGTCTACAACCTCACTTCCAGCCAGGGGCAGTTTGATGGGGCTTATCTGAACGGGCTGATGCAGCTCAACCTCATCTATCCAATCACCCGCGCCCAAGGTGTTGGCCAGGTGAATGTGTTTGGCGCTAGCAATCCGGCCTTCCGCATCTGGGTGGATCCGCTCAAGCTGGCCCGCTTTAATTTGGGTGTGGATGATGTGGTGAAAGCGCTCAAGGCGCAGAATCAGGTGGTAGTTGCCGGCAGCATCGGCGGTCCGCCAGCCTCAGCCCGCAACCCCACCACCTACCCGATTCTGGTGAACGGCAATCTGATGACGGTGCAGCAGTTTGAGGATGTGTCGATCGCCAAAGGACCGGATGGGGGCCTGATTCGCATCGGTGATGTGGGCCGTGCCGAATACGCCTTTCAAAACTTCAACCAGCAGGCCATCAATGCCCGCACCGGCTACCCCTCGGTGGGCTTCGGGGTGATCCAGCTGCCGGGCAGCAATGCGATCAGCACCGCCAAGGCCGTGGACCAGGTGCTGGAGCAGTTTCGCGGTTCCTTGCCGCCGGGTGTGGTGTTGGAAAAGGTGTTCGATCAGACCGACTTCATCAACGCCTCGATCTTTAACGCCATCGATGCCCTGCGGGACGCGGTGGTGCTGGTGCTGTTGATCATCTTCCTGTTCCTGCAGGATTGGAAGGCCACGGCCGTGCCGGCCTTGGCCCTACCGATCGCCTTGTTGGGCGCGATGATCTTTATCAAGGCCTTCGGCTTTTCGATCAATGAGCTGACCCTCTTGGGCGTGATCCTGGCCACCGGCTTGGTGGTGGATGATGCGATCGTGGTGGTGGAAGCGGTGTCGGCCCGCATCGAAGCGGGGGATCGACCGTTTCAAGCGGCCGCCAATGCGATGAATGAGCTCACCGGCGCCATCCTGGCGACGGC
>JBKCTK010000228.1:0-21354 GCA_046319055.1 Synechococcaceae cyanobacterium
GAACAGGGGCTCGGGCTGGATCCCGGACGCGTCCGAACCGGCAAACACCGGCGTGATCACGGTGAGATCCGGCAGGTGGGTGCCGCCGTTGAAGGGGTTGTTGCACACCACGGCATCGCCGGGAGCGAGGGCCGGCCGCTCGCCCCGGGTGATCGCCGCCAGCAGGGCCGCCACGCTCTCCCCCATCGATCCCAGGTGCACGGGGATGTGGGGAGCATTGGCCACCAGGGCGCCGCGGCGATCGAACAGGGCGCAGGAGAAGTCGAGCCGCTCCTTGATATTCACCGAGGAACTGGTCTGCTGCAGGCGGGTGCCCATCTGCTCGGCGATGGCCGTGAAGCGATGGTTGAACAGCTCCAGAGTCACCGGATCGGCGGACTCAGCAGCGGGGTGGGAAGAGGACGTGAGCTCCGATGCCGATGCCGATGCCGATGGCGAGGTCGATGCCGCGGCCGCCCGATCGCGGCTGAACAGCAGTTCTCCGCCGGGCAGGCAGCGGGCCGTCCAGCCGGGCAGCAGCAGGTTGGTGCCGGTGGGCTCCACGATCAGGGCGGGCCCGGCGAGCTCCATCCCCGGCCGCAGCTGCTGGCGCTGCCAGAGCTGGGCCTCACGCCAGGCCCCCGCCAGATGGATGCGGATCGCCTCAGGCGCCGCGGCCGGCGGCTGGCCGTTGGCGCACTGGGAAGGGGCCTGCGAAGGAGAGGCCACAGCGGGAGCGGGTGGCTGCGGCTGCAACAGCTCCAGACTGACGCGCTCCAGCACCGGCTGCAGCCGCCCGCCGCCGGGGCCGGTGGGGGCATAGCCGTAGCGGAGGCGGTAGGCGGCGATGAACGCCACCTGCACCTGCTCCAGGCTGCCCCAGGCCACGGGCAGGCAGCTGTCGCTGCCGGGGGTGCGCAGCTGCAGCTGCCGTTGGGCCGGAGCGCCAGCGGCCAGGGCCGTCATGCGCTGATCCAGGTCGTGCAGCAGTGCGGCTGTGAGGGGCCGGCCCACCGATTGCTCCAGCAGCTGGCCCTCGTCAGCCAGGCCAAGGCCATAGGCCGAGAGCACCCCCGCCAGGGGGTGGAGCAGCACCTGCTGCATCCCCAGGGCTTCCGCCAGGGCGCAGGCGTGCTGGCCGCCAGCCCCCCCGAAGCTGCAGAGCACCGCCCGGCGCACGTCGTGCCCCTGCTGAATCGAGATGCGCCGGATCGCCTCGGCCATGCGCTCGATCGCAATGGCCAGGGCCCCCTCTGCTGCGGCCTCCGCCGAACAGCCCATGGCCAAGCCCAGCTGCGCGAACTGCCGCTGCACCACCGCCAGATCCAGGGGCTGATCGCCGCGGGGCCCGAACAGCGCCGGAAAGCTCTCGGGCCGCAGCCGGCCCAGCAGCAGGTTGGCATCGGTGATCGTGAGCGGGCCGCCACGGCGGTAGCAGGCCGGACCGGGATCGGCACCGGCGGAGGCCGGCCCCACCTGCAGCCGCTGGCCATCGAAGTGCAGGCGGGAACCACCGCCGGCGGCCACGGTGTGGATCTGCAGCATCGGTGCCTGCAGCGGCAGGCCCGCCAGCTCCACCAGCTCACGCCGCTCCCAGGAGCCATCGGAGTAGCACACGTCGGTGGAGGTGCCGCCCATGTCGAAGCCCACCATCACCGGGAAACCCGCCGCCTGGCAGCTGCGCACGGCCCCCACCAGGCCACCGGCCGGGCCGGAGAGGATCGTGTCCTTGGCGCGCAGCCGCTGGGGATCGATCAGGATCCCGCTCGACTGCATCACCCGCAGCCGCACCGCCTCGCCCAGGGCCGCCTGCAGCTGCTGGAGGTAGGCCTGCAGCACAGGCCCCACATGGGCCTCCAGCACCGTGGTGTGGCCCCGGGGCACCAGCCGCGGCAGCGGACTCACCTGGTGCGAGAGGGCGATCTGCTCGAAGCCGAACGTCTCCAACCAGGAGCCGAGTTGGCGTTCATGGCTCGGATGGCGGTAGCCGTGCATCAGGGCCACGGCAACACTCCGGAGGCCATCGGCCCGGGCCTGGCGCAACTGCTCCGTCAGGGCCCCATTCAGCTGCAGCGGTTCCAGCTCCTCGCCGCTGGCCGAGAGGCGTCCGCCCACCTCCAGCACCCGCTGCGCGAGGGGTTGCGGCCGCGCGATCTCCAGGGCGAACAGATCGGGGCGATGCTGGTCGCCGATCTGCAGCAGATCGGCCAGCCCCCGGTTCACCAGCAGCAGCGTGGGCGCGCCACTGCGCTCCAGCAGGGCGTTGGTGGCCACCGTGGTGCCGAGGCGCACCTCCTGGATGGAACCCACCGGCAGGGGCTCCGCCGCAGGGAGGTCCAGCACCTCGCGGATGGCCCGCACGGCCGGATCGCCGGGCCGATCGGGCTGCACCGACAGCACCTTGCGCACCACCAGCTCTCCGCCCGGGGAGCAGCCCACCAGATCGGTGAAGGTGCCGCCGCGGTCGATCCAGAACCGCCAGCCGGCTCCCGCCATCAGCGGTAGTTCTCGAACTGGAGCGGCACCTCCACGTCCTGGGCCTTGAGCAGGGCGATGGCGGCCTGCAGATCGTCCTTGTTTTTGCCGGTCACCCGCAGGGCATCGCCCTGGATCGCCACCGTGACCTTCTTGATCTCATCGCGCACGGTTTTGCTGAGCTCCTTGGCCAGCTCCTTGCTCAGGCCCTTGCGCAGCTTCACCACCTGCTTCACCCGGTTGCCACCCACGGGCTCGGGGGTCTGGAAGTCGAAGATCTTGAGCGAGAGATTGCGCTTGGTGGCCTTCTGGCGCAGCACGTCTTCCACCGCCTGCAGGGTCATGTCGCTGGCGGTGGTGATGGTGAGGGAGGTCTCCTCCAGCTCGATCTCGGTGCCGGAGTCCTTGAGGTCGTAGCGGGTGGTCACATCGCGGCGCACCTGGTCGATGGCATTCACCAGCTCCTGGCGGTCGAAATCGCTGACGCAGTCGAAGCTGTAGGTGTCGGCCATCGGCGCAGGGGGGAGGGGCAGCTGGGGTCAGCCTAGAAAAGGACCGGAGTTCAGCCCTGAAGCCATGCCCCCCCTGCTGTCATCCCTGAGCGCCCTGCCCGCCGGAGCCCCCTTCGCCTTGGGGCTGGTGCTGGCGGGAGCCGTGGTGATCGCCAGCCTGGTGCCCCTGGGGGCGGGCCGCTCCCAGGCCAACTTCACCCCCGAGGATCTGAAGGCGCCGCGGGCGATGTTCGAGCGGCTGCCCGAATGGGGCAAGCGGGCCAACTGGGCCCACCAGAACAGCTTCGAGGCCTTCACCCTGTTCGCGCCGGCGGCCCTGCTGGCCCTGGTGGCCGGCGTGCAGGCGCCGCTGGCGATGGGCGCGGCCCTGCTGCACCCGCTGCTGCGGCTGCTCTACATCGCGGCCTACGTGCTCAACCAGCCCCTGCTGCGCTCCCTCTGCTGGGCCGGGGCGCTGCTGTGCACCGCCGAGCTCTACGTGGAGGGCCTCAAGGCGGTGCTGGCCGCCGGCTGATCCGGCTCAGCCCTTCTCCTGCAGGCCCCGCAGGGCCGCCAGCAGCGAGGCCGGGCTCTGGGGATCCACCAGCAGCACGCTGCCGCCGGGGGCCTTGGCCAGTTCCTCGCCCATGGCCATCCAGTCTTTGGCCAGCAGCAGCCGCAGGGTTTCAGCCGCCGCCGGGTGCACCTCCATCACCTTGGCCAGCTCGGCGGCCGCCTCGGCGCGGGCGCGGGCCATCAGCAGCTGCTGCTTGGCCTTGGCCTCAGCATCGAGCAGCAGGGATTCGGCCCTGCCGCGGGCCGCATTCACCTGAGACTCCCGCTCGCCCTCGGAGCGCAGGATCGCGGCGCGCTTCTCGCGCTCAGCGGTCATCTGCTGCTCCATCGCCTGCTGCACCCCCTTGGAGGGCACGATGTCGCGCATTTCCACCCGGGTCACCTTCACGCCCCAGGGGTCGGTGGCGGTATCGAGCTCCTGCAGCAGGGTTTCGGTCACCTCCTGGCGGGTGGTGAAGGTTTGATCCAGATCGAGCTTGCCCATCTCGGCGCGGATCTGGGTGAGCACCAGGTTCACCATCGCCGCCTGGAGATTGTCCACGGCGTAGTAGGCGCGGGGGTGCTCCAGCAGCTGCCAGTACACCACCGCATCCACCTCGATCGACACGTTGTCGCGGGTGATGCACTGCTGCGGCGGAATATCCAGCACCCGCTCCTTGAGCGAGTCGTGGCTCACCACTTTCTCCACCACCGGCAGCACGAAGGAGAGGCCGGGCTTGAGCTGGCGGTCGTACTTGCCGAGGCGCTCCACCAGCATCGAGCGGCCGCCGCTGGTGACCCGCACACTGCCAAAACCCAGCAAGGCCAACAGGGCCAGGGCTGGCAACGACAGCAGAGCTTCCACCAGCGGCGGCGCAGGGAATACCCCCACAAACTAGGGAGCGTTCCCGAAACCGCCCAGGCACCCCAGAGTGGGGGCAGCAAACCGGCGCATCGATGACCCCGCTGCTGTGGCTGGCCCTGGCGGGGTTGCTGCTGCTGATTGAACTGATCGTGCCGGGCTTCGGCGGCTTCCTGATCGGGGCGATCGCCGCCATGGTGGTGTCGGCCCTGGCGGCGCCGCTGGCCCTCTCGCCCGGGCTGCAGTGGGCGCTGTTCGTGGCCCTCACCGCCGCCGGAACGGCGGCTCTGTGGCAGTGGTCGCGGCGGCAGCGGCCGCGGGAGCTGCCCCCCAGCGGCCAGGCGGAACTGGCGGAGGTGATCGAGGGCTTCGAAGGCACGCGCGACCAGGGACGGGTGCGCTGGCAGGGCCAGAGCTGGGCGGCGGTGTGCCTCAACGGTCCGGCGGCGCTGCCCCCCGGCAGCTGGGTGCAGGTGCTGGGGCGCGAGGGCACGCGGCTGCAGGTGCTGGCCCCCGATCCCGAAGCCTGAGCGGCGCGCTCAGTCGAAGAACATCAGGCTTACCACCTTGCCCATGTCTTCGGCGGTGCGGCAGCTGGCCAGCAGGGTTTCGCTGTCGTGGAAGGCATAGCAGATCAACTGGTCGCAGCGGCTGATGATCTCCTGGTTGCAGAGGCTGCTGGCCATGGGCAGCGGCAGCTCATCGTGCTCGGGTTTCTCCACCAGGTGCAGCACCCGCTCCAGCTGCTCACGGGATTCGGGCGGCTGGCGCTCCAGGCTCTGGGGAAGCAACACGGTGAGCTGGCCGGGGGCCACTTCGAGCACGCCACGAATCACAGCGGAGTTAACCCCCTGGGCACCGGAGGTGATCAGGCTGTGGCCCTCCTGGGCGAGGGAGCGGGCCACCAACTCCACGAGATGAATCGACACCACAGGCACGTGGCGGCTGCCAAGGATGGCAATGCGCCGCTTGCCGCGGTCCTGGAGCATGGCCAGTTCCTGCGCAAGCGTGTCGATCCGGTCGATCGCCGGAAAATCAAGGGACCGGGTCACCCGCTGGCCGCTGTCTGGGATTGAACTTAGCAGCGTCGCACCGTGAGAGGTTCAGGTGGCAACCGGCAGGCGCAGCCGATCGAACAACGTTTCGAAGCGGCAATGCTCCTCCACCAAGCGAATCGCATAGGTGGCCTTGACCGCTTCATTGAGACGGACATGACCGATGGCGGCCTCAACCACCTCCACCGTGGTGAGCGTGTCGTGGTCGACCTTGAGAACCGGAACTTCCAATTCTTCGGCGCGATTCAGGAGCTGGGGCAGCGGTTCTCCGGCGCCAGTGAGAATTAGGCACTGGGTGGAAGCCTCCAGCGCCGCGAGTTGGATATCGGTTCGGTCGGCCCCCGTGACAACGGCCATATTGCGGCGGCGGCGGAAGAACTCCATCGCCGAATTCACGTTCATGGCGCCGATCGAGAGGGTCTCCACGAGCAGATCAAGCCGGTCACGGCAACACAACCCCCGCGCCAGCAGGCGACGGGCCCGCACATCGACGGTGACGCTGCGCAGCAGCGGGCTGCGGGGCATGACACCCAAAACCGGCAGGCCGAGGCGATGGAGCGCCGGCTCGATGTCGCGCCGCACCGCGGCCAAGGCCTCCGGCAGCACGCCATTGAGCACCACCCCCGCCAACAGGTCGCCCAGCTGGCGTCGGGCATCGAGCAAGGCATCGACACTGCCGGCATTGCTCCAGGGATGCACCAGCACCACCGGCGCCCCCAACCCCTGGGCCAGCGGCACCAGACCGAGCCCATGGAGCTGGCCCTCGCAAAGCTGGCCAGCAGCCTCCAGCAGCACCAGGCGATCGCCATAGCTCTCCAGCTGGAGCCGCAGGGCCGCCAGACCCTGTCCGGCGTCCACGTCGCCCGCTAACAGGCGCTGCTGCTGGGAGGCGGCATCAAGGCTCTGCAGGGAGGGAATCAGCTGGCTCTCCTCCAGGCCGAGGGTGGTGCCCACGAAGCGCACATCGGCGTCGAGCAGCGGATCCCCCGGTTGATGGATCTCAGCCGCCAAACAGGTGGCCAGTGGTTTGCCGAATGCAAGGCTCACCCCTTGGCGGGCCAACTGGCGGGCCAAGCCCAGCACCAGGGCCGACTTGCCACTGAAGGGTTCGCAGGAGCCGATCAGCAGCGGAACGGGCATGGGTCGTGCTGGCCGGAGCCGCAAGGCTGTTGGCCAATCTAGGCAGCGATGTCCAACGGCCATGCTGGAACCACTACGGATTCGGCCAGCCGTGAACGCGTCACCTGCCAGCCTCGGCTCCGCTGCCGCGGGCTCGGGAACCCGCGGCGGCCGGGACGACCGCTGCCGGACCGTGGTGGCGATCACCGGCGCCAGCGGTGCCCTCGGCCAAGCCCTGCTGAGCCGCTGGCACCAGCGGGGTGCCCAGCTCATCGCCCTCAGCCATGGCGACCGCCCCCTGCAGCTGCGCGATGGCGCGGGTCGGCCGATTCCCTTGCGCCAGGAGCGCTGGCGGGTGGGCGAGGAGGAAGCACTGCGGCAGCTGCTGAGCGAGGTGGATGTTCTGGTGATCAACCATGGCGTCAACGTCCATAGCCAGCGCGGCGTCGAGGCCATCCGGCTGTCCCTCGAGGTCAACGCGCTCAGCTGCTGGCGGTTGCTGGAACTGTTCGCCGAGGTGGTGGCCCAGCGCCCTGCCGCGGCGGAGGACGGCTCCGAGGGCGCCTCGCCGGCCCAGCGGCCTAGGCCAGAAGTGTGGATCAACACCTCCGAGGCGGAGTACCAGCCCTGCCTCAGCCCCCTGTATGAGATCAGCAAACGCCTGATCGGTCAGCTGTTGAGCCTGCGGGCGCCCCTGCTGAACCGGCACCTGCGCCTGCGGCGGCTGGTGCTGGGCCCCTTTCGCTCAGAGCTCAATCCGATCGGCCTGATGGGCCCCGACTTCGTGGCCGCCAACATCCTGCGCCAGGCGGACTGGGGCTGGACTCTGATTGTGGTCACACCCAACCCCATCACCTACATCGTGATGCCGTTGCTGCTCCTCATCCGCTGGCTCTACGCCAGCCTGATCTGCCGTGGGGCCGACGCCGGCTGAGCCGGCACGTCACAAGTCCGCCGTCGATGGTTCCAGGCCTATCCCGAGGTTCCAGGCATGTACCGACCTGATCAGCAACAAAGCTCCGCAGAGCCAACGATCAATGGCTGAGGATGACTGACAGGCACCGGTGAGCGCCCAAAAGCGCGGCGCCGGAAGCCGCTTTTGTCATACGCGGTGAAGCACATCTCTGCTGCGCAGCTGTGTTGCTGATGGAGCTGTGTTGCTGATCAGGCTGACCGATGCGGTGGGCTTGGATTCAGCTCGGCCTGCCATAGGGCTCTTGATCGGGTCTCTGACGGGCGTGAGCCGACGTGAAGGCCGAAGGGCTCAGCGCCTTCAGGATCCGGTTCAGCCACGAAGCGACGAGGGCGGCTCGGCGAGGGGCTCAGGCTGGGACCGGACGTAGGTGGCAGCCGCCTGACGGATCAGAAGTCGCGATCGGTGAGGATTTCGCAGCCATCGCTGGTCACGGCGATCGTGTGTTCCCACTGGGCCGAGAGGCTGCCGTCGACGGTGACAACGGTCCAGCGATCGCGCAGGGTGCGGCAAGCCTTGCTGCCGGCGTTGAGGATCGGCTCCACCGCCAGAGTCATGCCAGCCCGCAAGGTCAGGTTGGGCAGGTCGCGGGTGCGGTAGTTGAACACCGAGGGCTCCTCGTGCAGGTTGCGACCCACGCCATGGCCGGTGTAGTCCTCCACCACGGCATAGCCGTGGGCCACCACGTGATCCTGCACCGCGGAAGCCAGCTCATAGAGATTGCTGCCCGCCCGGATTGTCGCCAAACCCCGCATCAAGGCTTCCTGGGCAACGCGGCTCAGGTTGGCGGCTTGGGGATCCACCGACTCGCCGACACAGAGGGTGATGCAGCTGTCACCGTGATAGCCGTCGAAGCAGGCGCCGGTGTCCACCTTGAGCAGATCACCGGCCTGGATCACCCGGCGGCTGCTGGGGATGCCATGCACCACTTCATTGTTGATGCTGGCGCAGATGCTGGCTGGGAAGCCGTGGTAGCCCTTGAAGCTGGGCACGGCGCCCAGCTCGCGGATGCGCCGCTCCGCATGGCGATCGAGATCTCCAGTGGTCAGTCCTGGGGCGGCCAGCTCCAGGATCTCGCGAAGCACCGTGGCCACAATGCGGCTGGCCTGGCGCATCGTGGCAATCTCTCGCGCCGACTTGACCTCGACGCCACGGCGGCTTTTCTGGATCGAGGGACCGCTGGAGGCTGTCGGGACCTGCGCGGCCGAGGTGCTCTTGTCTTTTTGCGTGGCGGCCAGCAGTTCGGCGAACAGGTTCACGGGAAGATTCTCCGGCGGTGGAACTTTTTTGGTCACAAGCTACCAATCGCCGCGGATCGCTGACAGAACCCCATGGCTGAGCCGAGTCCAACGCCGGAGAACACGGCCCCACCCCCCCGGCCGAGGGCCCGCCGGCCCGGCCCGGCGGGAGCTGCCGCCCGACTGCGCCAGCTGCACGCCGGCCTGGCTCCCTTCGTCGTGGCGCCGCTGCTCGTCACCGTCTGCACCGGGCTGAGCTACCGCCTGTTGCGGGATTGGGGCGGGATGGGGCGCGACGCGGCCCACATCCTCATGGCGCTGCACGAGGGGGAATGGCTCAAACCCTGGCTAGGCCCCAGCGGGGAAACGCTTTATGTGCTGCTCAACGGTCTGGGCCTGCTTTGGATGCTGAGCAGCGGCGCTGGACTGCTGTGGCAACGGCTGCAGACACGCCAACGCTGAGGGGGGATGTGGGACCATGGGTCAGTACACTGGTTGTTTGGCCAGGCGCGGCGGAGCCCAAGGGATGGCATCGGAAACGACGGAACAGTCCGAACCCCAACAGACCAGCATCGAGTCCAGCGATGCCAGCGGCGGCACCGCCACGGCGGCAGCGGGTCCCTCGGTGGCTGTGGCCGAGAGTCCAGTGGCCACCACGGCGTCCCCAGCGGCGACGCGCTCAACCCGGCCGGCACGGCTGAGCGCCCAGGCCCTGATCGCCGCCTTTGAATCCGCCCAGTTGCGGGACGACCTCCCCGAGATCTTCGTGGGAGACACGGTGCGGGTGGGTGTGCGCATCCGGGAAGGCAACAAGGAGCGGGTGCAGCCCTATGAGGGGGTGGTGATCGCGAAGCGCCACGGAGGCTTGAATGCCACCATCACCGTGCGCCGGATCTTCCAGGGCATCGGCGTGGAGCGGGTCTTCATGTTGCACAGTCCCCAGGTGGCTTCCGTGAAAGTGGAGCGACGCGGTAAGGTGCGCCGGGCTAAGCTGTTCTACCTACGCGATCGCGTAGGAAAGGCCACCCGAGTCAAGCAGCGCTTCGATCGCTGATTGGCAGCCAACGCAGGGCGGCACTTCACCGGTCTGCAATGCCACCCCATTGAGGGGCATCACCACTGCGCCGTTAGTTCAGTTGGTAGAACGCAGGTCTCCAAAACCTGATGTCGGGGGTTCAAGTCCTCCACGGCGCGTCTGATGTCTCTCCCCGTGGCCTTATTTCACTGTTCCATTGTCCCGTTTTCGTTGCCTTCAAGATGGAGCTGGATCTGCAACCAGGTGATGTCGTCAAAGTTCTCGAATCCGCAGCTCTCGGCTGGGTCAGAGCACGGGTGATTCGGGTCAAGTCCGGCGGCCGTGTCGTGGTTCAGAGCGATCAGGGGCGCGAGTTCACCGCCCGCGGTAATCAAGTTCGTTTGATCGAACCCGCTGGCTTCCGCCCCTAAACCCATGGCCACGTAACGGGTCAGGGTTGCAGACCCTTCACATCCACATCAATCAACATCGTCAACCGAAAAACAGCCTGGCCAGCGCCCACTAGTCCTTAAATCCTGGCCATCGATGCCCTCAGCCTAACCCTGAAGCAAGCTTGATCACTTCGAGCGAGCATGCCGGGGATATTTTTTGCTATCAAAATAGTCGAATATCTCAGATTGGGCACCACCCATCGGCCCTAGAGATTCGTTTAGAAGTGCTCACCCTGGCAATCCGGGATGGGGCATTATTTTCGATAATTCGATAGTCCTGGAGCGCCTAATCAGCTCCCTCCAAATAGTCGATGCCGCGAGTGCGAAGACACGTCCACTTCGGGAAGCATGGGAGCTTCGGACCGATCGATGACCGTTCTAACGCTGCAGGACAGGGGCCAACGCCAGCCCGAACCAGCGACAAGATTCCGGAGAGCAAACTGGGGGACTTTTGCTGACGTCCGGCCGGCAGTGTGCGAACGCTCTGCTTGGGGGCGTTGGGGCGTTGGGGGCGTTGGGGGCGTTGGGGGCGTTGGGTTGGGGGCTGGGGCGGAGCGTTGTGACAGTTCAGGACCCGATCAGCAACAAAGCTCCGCAGAGCCAACGATCACTGGCTGAGGCATGCTCACTGGCACCCATCAGCGTCCAAAAGCGAGGCGCTGGAGGCCAGTTCTTGCCCTGCGTCATGAAGCATTTCTCTGCTATGGAGCTTTGTTGCTGATCAGGATCCAGGACGCTTGCGGATCAGGCCGTTCGCCTGTTGTCCACCGTGAGCCGGTCGAGGCCATCGCGAAGCAAGCGCTGACAACCTGACCTCCGCCTGCTCAAGCCATGGCGCTTAGGGGCTTCTGGAGAGCATCACAGGATCAGCTTGTCAGGGAGTCGCCACCGGCAGCGCTTCGTCGCGGGGGACGCTCCCCCACCGCAGAACTGCCTGAACGTCGCCCTCCCGAGCTCCCAAGGCTCAGGCTCGGCTGCGTTCCGAGTCGATCCCGCCGACCTGACGAGAGTCCTGGCGGGGCCAAGTCCGTGAGGCCAGGCCGCTAGCGAGGAGTTTCAGGCAACCCTGTGCCCCACCGTGCGCCTCCACCGGGCCCGGATCCGACTGAATTGGGGCTGGGAGCGACGCAGGGGCGGGGCGAACCCCGTTGCTCGGGTCCCAGGCTCCGGTCTGGGGCTCGGGGCCGTGCCGCGATGCTGCGCTCTCGCCCCGAACCGCGCCGGGGGCCTCGCCCCAGCCGCCACCCGGGGGTGGCAACCAGCGCCAAGCGACTGGTTGACGGCCGGTCGGCCGTCGGGACATACTTCCTTTTGTCAGCCCATCGGGCGGACAGGCCCTGCACTCGCTTCGGCGGGTGGGGATCCGTGTTCCAGCCTCCGGCCGGCGCACACCACAGCCGAGCTTCGGCACGGCTGGGACTGTAGTTCAATCGGTTAGAGCACCGCCCTGTCACGGCGGAAGTTGCGGGTTCGAGCCCCGTCAGTCCCGTTCAAATCCTGGAGACCCTCGCGTGACCAACACGGGATCTGTGCGCGTGCGTCTGGCGCCCAGCCCCACCGGCACGCTGCACATCGGCACCGCCCGCACGGCCGTCTTCAACTGGCTGTTCGCCCGCCGCCAGGGGGGGCAGTTCTTGCTGCGCATCGAAGACACCGACAAGGAGCGCAGCAAACCCGAATACACAGCCAACATTCTCGAAGGTTTGCGCTGGCTAGGGCTCGACTGGGATGAGCCGCCAGTGATCCAGAGCGAGCGGATTGGCGAACACCGCGCCGCCATCCAACGCCTGCTCGATGCGGGCCTGGCCTATCGCTGCTATGCCAGCGAAGCCGAACTCACCGCGATGCGCGAGCGGCAGGCGGCCGAAAACCGCCCGCCCCGTTACGACAACCGCGGCCGCGGGCTGAGCGCGGATCAGGAGCGGGCCTACATCGAGGAAGGCCGGGAAGCCACCATCCGCTTCCGCATCGACGACACCTCCACGATTCGCTGGCAGGACCTGGTGAGGGGTGACATGGTCTGGAGCGGCGCCGACCTGGGCGGCGACATGGTGATCGCCCGGCGCGCCCCAGCGGACCGGATCGGTGACCCCCTCTACAACCTCGTGGTGGTGGTCGACGACGCCGCCATGGCGATCAGCCATGTGATCCGCGGGGAAGACCACATCGCCAACACCGCCAAACAGCTGCTCCTTTACGAGGCCCTCGGCGCCCCTGCGCCGGTGTTCGCCCACACGCCGCTGATTCTCAACAACGAAGGGCGCAAGCTGTCGAAACGCGATGGCGTCACCTCCGTCAGCGATTTCCATGCCATGGGCTACACCGCCCAAGCCTTGGCGAATTACATGACCCTGCTGGGCTGGTCACCCCCTGAAGGGATGGGGGAGCGCTTCCAGCTCGCCGAGGCCGCTCAGGTGTTCGACTTCGACCGCGTCAACCGCGCCGGAGCCCGCTTCGACTGGGACAAGCTCAATTGGCTCAATAGCCAGGTGCTGCACGACATGGCGGCCGATACGCTTCGCGATCAGCTGCTGCCCTTCTGGACGGCCCAGGGCTGGGCCCAGGCCGGCGGGGTGGCTGATCCCGCCTGGCTGGCCGAGCTTGCGGTGCTGCTGGGCCCCTCGTTGGTCACCCTGCAAGACGGCGTCGCCCAAGCGCGGCCCTTCTTCGAGCGCCCAACAGCCGATGCCGGCGCCCAACAGCAGCTTGAGGCCGAGGGGGCCCGGGCTGCCCTGGAGGCCGTGCTGGCCCAACTGCCACCCAGCTCCGAGCCCCTGGAGCCCCAAGCGCTGCTGGGGCCAGCCGCCGCCGCCGCCCATGTCAAAAAAGGGGTGTTGATGAAGAGCCTGCGGGCGGCCCTGCTGGGCAGTCTGCAGGGGCCCGATCTGGTCAGCAGTTGGGTGCTCCTGCATGCCATCGGTGAAGACCGCCCTCGACTGGAGACGGCGACGGCCTGTTGACAGCCCATCGCAGCAGCCATCGCGGAACCCAATCGGCACGCACGTCCGCAGCGCCCGGCGACGAACGCCTGCAGAGGGCAGCCCGTGGGGGCTTGAAGCGCCAGCCGAGCCTTTCATGTGCCCGACGCCTGGCTGACGGCTTCGCCCCAGGGGGCAGCCCTGCCATGGGCGGGCCCTGCCCCGGCTGAAGCCATCCGCCACGCCGGCCCTGCGGCGGCTGAGGCTGGCTCAGCGCGCCGATACAACCGCCTCAGGATTGTCGGGGCCGAGCTCCGACGGCCCTTCGACCAACCCCAACCAGCGCGCCAGCCAGGGGGCCGTGAAGCCCTGAACGCTGACGGTGAACAAGATGGTCAGGAACACCAATCCCTTCAGTGCCGCGCCCCCCGGCTGGCCCGCCTGATCCAGCTGCAGCGCAAACAGGCTGGCCACGGCCGCGGTGACGATGCCGCGGGGGGCGATCCAGCTGAGGATCAGCTTGCGGCGCCAGTCCAGCGGCGTCAGCCCCAACCCGGCGATCTGCACCACCAGCCAGCGAATCACCGGCAAAACCAGCACACAGGCCAACCCACCCCAGCCCAGCCGCGCCAGATCCGACCAACCGAGATCGGCCGCCAGCAGGGGAAAGAGCACGGTGATCGCCAACATCGCCAGCTGGCGGATCGGGATGTCGAGGGATCTGGCCGCGGGGCCTCCCCGGAGACCCAGCACCAGCCCCGCGCTGACCGCCGCGGGCAAACCCGACTCCGGCAGCAGCGCTTCGCAACCGCTGAACATCAGAAACAGCAACCCCAAGGTCAGCTGCAGCGCCAGGCCGAGATCCTCCCCCGACATCGAGGCTGCGGGGCTGGGCTGCGGTGCGTCGGCGGCAGCGCCAGGGCCGGCACCCGCCGCCGCGGGAGGGTCGGCAAGCATCAGGGTCTGGGGCGCAGGTGCGGCTGCCTCGCCCGCGAGGTCGGATCCGGCCTCATGCTCCGCCGGCCCCAGTGTCACGGCCGGCTCCAGTGTCACGGCCGGCCCTGTGGCCCCAGCCGGCGCCAACCGCTCCAGCAACGCGACCAGCAACAAGCCGGTCAGAGCGCCGATCAGCACACCTCCCAGCAGCCGCATCAACAGCAGGGCGGCCAGGTCGCGCCAGCCCCCCAGTTCCCCCAACGCCACCTGCAGCAGCAGCAGCGCCAGCACCGCCCCCACCGGCTCGAGGATCAACCCTTCCGCTTCCAGCACCCCAGCGAGATCGGCATCGAGCCGCATCTGCCGCACCAGCGGCGTCACCACGGTGGGACCGGTGGCCAAGGCAATCGCCCCGAACACCCAGGCCAGGGGCCAGCTAAGCCCCACCAGCCCATGGGCCGCCGCGGCTCCGCCGAGCAGCCCCAGGGGCCAACGCACCCACACCAGCCGCAGGGTGGTGAGGGTGCGCAGCGAGGTGGGTCCACTGAGGCGCAGGCCCAGGCCGCCGTCGAACAACACCATGCTCACCAGCAAGCCCACCACGGGCTCTAATCCGTGGCCGAGGGCCTGGGGATCCACCAGGCCCAGGCCGCCCTGCCCCACCAGCAGCCCCACCGCCAGCAGCAGCACCACCGAGGGCAGACCCGTCCAGTGGGCCAGCAGCTGAGCCAGGGCCCCTGCCCCGAAGGCCACGCCCCAGATCAGATCCAATCGTTCAGCTGCCATGGCTGCTCCCGGGGTGGCAAAAAGATGGGGCCGCGTGACGGGCGGCTCAGCTATCGGCGGAGCCATAAATGGGCTCCACCCGGATGGCGATCACCGCGCTGGGACGCACCACCAGATACTCAGAGTCGAAGTCGCCCAACGGCACATTGACGAAGGCATCGCTGCCGGCGGCGTTCAACACCCCGCTGTACCACTGCTGAAACGCATCCAGGTTGGCGAATTGAATCGTTTCGCTCTGGCCGCCCACCAGCCAAAGGTGCACGGCGTAGCTTCTCGGAACGCGGGCCATGGCGGCTGGGTCGCTGTGGGCTGAGGGATCGCCTCAGAATGGCGCAGGCGACCAGGGCTGGCACGGCAGGGCCGCCCGGGCATAGAGCGGATGGCGGGGTTGGCCGTGGCGGGTGGCGCCGAGCGCGAGCAGCCGCTTCTCCGGCGCCACGTGGCTCAGCAGGCTGAGCACCTGGCGATCCCGCTGCCTCCAGACCCCCTGATTGCCCCAACCCAGCCAGATCGCCTGCACCCGCGGCGCAACAGCCCGATGGCGGATCCAACGATCGGTGCTGCCGCCCACCGGGTCCGGCAGCCGCCGCAACGCCCTTGGATCGGTGGCCACCGCCGAGAACAGGTTCACCACCTCGAGGCCCCCAAAGCCCCAGTCCCGGGCGAAACAGCCCAAGCGCCGCAGGGTGGGGTCATCCGCCCCAGCATCGGCGCGGGAGGGGTTCAGTCCAATGAACAGCACGCTGGGGCGCTGCGGCCACCAGCATCGCTCCAGCCACCAGCGATAGCGACCGCAGCGGCTGAACCGAGCCGTGCCGATCGCCCCCGGCGGCGGCAGCCGCGGCTCCTCTGGCAGGCTGTGGCGATCAACGGGGGAGCAGGTGGGTTTCCCCATGGGAGGGCGGTGATGGCGTCGCAGAAACCTCTGCTGCTGCTGGTGGATGGCCATTCCCTGGCCTTTCGCAGCTTCTATGCCTTTAGCAAGGGCGGGGATGGCGGGCTGAGCACCAAGGAGGGGATCCCCACCAGCGTGACCTACGGCGTCCTGAGAGCGCTGCTGGAGAACTGCCGCGGCTTGGCCCCGGCCGGCGTGGTGGTGGCGTTCGACACGGACCAGCCCACCTTCCGCCATGCGGCGGACGCGAACTACAAGGCCCACCGCGAGGAGGCGCCGGAGCACTTCTTCGCCGACCTCGCCAATCTGCAGACGCTGCTGGCCGAGGCTCTTGACGTGCCGCTCTGCATGGCTCCCGGCTTCGAAGCCGACGATGTGCTCGGTACCCTGGCCCAACGGGCGGCGGACCAAGGCTGGCGGGTGCGGATTCTCTCCGGCGATCGCGATCTGTTTCAGCTGGTCGATGACGCGCGGGATATCGCCATCCTCTACATGGGTGGCGGCCCCTATGCCCGCTCCAACGGCCCCAGCGAGATCGACCGCCAGGGGGTCATCGCCAAGTTGGGGGTGCCGCCGGAGGACGTGATCGACCTCAAGGCGCTCACCGGCGACAGCTCCGACAACATCCCGGGGGTGCGGGGCGTGGGTCCGAAGACCGCGATTGCGCTGCTGAACGACCACGGCAACCTCGACGGCATCTACGGGGCCCTGGAGCAGGTGCGCGGCAGCCTGCGCGCCAAGCTGGAAACCGGCCGCGACAACGCCTTCCTGTCGCGCCAACTGGCGGCGATCCACCTGGATGTGCCCCTCGACCCCGAGCCGCGCCTGGGCCTTGGGGCGGTGAAGCGCGAGCTGCTGGAGGAGCGATTGAAGGGGCTGGAGCTGTTCAGCCTCGCCCGCCTCGTCGACGACTTCGCCCAGGTGTTTTCCGCCGAACCGCCCGCAGCAGCGGCGGCGGAGGGACCAGTCGCGACGGCCGCCGCGGCGGCCAAGCCATCCCGCCGGCGGCCAAGCACTGTCAAGGCGGAAACCACCGCGGGGGATTCGGGGGCAGATGCCACCGGCGCGGACGCCTCCAATGCGCCCACGTCCGTGGCGAACCCGGACCCCAGCGCCAACGCCACGATCAGCGGCCAAGCGGACTACGACACGCCCGGAACGGCGCGGCAAACGACCCTGCTGCTGAGCGACGACGAGGGTGCCGCGGCATCCCCCACCGGGGCTCCACGCTTGGAACCGCAGCTGATCAACACCGCCGCGCAACTGCAAGAGCTGGTGCGGCGGCTGGAAGCCCGCACCGATCCGGCCGCCCCGGTGGCCCTCGACACCGAAACCACCGCCCTCAATCCGTTCCAGGCGGAACTGGTGGGAGTGGGGCTGGCCTGGGGGGCTGGGGCCAGCGAGCTGGCTTACATCCCGATCGGCCACGCTGGCGATTCCGCTGCAGCGGCGCCGGTCCAGCTGGAGCTGGCAGCGGTGCTGGCCGCCCTGGCCCCCTGGCTCTCCAGCGAGCGCCATCCGAAGACCCTGCAGAACGCCAAGTACGACCGGTTGGTGCTGCTGCGCCATGGCCTGGGCCTGGCCGGCGTGGTGATGGACACGATGCTGGCCGATTACCTGCGCGACGCCGGTGATGGCCATGGCCTGGAGGCGCTGGCCCAGCGCAACTTCGGCTTCAGCCCCACCAGCTACAGCGATCTGGTACCCAAGGGGAGCAACTTTGCCGCTGTGCCGATCGCCGCTGCCGCCCAGTACTGCGGCATGGATGTGCATCTCACCTGGCGGCTCACCGGTCTGCTGCGCCAGCAGCTGGAGGCCTTAGGACCAGCCTTGCTGCCCCTGTTGGAGCAGCTGGAGCTGCCACTGGAGCCGGTGCTCGCGGCGATGGAGGCCCACGGCATCCGCATCGACACCACCTACCTGGCGGAGCTGGGCCGCGACATGGCGGCCCAGCTGCAGCGGCTGGAGAGCGAAGCCCAAGAGCTGGCGGGGGTGAGCTTCAACCTCGCCTCCCCCAAACAGCTCGGCGAACTGCTGTTCGAAACCTTGGGGCTGGACCGGCGCCAGTCGCGCCGCACCAAGACCGGCTGGAGCACCGATGCCGCCGTGCTGGAGAAGCTGCGCGAGGCCCATCCGGTGGTGCCGCTGCTGTTGGAGCACCGCATGCTCAGCAAGCTCAGGAGCACCTACGTGGAGGCGCTACCCGCCCTGGTGGAGCCTGAAACCGGCCGCGTCCACACCGACTTCAACCAAGCTGTGACGGCCACGGGGCGATTGTCGAGCAGCAACCCCAACCTGCAGAACATCCCGATCCGCACCGCCTTCTCGCGCCAAATCCGCAAAGCATTCCTCCCCCAGGAGGGCTGGAGCCTGATCAGCGCCGACTACTCCCAGATCGAGTTGCGCATCCTCACCCACCTGAGCGGCGAGGAGATCCTGGTGGAGGCCTACCGCAATGGCGAGGACGTCCACGCCCTCACCGCCAGACTGTTGCTGGAAAAGGACACCATCAGCGCCGACGAACGGCGCCTCGGCAAGACGATCAACTTCGGGGTGATCTACGGCATGGGCCCCCAGCGCTTCGCCCGTGAAACCGGCGTCAGCCAGGGCCAGGCGAAAGATTTCTTGAGCCGCTTCCGGGAGCGCTATCCGAAGGTATTCCTGTTCCTGGAGCTCCAGGAACGGCTGGCGCTCAGCCGCGGCTGGGTGGAAACGATCCTGGGCCGGCGGCGGCGCTTCCACTTCGATCCGGCCGGTCTGGGCCGGCTGCTGGGGCGCAACCCCGAAGACATCGACCTGGAGGTGGCGCGCCGCGGCGGCATGGAAGCCCAGCAGCTGCGGGCCGCGGCCAACGCCCCGATCCAGGGCTCCAGCGCCGACATCATCAAGCTGGCGATGGTGCGGCTGCACCATGCCCTGCAGATCCAGGGCCTGCCGGCGCGGTTGCTGCTGCAGGTGCACGATGAACTGGTGCTGGAGGCTGCCCCGGAGGCCGTTGAGGCGGTGCTGGACCTGACCCGCCGCACGATGGAGTCGGCTGTGCAGCTGAGCGTGCCGTTGGCGGTGGAGACCGGCGTGGGACCCAATTGGATGGAGGCGAAGTAAGCGAGCCGGCTGCGGCTGGGCGGGTCGACACCGCTCTCACTCGACACTTTTCTGGCTTGACACTTTTCGGTCTCGACACCGTTCTCGCTTGAGACCGTTCTCCCTTGAGACCGTTGTGGATCATCAGCGTTGGTGACCTGTTGTGGCCACCAGCTTTGCAGCGCTTTGCCGACCTGCGATCACCACGAAAAAAGCCCCCCGGCGAAGCCGGGAGGCTGACGTCCCTCGAGGGTGAAGCGGGCTGGATCAGCCGAACTTCCCAGAGGTTGAGGCGATCAGGAAGGCCGCGTAGGTGAGGAAGAAGCCCACGGTGAAGTGAGCCAGACCAACCACACGGGCCTGCACGATCGAGAGTGCGACGGGCTTGTCGCGCCAGCCGACCAGGTTGGCCAGCGGGGTGCGCTGGTGGGCCCAGACGATGGTCTCGATCAACTCCTGCCAGTAACCCCGCCAGGAGATCAGGAACATGAAGCCCGTGGCCCAGATCAGGTGACCGAACAGGAACATCCAGGCCCAAACGGCCAGATTGTTCGTGCCGAACGGGTTGTAGCCATTGATCAGCTGGGAGCTGTTCAGCCACAGGTAGTCACGGAACCAGCCCATCAGATAGGTGCTGGATTCATTGAACTGGGCGACGTTGCCTTGCCAGAGGGCAAGATGCTTCCAGTGCCAGTAGAAGGTGACCCAAGCGACGGTGTTCAGAGCCCAGAAGAGCGCCAGGTAGAAGGCGTCCCAGGCAGAGATGTCGCAGGTGCCGCCACGGCCAGGGCCATCACAAGGGAAGGAATAGCCGAAGTCCTTCTTGTCGGGCATCAGCTTGGAACCCCGGGCATCCAGGGCACCCTTCACCAGGATCAGGGTGGTGGTGTGCAGACCCAGGGCGATGGCGTGGTGCACCAGGAAGTCGCCAGGGCCGATCTGCAGGAACAGGGAGTTGTTGCCGGCATTCACCGCATCCAGCCAGCCGGGCAGCCACACGGCACCAGGTCCGGGGGCATTGCTGACGAGGCTGTCGGGGTTGGCCAGCAGGATGTTGAGGCCGTAGATGGCCTTACCACTGGAGGCCTGCACGAACTGGGCGAACACAGGTTCGACCAGGATTTGCTTCTCAGGGGTTCCGAAAGCCACGACCACGTCGTTGTGGACATAGAGGCCGAGGGTGTGGAAGCCCAGGAACAGGGAGACCCAGCTGAGGTGGCTGATGATCGCTTCTTTGTGCTCGAGCATCCGAGCCAACACGTTGTTTTTGTTGGCTTCAGGGTCGTAGTCACGGATGAAGAAGATCGCACCGTGAGCGAAGGCACCGCACATCAGGAAGATGGCGATGTACTGGTGGTGGGTGTAGAGAGCGGCCTGGGTGGTGTAGTCCTTGGCGATGAACGCATAGGACGGCAGCGCATACATGTGCTGCGCCACCAGGCTGGTGACCACACCGAGGGAGGCCAGCGCCAGACCCAGCTGGAAGTGCAGGGAGTTGTTGATCGTGTCGTAGAGGCCTTTGTGACCAGCGCCGAGGTCACCAGGGGTGCCTTTGGGCGGGTTGTGGGCCTCGAGGATCTCGCGGATCGAGTGGCCGATACCGAAGTTGGTCCGGTACATGTGGCCGGCGATCACGAAAATCACGCCGATCGCCAGGTGGTGATGGGCGATGTCGGTGAGCCAGAGCGACTCGGTCTGGGGGTGGAAGCCACCCAGGAAGGTGAGGATCGCGGTGCCGGAGCCGGTGGAGGTGCCGAAGATCTGGCCGGCGGTATCCGGGTTTTGGGCATAGACGCCCCAGTTGCCGGTGAAGAACGGCGCCAGACCAGCGGGGTGAGGCAGGGTTGACAGGAAGTTGTCCCAGCCGACGTGCGGTCCACGGGATTCGGGGATCGCCACGTGAACCAGGTGACCGGTCCAGGCGATGGAGCTGAAGCCGAACAGAACGGCGAGGTGATGGTTCAGGCGCGATTCAGCGTTCTTGAACCAGGCCAGGGAAGGCAGGAACTTGGGCTGCAAGTGCAACCAGCCAGCGAACAGAGCCCAGGCCGAGAGGATCATCATGAAGATGGATCCTTGGTAAAGCTCGGCGTTGGTGCGCATGCCGATCGTGTACCACCAGTGGTACAGACCGGAATAGGCGATGTTCACCGGTGAGGAGGCGCCCGCCTGGGTGAAGGCGGTAATGGCGCCCTGTCCGAAATGGGGATCCCAGATCGCGTGAGCGATGGGACGCACGTGCAATGGATCGGCGACCCACTGCTCAAAGTTGCCCTGCCAGGCGACATGGAACAGGTTGCCCGAAACCCAGAGGCCGATGATCGCCAGGTGACCGAAGTGAGTGGAGAAGAGCTTTTGGTAAAGCCGCTCCTCGGTCATCCCGTCGTGGCTCTCGAAGTCGTGAGCCGTGGCGATGCCGTACCAAATACGGCGGGTTGTCGGGTCCTGTGCCAGACCCTGGCTGAACGAAGGAAATTTCGTTGCCATTGGGAAAGGTCAGGTGGAGGTCAGCCGACCGCGA
>JBKCTK010000229.1:0-4236 GCA_046319055.1 Synechococcaceae cyanobacterium
GGTGACCACGGAGCTGCTGCGTCGCATTCGTGAGCAGCTGCCAGAGGCGGTGCTGCGCACCCCGGTCATCGGGGGCTTCCCCGGCGAAACGGAGGCGCAGGTCCAGCAGCTGCTGGGTATCGTGGCGGTACAGCGCGTCGACCATGTGGGCGTGTTCACCTTCTCGCCGGAGGAGGGAACGGCGGCGGCCAGCCTCAGCGACCCCGTGCCGGCCGAAGTGGCGCGGGAACGCCGGGACCGGCTGATGGCGCTGCAACAACCGATCGCCGCCGCCCGCAACCAGGGGTGGGTGGGGCGGATCGTGGATGTGCTGATCGAGCAGGAGAACCCCAGCACCGGCGAGATGATCGGCCGCTGTGCCCGCTTCGCACCGGAGGTGGATGGGGAGGTAAGGGTCCGTCCGGGGCTCGGCGGTTTGTGCGCCGCCCCCGGCACGCTGGTGCCGGTGCGGATCACCGCCGCCGACACCTATGACCTGCAGGGCGAAGTGGTCGGCGCTAGC
This sequence comes from Synechococcaceae cyanobacterium, assembly GCA_046319055.1. GTDB lineage: Bacteria > Cyanobacteriota > Cyanobacteriia > PCC-6307 > Cyanobiaceae > Cyanobium. The sequence continues at coordinate 503 of JBKCTK010000229.1, forward strand.
GCCATGGTTGAAAACGCCCAGCGCTCTCGCCGGAGCGGCGCTTGAACAGCTCCGCCCCGGCGGGGGGGCAAGGGTGGTGGATCCGTCGCCAACGAGGGCTGTTCCTGGCGGCCTCGGGTTTGAGCATCGCCGGTTCCTTCGCCGGAATCACCGCCAAAGGCTGGATCCTGCTGCACGGCACCCACAACCCGATGGTGCTGGCCCTGCACTTCGGCGCCCTGGCCCTGCCCAGCCTGGTGGCCAGCGGCCCGGCGGGGGTGTTAACCGATCGCCTCGGCGCCGAGAAGGTGCTGATCCGGGCCCAGCTGGGGCTGCTGGTGGCCGCCGCCGCCGCGGCCGTCGCCCTTCCAGGGCTGGGGGGAACCGCCCAGGTGCTGATGCTGCTGCTGAGCACGTTGGCGATCGGCGTGGCCAGCACCTATGAGCTCACGGCCCGCAACAAATACTGCGCCCTGCTGGTGGAGGAACCCAAACAGCTGGCCCCGTACCTCACCAGCTTCTCGGTGGTGTTCAACGTGGGCAAGCTGGTGGGGCCGCCGCTGGGGGGCTGGCTGGTGGCCTTCACCACCCCGACCACAGCCTTGGCGATTGACGCCGCCTCCTACCTGCTGCCGTTGGCCACGGTGATCTGGTTGCTGCGGCCCAACAACGCCCTCGAACAACGCAGCCACGGCAACCGCGCGGCCAGCCTGCGCATGGCCTGGCTGGGTTGTGGTCCAACCCTGCGCCATGTGCTGCGGTTCACGGCACTGGCCTGCCTGGTGGGTTTCTTCCACCCTGGGCTGGCCCCCACAATCGCCGCCGAGGTGGTGGGCCCCGGACCGCAGGATCTCGGACTGTTCACGAGCGTGCTGGCGGCTGGCAGCGTGTGCGGCGGGCTGGTTTTGCAGCGCCACAGCCAACAGCTCAGCCGCTGGCCCGGGTTGTTGCTGGGCGGCTGCACCCTGCTCACAGCCCTAGCCCAGCTGGGGATGGCCGCCGCCCACTCCACGGCCTTGAGCCTGGCGATGACCTTCCTGATCGGGGCCGGCACCGCCTCATTGCTGGCGGGGGTGAACCTGATCTCCCAGATTGGAGCGCCGATGGTGCTACGTGGCCGCATGGCGGGCCTCGGGCAGATTGCCTTCCTCGGAGGTGGCGGCATCAGCGGCCTCCTGGCCGCCGTGGTGACCGACCACATCGGGCTCCGGGCCTGCTTCGGCCTGCTCGGGGGCATCGGATTGGTGCTGGGCGTGCTCGAGCTCGGGAGGCGCGGACGGCTGCGGCTGCAACCGCCCGCCCCCGGGGAGCTTGGTGTGGACAGGCCAGCGGCCAGAGAGGGGGTACCTCGGCTCCCGGGGGCGAACTCAGATCAGCCGGATGCCCCGTAGGACAACGGTCACCAGGAATGCTGCGGTGAGGCCACCGCCCACTAAGGCCAGATAGAGCGCCGCGCCCATGGTTGTCCGTGCTGAGTGCGGTGCCATTACAGCAGAGACAGCGCCACACCTGCCCCGTCGCCGGCAACCAGGCCGCTGCGCCCCCCTAAGCTCTGGCCACCCAAATCAACGCCGTTGTCAAGCCCTGCCCTGGCCAGCAGGGCTCCAAACCGGCACCCTTTCTGTCCAAACCCCTCGCGACGATCCAGAACCGCCGCTAACGCCTGAACACCTCCAGGCCTGAACCGGTCCCCGGCCCGCTGACGATCGCCCCGCCCCACTTCCCGCATGCGCACCCTGCTTCTTTATCCGGAATTTCCCAAGACCTTCTGGAGCTACGAGAAGATCCTGGAGCTGGTGAACCGCAAGGTTCTCCTGCCACCCCTCGGCCTGGTCACGGTGGCGGCGTTGCTGCCCCAAAGCTGGGATTTCAAGCTGGTCGACCGCAATGTGCGGGAAGTGAGCGAGGCGGAGTGGGCCTGGGCGGAGTTGGTGATCATCTCCGGGATGATTGTGCAGAAGGCCGACATGGCTGTGCAGATCGGCAAGGCCAAGCAGCGGGGCCTACCGGTGGCGGTTGGAGGCCCCTTCGCCAGCTCCACGCCGGAGGCGCCGGAACTGGCCCTGGCCGATTTCAAGGTGCTCGATGAAGGAGAGATCACCCTGCCTGAGTTCGTCGCCGCCATCGAACGGGGCGACAGCCATGGCCAGTTCAGCGCCAAAGGCGAGAAGCCGGATGTCAGCTCCACGCCGGCCCCCCGCTTCGATCTACTCGAGCTCGACGCCTACGACTCGATGTCGGTGCAGTTTTCGCGGGGCTGCCCGTTCCAGTGCGAATTCTGCGACATCATTGTGCTCTATGGGCGCAAGTCGCGCACCAAGACCCCCGAGCAACTGATCGCTGAGTTGCAGGTGCTTTACGACCTGGGCTGGCGCCGCTCGATCTTTTTAGTGGACGACAACTTCATCGGCAACAAGCGCAACGCCAAACTGCTGCTCCCCGCCCTCAAACAATGGCAGATTGAACGCGGGTACCCCTTTAGCTTCACCACCGAGGCCTCGGTTGACCTGGCGGCGGATGAGGAGCTGATGCAGATGATGGCCGAATGCCGCTTTGAGGCTGTGTTTCTGGGCATCGAGACACCGGATGAGGCGAGCCTCGAAACCGCCCGCAAGCTGCAGAACACCCGCAGCTCGCTCGAAGAATCGGTGGATCGCATCACCTCCTATGGCATGCGCGTGATGGCCGGCTTCATCATCGGTTTCGATGGTGAAAAGACCGGGGCGGGCGATCGCATCGTGCGCTTTGTGACCCGCACCGGCGTGCCGGCGGCGATGATGGGCATGCTGCAGGCCCTCCCCAACACGGCGCTTTGGCATCGCCTCGAGCGGGAGGGTCGGTTGATCCAAGATCGGGTCGACGCCAAAGGGGTCAACCAAACCAACCTGCTGAACTTTGTACCCACCCGACCCATCCGCGACATCGGCAATGAGTACGTCGAGGCGTTTTGCCAGCTGTATGAACCCAACGCCTATATCGATCGGGTTACCCATTACTACTTGAAGGTTGGCAAGCCGCGTTGGCAGGCCTTTGCCCAAAGCGCCACCCTGGGCCGCCCCAGCCTGCCCAACTGGATCGATCTGCGCGCCTTCGCGATCGTCGTCTGGCGTCAGGGTCTGAAACGCGACACGCGCTGGCGCTTCTGGCGATCTCTGTTCACCATCGCCCGCCGTAACCCCGACAACTTCGTGCAGTTCCTGGAGGCCCTGGCCCACAACGAACACTTCCTCGAATACCGCAGCATCGTGACCCGCGAGATCCAGCAGCAGCTGGCCAATCTGCCTCCGGATCCCCCGGTGGCACCAGTGCGCGAGGCTGCCGCGTCGTTGCAGGCGGCTTGAGGCCGCTGAGCTCCTAGAGGGCGAGGCAGAGCACCGGGGGCTGATCATGTCCAGCCTGTCGCCATCGCCCCCCAACGCCAGATCCGAGCGAGTTCGATCCGACGCAGTTGGGACCGACGCAGTTGGGACCAACACAGTTGGGACCGACAGAGTGCGATTCCACGGAGTGCGATCCAACCGAGTGCGAAGCCTGGGATGGCGGAACAGCATCGCGCCGGGTTCACCATCCCCCAGGCGCTCCATGCTCTTGAGCTGGGCGCTCTGATCATGGGTGGTCATGGGTGGCACTCACCATGACCTTGTCGGCAGCCCGTCGCATCGCCTTGAACACCGACCGCTGGTTCTACGGGGTGTTCCAGTCCGCGCCGGATCTGATCCGTTAGCTGGCGGCACCGCCCGACGGCCCCATACCGA
>JBKCTK010000230.1:0-7609 GCA_046319055.1 Synechococcaceae cyanobacterium
GATCGATCCGGATCGCCGCCAGGGGGCCTTGGCGATCGGCCGGGCCGTGCGGCTCTGGCGCGGGAGAGCCAAGGCGGGCGAACGGCTGAGCCTGCCAGGCCCCATGGCCCCCCACACCTGGCTGCAGCAAATCGACGGCGCCATCAGCCTGGAGTTGCGCCCATCCACAGCCGAGCCGATGCTGGTCAACCTTGAGGCCGGCGATGGGCTGGGCATTCCGGCGTTGGCCAGCGGGGAGCTGCGGGCCGGCGCTGCTGGGGCCGACCTGCTGCTGTTCAGCTTGGATCCGATCCAGCCCTGAAAGGCCAAGGCTGTTCGGCCAGCCTCCGCCCTCCACGTCGGTGTCGCTCCCTCTGGCGGGCATCGATCGCAGGACAGGCCGGGCCGCCAGGCGAACAGGAACCCGGCCCCACAGTCGGGCTCTGTGCCTGCTGAGGCCGCCCGAACCATCAGCCCGCCGCCCGACCGCCAGGCGCGTCATCGTCTTTAGGGAACGAGGCCTGGCGGAACGTCCGCTGGCGATCCCCTACGAACGGTTGATGTGGATGGCCGATGGCGCTGGCGACAAGGCCGCCAGGATTGCCACGGAAGCCAGCCCGGACCGCCAAGGCCAGCAGCGCCCCCGTCCATTGAAGAGCCCTTGGAGCGGAGACCGTTCAGCTGCCGCTCAGGCGTTGGCGTCGGCGTCATCCACCTCGCGGCGCCCGCCCACATCCAGCGTGCGCATCAACGACAGCATCATGCGCAGGTTGGCGGCATCGCCGAGCCAGGCCACGGCCCCCTTGGCATCGCCCTCTTCCAGCAGGGTGCCGGCCACCCGCTGGTGCCAGTCGTGCATGAGCTCGAGCAGATGGGCCATGAGTTGCTGATGGAAGTAGGCATCGAAGAGCTCCTCATCGTCCTCATCGAGCAATTGCTCAAGCAGATCCCGTTGCCGGGGCGTGAAGTCCTCACCATCGGCCTGCTCCCGACGCGCCTTCGCGGCCAGGCGGATCAGCTCGGCTGGGGTGGAGGGGATTTCCGGATGTTCGTCCAAGGGTGGCCTGGGCCAGATGGCTGAAGTCTGGCGGCGCGGGCCGCCGGCTGCCTCATGGCACGGACCGGTTAGAGGTTGACCATTTAGAGGTTGACCATGCCGCAGCGCATGCCCTTGAGCACCGCCTGCAGCCGGTTGTTCACATCGAGGGTGCGCAGCAGTCGTTTCGTGTACGTCCGGGCCGTCTCCTCGGTGACCACCAGCGCCTGGGAAATCTCCCGATCGCTGAGGCCGCGGGCCAGCAGGTCGAGCACCTCGTATTCCCGAGGCGTCAGCCGCGGACAGCTGAGGTAGGGAAGCTTGCCGCTGCGCAGCGAGGGGCTCCGGTAGGAGTGGTTGCCCATCACCGCCAGCAGGGCGGCCTGCAATGGCCGTTCATCCTCGACAAAATCCGCCTCGGCAACCACGGCCTGTAGCCAAGGAGCTTCCAGGTGTTCCACCGGAATCGCGTCACCGAGGGCCAGCAGCACCACCTTGAGATCGGCCTGCCGTTCACGGGCCTTGCGGGCCAGCTCGAAGCCGCTGCCGCTATCCAGAAAATCAGTGCAAATCAGCAGCTCATAGCTCTCACGGGCCAGGTAATCCAAACAGGAGCTCTCATCCGTCACCGCACAGCCGATCAGGGAGGGATCCCGGAAGCTGGCGCAGAGTGATCGCAGAAACAGTCGACCTTTCATGGCCAGCGCCACTTTGCCGGTCACGGAGACGGTGAGCAGCAGGTCGCCGAGGTCGGATTGCTGGAGCCGATTGAGAAAGGGGGTGAGATCCATGGCAAGAGGATCGGACCAAACCGCGCCGGGAAGCGCCTGGCGGAGGACGCGTGGACGGCTGCATCGATCCTGACGAGCTGGGGGTCGGACTGGGGCCGGTGGCCGAGAACTGTTGTGCTTGTCAACGCCAGTGGCCGGGGCAGACCCCAGACCAGGAAGCTGGGGGGAGTGCTGGTTTAGCCAGACAGTTTTGCGGCACCGAGCTGCGTGGACGACAGATCGCGACGTATCGTGAAATAGAGATGATCGGGTGACTTGTAACGGCCTGGATAGCATTGATACAACGACTCGAGCCGACTCCAGCAGACCGTGCGTTGAATCTTGACCAAGGTCTTGCCTTCCTTCACGAGCATGCGCAAGGCCTTGCAATACAACGAATAATTCGCCTCTAATTCAGCGATGGTGATGGCAGGGTGTTGGGCTTGGCTCATCGTGGCCCCACCGGCATCGACCTCGGGTTGCGCGGCCCTAGGGCCTGCGGAGGGGAGGGATCGGGCATGGCCATCAGCGGGTTGCCGGGATTCAGCCTGGCCTTCCTTCCCGTCGGGGCGATGCCCCCGAACGGGGTCATTTCGCCTGATGGAGGGCGGGAGGCCTGAGCCGGCGCAGGGTGACCGCGCCGGCTCAGGCGGCCGCGACGGAACTTTGTTGCCCATCAGGGCTGGCGGCGGCGGGCGCGGTTCAGAGGGCTGAACTCACCACCGTGGCGGGCGCGAACAGAAACACCCAGTCCTCCAGGCGCTGGGACTGGCCATCAAGGGCCGCCATGCCACCGCAAACGAAATCGATCAGGCGTTGACCGGTTTCGGGCTCGAGATGGTCCACCTGGAGGAGCACGGTGCGTCCGGCACGCACGCTGGCGATCACATCCGCCGCCTGTTCGAACCGGTATGGAGCCACAACCTCAAAGTGGCGCCCCTCGGCCGGCAGCAAAGGGATCACCGCTCGGTTGGCGTCCCAGGGGGAGGGTTGACGACCATCGGGGCGGAGCGAGGCCATCGGCAGGGTGGTTTCGACCCTCTATGTCGCCACAGGTGCGCCAGGAGGTCAAACGCCATGGCCGCGATCACGTCGCAGTGGGACCCACGCCAGGACCCCATGAATCACGGGGGTGTCGCCACGGCGAAACCAACCAAGGCCAGAACTAGGAGCCCCTCCGCGGTGGTTGTCAAGCACCCGCCTCCTTTCCCCAGATCGCCGTGACGGACGGCGGGAGCGGCTGGCTCCAGGGTCCCAAGCTGTGGAAAAAGGGGGGTTAATCCGGGGAAAACAACCCTGGCCTGGGGAAAAAAAAGACTGCTTAGCGTTTCTGATCGGTCGCAATCCGGCCCACCGGCCCGAACGGCTGCTAGCGCACCACGCCAAGCCGCGGCGCACCACTCCAGCCTCTGCAGCCGCGTCACGCCAACGCTCCGCCCGAACGCCGCGCGGCGGACGCCGCCTCATTCGGCCGGGAGCACCTGGCGGTAACCCGAGGCGCAAACCACCCGCAGTGGGGTGTCGAACAAGGCGCTCAGGGGGCCATCGCGCAGCACTTGCTCCGGCGGCCCATCGGCCCGCAGCTTGCCCCCGCGCAGCAGCAGGCAGCGCTGAATCTCCGGCACGATCGCCTCAACCTCGTGGGTGACCAGCAGCAGGGTGGTGCCGGCCTGGCAGCGGCGCCGCAGGCTGGCCAGGAGGCGGTGCCGCGCCGGCAGATCCAGCCCCTGCAAGGGTTCATCAAGCACCAGCAGCTGGGGTTCATGCACCAGCGCCCGAGCCAGCAGCAGGCGTCGCTGCTGGCCCTGGGACAGCTGGCCGTAGGGGCGCTCAGCCAGGTCGATCAGATCCTGCTCCGCCAGCAGCTCCAACGCCCGCCGCCGTTGGGCTGGGCTGGGCTGGTGCGGCCGGCCGAGGCCGACCGAGCCGAAGAACCCCGACAGCACCACCTCCACCGCGGGCACCGCGGCGGCGTAGGCGACCTGCTGGTCCTGGGAGACGAGGCCCATGCGGCGCCGCAGCTCCCAGAGGTTGATGGTGTCGCTGCCGAAGATCCGCAGCAGGGAGCCCGGCTTGACCACGGGATAGATGGAACGGGCCAGCAGCTTGATCAGCGAGCTCTTGCCGGAACCATTCGGCCCCAGCACGGCGGTGTTCTCCCCCAGATGCAGCTCCAGGCTGAGGTCTTCGAACACCGGGCGCGGCCCCAGCCAGGCTTCCACCGCCCGCAGCTCCAGGTAGCGGTCGCCAGATGGCATGGGGGAGCGGCGGCGGCCCAGGGGGTGGCCTCCAACCTAAGGCGGTGTCCCATGGGTCCAGGCACCACTTGGTTTGCAAACACCCTTGCTGCCGTTGCCGTCCACCTCTCTGGGGTGTCCACCTTGGTCTGGGGTGTCCACAAGTCTCGCCGCGGCAACCCACGGCAAGGTGAACCCTGATCACCGCGTCGATGCCGCCGGCAAGCCACGCAGCCTGCCCACGCTGGCGTGACCTCTGGAGGGAACGGGCAGCAGGGCCGTCGCCCCCATCCTCGCGGCGTGATGCGGGCCAGCAAGCGCCGCTGACATGCCCGCCCTGCCGCGCTCGGGCACCAGCAGCGGCACACCGGTCGGGGAGGGTTGGGTTCGGGAGCCCCTGCCACACGATCGGCGAAGGCCCCTTCCGCCTATGGGGGACAGCCAGCCGCGCGATCGATCGCCAACTTGCTGGGACATTCAGCGGCAGAGGCGCCCAAGCTGCCCAAGACTTTTCAATCAAAGCCCTTGACGAGACTTGAACTCGTGACCTCTCCCTTACCAAGGGAGTGCTCTACCGCTGAGCTACAAGGGCGTGTGGGAGATGGGCCGGGCTGGATTTGAACCAGCGTAGGCAGAGCCAGCGGATTTACAGTCCGCCCCCATTAACCACTCGGGCACCGACCCGATCCACACCCCCAGACCTTACCAGCCGGCCTCCCCCTCCCGGCTCCGGCCGCCGCCGCTCCGTACGATTCCGGAAGAGGCATCCGGCTTGCGGGGGAACGATGCGCGTGCTGCTAATCAACGGCCCCAACCTCAACCTGCTGGGCCAGCGGGAGCCGGGCCTCTACGGCGGGCTCAGCCTGGCGGCGATCGAGGCTGCCCTCCAGCGGGAAGCCGAGAGCCTGGGGGTGAAGCTGTCCTGCTTCCAGAGCAACCATGAAGGCGCCCTGGTGGATCGCATCCACCAGGCGAGCGGCCGCTGCGACGGCATCCTGATCAATGCCGCGGCTTACACCCACACCTCGGTGGCGATCCGCGACGCCCTCTTGGCGGTGGCGATCCCATTCGTGGAGCTGCATCTGAGCAACGTGCACGCCCGCGAGCCCTTCCGCCACCGCTCGCTGCTGGCGGACAAGGCGCTGGGGGTGATCTGCGGCTTCGGGCCGGGCAGCTACCGCTTGGCGCTCGTGGGCCTGGTGGAACGGCTGGGGGAGGCAGCGTGAGCTCGGGCCCTGGCAGCGTCGCGACAAGCCTTCACGCCAACGACGGCCAGCGGCAGCCCGCCCACCGCGGCGAAGCCCCCCGTGGCGCGTCCTGCGACCCAAGCCCCAGCCTGTCCTGCGTCGCCGCCACAGCCGCGGACGGGATCGTCACCCCTGGAATCGTCACGCCTGGAGGCGTTGGAGATGGCACGGGCGCCCCGGCGCCACCGGCCCCGCAGGCGGGGGTGGCGCGGGTGCGCTGGCTGGCCGCCGCCAGCAGCGGCACCTGGCTGGATGCCGCCCTGGCTCGCCCCGATCTCGTGCTGCTCGATCACGCCCACTGCGAACGCAAGGCGGCGGGGGCGGCCCTGCAACTGATGTTCCGCTATCCCGGCGATGGTGCGCTGGCGGCGGTGCTCAGCCCGATCGCCCGGGAGGAGCTGGAGCATTTCGAGCGGGTGGTGGCGGTGCTCGAACAGCAAGGCCTGCCGCTGCGCCCCTTGGCCGCCCCTCCCTATGGCGCCTCCGTGGCAGCGGCGGTGCGACGGCAGGAGCCCAGCCGCATGTTGGATAGCTTCCTGGTGGCCGGCCTGATCGAGGCCCGCAGCCACGAACGCCTGGCGTTGCTGGCGGCCCACAGCCCGGAACCGGCCTTGAGGACTCTTTACACCGATCTGTTGGCCAGCGAGGCCCGGCATTTCGGCGCCTACTGGCTGCTGGCGGAGGAGCGCTTCGGGCGGAAGGACACCCAGGTGCGGCTGCGGGCGCTGGCGGCCCTGGAAGCCGAGGCGCTGATGGGGGAGCTGGCCCGGCCTGAGGATGTGCGTATGCACTCGCCGGGGGTGGAGCGGAGGGGCTGAGCGTGGTTGCCAACCTGGAAGCCGCCAAGCCAGATCGCGATGCAGCGAGGCTCCCGTCAGCCGCGCCACCCCAATCACTCGAGAAGCGGAAACTGGCTCGCGATCGTCTCGCCGGTGAAATCGGCCACCCAGCCGGAGGGGTTATCGAAGAAGCGGATCGCGGTGAACCGGGGCGCGCTGCCCATGTCAAACCAATGCTTGGTGCCGGCCGGAACCCGCAGGAAATCATTGGCCTCGCACAGCACCTGCAGCACCTCCGCACCGATGTGCAGGCAGAACAGGCCGCGGCCCTCGACGAAAAAGCGCACCTCGTCCTCGCTGTGGGTGTGCTCAGCCAGAAACTTTTCACGCAGGGCAACACGATCCGGGTGTTCCGGCGTCAGGCGGATGGCATCCACGGTGGGGTAGTTGCCGCTGGCCTGCACCCTGGCCACCTCGTTGGCATAGGCCTTCAGGATGTGCTCCGGGGTGGCGTCCGCGGCCAGGGGCTGCCGCGCCGGCCAGCGCTCGAAACCGATGCCCCGCTGCGCCAGGGCGGCGCCGATCCGGTCGGCATCCTGGCTCCGCAGCACCGGCTGCCCCGGGGAGGATTCCCCGTAGATCCGCAACTCACTCATGGCCGCAACGCACCGCCGCCGCAGGCTAAGCAGCGGGCTGGGCGCCGGTCACCGCGCCCCGTTGTCCGGGGACCATCACCCCGAGCCGGCAGCCCATTGAGGCCAGCGGCGCTCACGAGACCAGCGGCACCGGAGCAGCCCAAGACGCCAGCGAACGCCAGCGGCCCGTAGGACCCAGTGGCACCAGCGGCGCTAGGCACGCCAACGAACGCCTCGGCCGCGTCCCTGGGTCCACGGGCTGGTCACGACGAGCCCTGACCCCCAGCGCCCGCCGCGCCTCAGGGCTGATGGATTTGGGAGCGGAGCGGTTGCCGCTGGCCGCTGGCCGGTTGCCGATCGGCGCATCGCGTTCTGCCGAACCTCCGTCACGCCAGCGATGCTTGCAACGGCTGGCCGTCGCTGGCTTGGAGCCCCCTCGCCCTTCCGCCCGCAGGGGACCAAGCCGCGTTCTCCCCGAGGGCGCCTGGGCTGCGCTGGCGACCTGGGCTCGCCGGCGTTGCCGGAGCGGCGGCACCTTTAGAACGGGATCTGCCCCGGGCCGTCCGCGCCGCTTCCCCCTGCCGTTGTCCTTGCCCCCCCGCAGCGATCACCAAGCCCCGCCCGCCCTGGCGCTGGTGGGCGTCGGGCCGGGGGACCCGGAACTGCTCACGGTCGCGGCGGTGCGGGAGATCGCCGCCGCCGATCTCGTCGCCTTCCCTGTGGCCCGGGAGGGAGGCGACGGCATGGCCGCCGCCATCGCAGCCTGCTGGATGGGGCCGCAGCAGCGGCGCCTGCCGCTGCTGTTTCCGATGACCGATGCGGCCGAACCCCGCCGCCAAGCTTGGCGGGCGGCGGCCGCCGCCCTGGCGGCGGAAGTGGCCGCCGGTCAACGGGTGGTGTTGCTCTGCGAGGGCGATGTGTCGCTG
>JBKCTK010000231.1:0-14672 GCA_046319055.1 Synechococcaceae cyanobacterium
CCGCGATCCGGCGGCGAGGGCGGGTTCGGGGGGGGCGGGGGCGGGGGGGGGGGCTGGGGGCGGCGCACCCAGCCCCAGCCCCGGGATCCCTAAGGCCAGCTCCCCGCCCCGGGCGGAGCCGCGGCGATGACGGAACCGCCCACTGCCACCCCGGCCGAGGCGAGGGCCCCAGCGGCGACGCCGCTGTTGGAGCTGCGCCAGCTCTCGGTGAGGTTCGGCGGCATCGAGGCCGTGCGGCAACTCGATCTGCGGGTGCAGCGGGGCGAACTGGTGGCGTTGCTGGGCGCCAATGGTGCCGGCAAAACCACCACCTTGCGGGCGATTTCGCGCCTGGTGCCCCGCAGCGGCGGCCAGATCCTCTGGCAGGGGGCGGAGATCGGCCGGCTCAGCACCGAGCGCACCGTGAAGCTGGGCATCGGCCATTGCCCGGAGGGGCGCCGGGTGCTGGCGCGTCAGAGTGTGGCGGCCAACCTGGAGCTGGGGGCCTGGCTGCGGCGCGATCGGGCCGGCATCGCCGCCGATCTGGAGCGTTGCTACCAGCTGTTTCCGCGCTTGGCGGAACGGAGGCGGCAGCTGGCCGGCAGCCTCTCGGGCGGCGAGCAGCAGATGTTGGCGATCGCCCGGGCCCTGATGGGGCGCCCCACCCTATTGCTGCTGGATGAACCCAGCTTGGGCCTGGCGCCGCTGTTGGTGGCGGAGGTGATGCGCACCCTGGCGGAGTTGCGCCGCCAGGGCCTCACGCTGCTGCTGGTGGAGCAGAACGCCCATGCCGCCCTGGCCATCGCCGATCGGGCGGGGGTGGTTGAGGCCGGGGCGGTGACCCTGCAGGGCCCTGCGGCGGAGCTGTTACGGGATCCGGAGCTGCGGGCCTCCTACCTGGGGGAGGGGTGATCAGGCCTGCGGGGGGCCGCGGCACGCCCTGGCGACTCAGGCGCTGGGCCGGTCAGGGCGGAGTATCCGGTGCGAACGAGGTTTACCACCGCATGGTTCGGGCGGGTGGGATCGGCCCAGCCATCCGAGTTTGGTGTGCTTCAGATTCGGGCTGACGGTTAAGCAGAAGACGAGTCCTCAGGCGCTTTTGGCAACGTGATTGGATAAAACTGCCAGTCGGCCCATTGGCCATCCGGATTGTAGACACGCAGATGAAAATGCTTCGGTAGCTTTGTTGTGTCGCCCTTGCACCAATAATTCTCTTCGGGTGTTTTCGGTGTGATCGTGATCTCGGCTGAGTTAGCCTCCTCCGCTGGCGCCCCTTCTGGCAAGAGCTTGACGGCAAGGGTATCCGGAGCGAATTCCCACGAGCTGATAAAGGGTTTTTCAGAGTCTTCAGCGGCTTTCTGAAGCCTAAAACGTAGATCTTTGGATAGATGGCTTCCCGTCAGGGTGAGTTTTAGAGCACCTGCCTCCGCAGGATTGGAACTCACGTTTTCTGCTTTGATCTCGTTGATCAGCGGACCAGGGTTGCGGGCCAGCTTGCCGCCTAAATATCCCAAGGAGCTGATCCCGGAGAGCTGCAGGAATCCTGGGGGCAGAGTTGGCAGGGTTTCAATGGTTCCGGGATCCTGCGCGATCGTCACCACCAAGTAGGCGCTAGCGCCAATCAAGGTCCAGATCGCGAACTGCAGCCGCTCCGGTAGCACCGATCCACCGGCGCTCAGGAAGTCGGACCAGGAGGGATTGATCGAGCCTGAACCCTTGCTGCCCTTGGTGTTGGTGATGCCGCTGGCAAACGATGTGGTGGCGGCGCTGATCATGACGATCCCTGGTAAGCCATCCGGCACATCAAAAAAGTGGAGCCGGCCCTGGACCAACCAGCTGGCGAGGAAGAGATAGAAATATCCAAAGACAGCGACACCAGTCCAGAGCAGAAATTGAGCCCTAGAGAGGCTGAAGGTGTTGGTTTCCGGGTCAATCAACAGGGCATCAATGACTTTTTGCGGTGGCAGTCCGATGACATTCGCTTTTTTGGCGCTGGAGCCCAAGGCGAAGATGGCGATGGCCGCAAGAACAGCAAGTATCCCCAAGGAGACCACCAACGGCAGCCAGCGTCCCCGATCGGAGAGCGTGATCGTCTGTACCTCTGGCGAGGAGGTCTTGTCTCCAATGCGGATCCCAAGGCCGAACACCGCCTGATTGCCCACATCCTGTGGTTTTTTCAACTGCACGACCAGCTGTCTGCTGCTGATCTTCTTACCCGTGGACCAATCGTTACGGCATTCCTGTTTAGCAGTGCTGTCTTGCTGCCAGCATACTCCCAGTTCAGATAGGAATCTAAAGCCTCCCTCGTTGTCGTCTTTAGCATAAAGCCTGAGAACGTTGTCCTCTGGGGTTGGGCTAAAGCCTGTGCCATTAATTTTCAGTCGATAAGTTCCGTCCTTTTGGGGATAGGCAATGGGAGGGTTGATCGACTGGATGGTGGGAGCCGGGGCCCCTTGTTCCGGATCAACCATTAACAGCCTTTGTTTGGAGCTGCCAAAGACGACTGCACCACTGGCAGGAACGCTCTTCCCTTGGGCCGAACTGATCTGCACCTGAGCGGTATAGCGACTTGCTTTAAGGTCTGCTGGCAGCGTGAAGGTCAAGCTCTGTGGATTGGCATCGGCCGACTCTGTCTGTGCCTCCAGCTGCCGTGCGATCGGCCTGCCTTCCTCATCGCTCAGGATCAGCCTGACCGTTTCCCCGGCAGCTGGCTTGAGGGGCATGGTGCTGGTGATCGTGATCGTTTCACCGCGCGAGATGCGGTCAACAGCACTGGAATAGCCCTCCATCCCAAAGGCCGGCGCCATGCAAAGGGCGCTCACCGCCGCCGCCAGAAGCAGCCATCTCGCCCCCTGCCGATGCAGAGATCGCAAGGGCTGGTGCCAGCCTCTGCCGCTGATCTGCCGCAGAATGCATCGTTGCGCCTGGTGAAAAGCGCTCAGCGGGGAAGGGAGAATCGACATCAGAGTCCTGATTAGAAGTGGTTGGAGGTGCGGCTGGTTGTGGCTGTGGCTGTGCTGTTGGATGTCCTGGGGATGTTGTGGTTGTGGTGTGGAAATGGCCTTGATTTGAAGCTAGATAGCGTTTCAAGGGTCGTTGCTTCTGAGGCGACACTTCTTCATGGCGTGCGGGTTGGCGGTTCGGAGCTGCCGCACGTGTCGCCAGCGTGCAGCGTGCCGTTGTCGTTCCCCGAGTCCAGAACCGGAGCGGGGCTTGGCAGCGCTGGGGCGGGGCGGTGGTGGGTCGAGATCAGGGGCTGGAGTTCGGCTTGGGCGTGTCCTGCAAGTACGTTGCAGTCCTGTTCTCCCTTGCTCCTGGATCTTGGGGACTGCATTTTTAGAGAACAAATGCGTTCAGCGCAAAGCGCCTCGCCCGTGGCGCCGTCCGGGTCCACCCGAAATAGTGTGCGAAGCTGCGGGACGTCGGCCTAGGGTTGCCGCCACTTGCTCGCGGCTGCGGTGAACCGCCAACTCTGCGCCCCCGCGGTCGCCGCCTCTCGGGGCTCTGGTCTTGAGGATCTCCTCGCGGTACGGCAGGCCAGCGAGCGGCTCATTCAGGGGCTTGAGCCGGAAGACCTGGGCCTGCAGGGCATGCCCGATGCCAGCCCCCCGAAGTGGCACCTGGGTCACACCACCTGGTTTTTCGAAACCTTCCTGCTGGCGGGAGATCTGGGTGAACGGTTGGGCCATCGCCCCGCCCCATCCGGCTGGGGATATCTGTTTAACAGCTATTACGAGTCCCTGGGAGAACGCCATCCCCGGCCCCTGCGGGGGCTGCTCACCCGGCCCGCGATCGCCGCGGTGTTGGCCTGGCGTGCGGGGGTGGACCACAGCCTGAGGCTGCTGCTGGAGTGGCTGGAGGACCCCCAGGCTCCCCTCTCGGCCGCGGAACGCCACCAGTTGCCCTCCCTGCTGGAGCTCGGTCTCCACCACGAACAACAGCACCAGGAACTGTTGTTGATGGACCTGTTGGATGGCTTCTCGCGCAATCCGCTGGAGCCTGCTTACGAGAGCCGCGAGGCGGGCTGGGAAGCGCGCTTTCAGGCGCTGGCCCGCACCCCAACACCCGCGGGCGCGGCCGAGGATCGCCCCGTTTGGCGCGACCATCCCGGCGGACTGGTGCAGATCGGCCACGACGGCACGGGTTTCCACTTCGACAACGAGGCGCCTCGCCACCGGGTCTGGTTGGAGCCGTTCACGATCGCTCCCCGGCTGGTCACCAATGACCAGTTCGCGGCGTTCATCGCCGATGGGGGCTATGACCGCCCGGAGCTGTGGCAGAGCGAAGGCTGGGCGCTGCGGCAACAACGGGGCTGGCAGGCGCCGCGGTATTGGCGGGACGACCAAGAGTTCTGCCTGGCCGGCCGTGGGCCCCGTGATGCCGCCGCACCCGTGCGGCATCTGAGCTGGTTTGAGGCGGATGCCTACGCCCGCTGGGCCCTGGCTCGGCTGCCCACGGAGGCGGAGTGGGAGCTGGCGGCGAGGGCAGAGCTGCTGGAGCAGGTTGACGGGTTGCTGTGGCAGTGGACCGCCACGCCCTACCGCCCCTACCCGGGATTCGCGCCAGCGGCCGGAGCGGTGGGGG
Organism: Synechococcaceae cyanobacterium; assembly: GCA_046319055.1. Classification (GTDB taxonomy): domain Bacteria; phylum Cyanobacteriota; class Cyanobacteriia; order PCC-6307; family Cyanobiaceae; genus Cyanobium. Next base: position 4,564 of record JBKCTK010000231.1, read on the forward strand.
AATACAACGGCAAGTTCATGAGCTCCCAGTTTGTGCTGCGTGGTGGCTGCTTCCTCACGCCGCCGGGCCACAGCCGCATCACCTATCGCAACTTCTATGGCCCCAGCTGCCGCTGGATGGCCGCGGGTCTGCGCCTCGCCCGGGGAGGATCGCCGCGATGACCAGGGGCGATACCAGCAACAGGCCGAAGAACCTGCCGTTTCCCTCGCCAGCGGTTGCGGCAGAGCTGCTTGATCTGCACCCGGCCCCCGCGGATCTGCGCCGCATTGTGGAGCTGGGGCTGCAACGCCATCCCAAGCAATTACCGGCCTGGCTGCTGTACGACGACTGGGGATCCCAACTGTTTGATCGCATCTGTGAGCAGCCCGAATACAGCCTCACCCGGCTGGAAACCGCCCTGTTGGCCGAGCGGGCGGACGCCATCGCCGCCAGCCTGGGCCCTGGCTGTCTGGTGGAGTTCGGCGCCGGCAGCGCCCGCAAGGTGAGCCCGCTACTCCGGGCCATGGCCAAGGCCGCGCTCAGGCCGTCAGCCGATCCGGCCCCTCCCCCTGCGGGCGCCCAGCAAGACAGACAGGCGGCGGCGGCATCCAGCCTGGCGTTCGGTGGGACCGCGATCGGCCCGGCCTATGTGGCCCTCGACATCAGCGCCGCTCAGCTGGCCGAAGCCTGCCGGCGCTTGGCGCAGGAGCATCCCAACTACCCCATCTTGGGCATCTGTTGTGATTACAGCGTGATGGAGGAGTTGCCCAACCATCCGCTGTTGCAGCAACGCCGGATTGGCTTTTATCCCGGCAGCTCGATCGGCAACTTCGCGGGGCCAGAGGCCACAAGTCTGCTCCAGCGTTGTCGCCGGTTGCTGGGGCGAGATGGCCAGTTGTTGATCGGCCTTGACCAGCCACGAGATGTGCAGAGCATGGAAGCTGCCTATCACGATCAGGCCGGTGTATCCGCGGCATTTGCGTTTAATTTGCTAACGCGCCTCAACCACGATCTGGCCGGAGACTTTCAGCCCGATGGGTTTGTCTACCGTGCCTGGTGGCAAGCCGAACACAGCCGGATTGCCATGGCCCTGATCTCGCAGCGTGAGCAGACCGTTCGCCTGGCCGGCCGCGACTGGCGCTTTGCCGCCGAGGAACCGCTGATCACCGAATACAGCGTCAAGTACAACGAAGCTGCCTTCACCACACTGGCTCAGGCGGCGGGTTGGCAATGCGCCGAGCGCTGGACCGACCCCAGCGGTCAGGTGGCTCTGGTGCGACTGGTGCCCGCCAGCGATGAGCCACCAGCGACCCCTTCATTCCACCTGTGACACACCATCGAAGAGCCGGCGACCCGGCGTGGTGGCTGAGGGATCAAACCAGAACTGCTCCACCAGGGTGAGAAAGGCCTGGCGCGGCAGCTGTCCGGGTGGCAGACCCAGCTCCTCGAGCATCCCATCGAGATTGGCGGCGATGCCTTCCACAGGGTGGCCATAAGCCGAGGCGAAGGCCGCGAGGTCGGTGGGCAGCAGCATGCCATCGCCATCGAGGTCGAGCACATCGAAAAAGCCACCGGCGGAGCGCTCAATGAACTGACGCGCCTGGTCGGGGTTGGCCTCAAAGGCGGCGATCACCCGTGCGTGGGAGTTGACGAACTCCTCTTGATCGACGCTGCCGCTGTGGTCTTGATCGCGGCGGCTGTTCTCCGCCGCATAGGTGCTCAGCAGCAACTCCAGCAGATGGGGGAATGGCGGGGGCCGATCGCCCCAGCGAGCATCGAGGCGGCGAGCCACCGGCGCAAAGTCGCCCTCCAGAGTGAGCTGATCATCGCCATCGCGGTCATAAAAGTGAAACAGCTTTTGATAGCGAGCCCGAAGGGCGGCGGGGATCGGCATGGGGGCGGCTTCCACTGCGGCAAATCATCCGATGGCGCCACCCAGCACCCCTCCCGCCGTTCCGGCGCCAACGGGCTGGTGCTGGTGGCGGTGGTGCTGTCACACCGCGCAGGCACATTCCACCCACCAGGCCAGGCAGATACCTCGATCTGCTCCCTCGATGGGATCCGAAGGTGGCGCAACAGCACCTGCCGCAACAGGGGCCGATTCGTGGCGGTGACGCTGGGAAGGTCCAACGGTGGGATCGGCTTGGGGGCAACGACAGGCGGCTTCGCCTTGCCGACGGGGCTGTTTGCTCAGGCTCTACGGGTCGCCTTCGGGCGCGGTTCTCGGCGGATGATCAGGGAGAGCAGCTGTCTCAGGCTGGGGAGCGGATCGGCCCCAGCCACTCCTCGGCTGCGCTCCCTGCGCTTGCAGAAGAGCAATCACAAAAAAGCTGCCTGAGCGAACTCAGGCAGCCCGATGGTCATGATCAAACCGGATCTACTTGGCGGAGGCGCGGCAGGTGCGACGCAGACGGCGGGAAAAGCGGAATGCGGCCAATGCGCCCACGACAGGCAGTGGGCCAGGAACAGGGGTTTCGACAACAAAGGCTGTTGCCAAATATGGCGTTGTGGAAATATCGGCAACATTACCCCAAGTGTTGCCAGGAGTAAAAATACCGGGATCTAAAGGGTTAGTAGAGGGATAAAAACCATTGTAATACACCCCAACTGCTTCAGCCGGGGTATTGTCAGGCTGGCCGGAGGGTGTATTCCAATTCAGATAGGATGCAGAGGTTCCATCAACCCACTTCCAATTCATGATGGGGTCAGCGTCTGGGGGGGCTTGGTGGAGACCGATATAGGGGCCGATGTAGTTGCCTGCTGGACTGTTTGAATCGGCCCAAAGGCTTTGGTTGGTAATTTTGGGATAGATCGCTGCGTTCTCTGCGGCGTCGTTGATGGAGACCAGGTCAGAGTTAGGCAGGGTTTGTGCATAGTCCCTGGCGTCTGTCCAGGTCAGCTTCATGTCGCTTTTGAAAATGCTATAGCGACTGCCGTTGTAAATGAAGGAGTCGAAAAGGGTGTTGGCCGCATGGGCGGGGGTGGAGGCCATGCACCCCAGCAACAAAGCTGAGCCAAGGATGCCGGCAAGGCGCTTGTGCCTGCCGATGCGGGGGATCGACATCATGGTCGTGGGCAGAGAAGAGATTCAGTACCATTCTAAAGCAAGAGCCATCGCTGTCAAGGCAGCGGCTCCATTGTGTTACGCCACGCAACATGTGCCTGGCGCTCGCATCAGGGGGGATCGTGTCAGTCTTTGGGGAGGTCCTTCGCTCGGGGCGCACCTCCAAAGCTCAAGCCCCGGCAGGTTTTTTGCGCTTGGGACTGATGTGTTGGATGAGAATTAAGATCGGCTGAGAGATTGTCGGGTGCCGGTCGGTTAAGAGTTTGTTCCGCTTTGAACCTGTAATGAACTGAAATCTTGTTCTGTTCTGTGGCCGCCGCTGGTTGCTCCTCGGGAGCGCGGCGCTGATCGCGCTCCAGGTCATGGGTTCGCTGCGCCCCTGTCTCCAGTTGGGCTGTGCTGGAGGGATCGCCGTTGAACGTCACTGTTGCGCAGAAGTGGGGGAAGCCCGGGCCTGCATGGGCGGATGGCAGGCCTGGATCGCCGTCTGGTTGGATTTGAGGCGTTCCGCGGCGGGGTGCCGGCGGCGTGTCACCCCATCACGTTTCTGCCAGCACTGGCACGCCACGAGCCGGGAGCGAAGCCCTGCGGACGCATGCAGCCGCCGCAGCGGAGCGGTCGCTTGGGAGCTCCTTGCTGATCAGCCATTCACGCCCCTCGGTGCTGGCGAGATCGCCAGAAACTCCGCCCCGGAACGGACGGCTGACAGGGCTGCCTCAACGTTGCTCTGCTGCGCTCGCTAGGGCTGGGCTCTGCTGCGTTGATCGACTGTTCAGCAGGGGCTGACGGGAATTCTGGCGGTGCTGAACCGGTGAGATCAGGCCGCTGGGGAGGACTTGGAGGCCTCCATGGATGGGCTGGTGGAGGCGAGCGGGACGCAGGACTGGTCAACGTCTCTCGATGGCCACCGCTTCGGAGGCCACCGTTTGGACAGATCCAGGTCCGACGTGATAGTGCAGCGTCGCCTTAACACGGTCCTTCGCAAGAAACACGGTTGGCTTGCGGAGATGGATGTCGAGAACAGCGTGCTCCAGAGGTTTCAACTCAACCGTTTGGGGTGCGAACGCAAACGGCTCACGTTGTTGTCCTGGCTCACTGCGAATCTCCAGACTTTGAAGGGTGATGCTTTGCTTGGTTTCCCGCTCGTTGGCCAGTGTCACGAACACCGTCGCAAAAGCGAGGTCGCGGTCGGGTTTGTAGGGAATGCCCAAGGGAGCCAAGGTGTCTTCCTTGGCGGCCAGAGAGACTGACACGGTTACCATCGCATGGCTTCTGGGGGCGGTGTTGGGAGGGTGCCGCGGGGGCCGGGATTGGTTGCTGAAAGACGGGGCGGAGAAGGCAAGGCTGGCCGTCAGAACCCAACCCAAGCCAACTAGGACAGCTGGCTTCACTTTACCTACCCCTCCCGCCCAGGACGCGCAACGAGCGACCGGATCAGGGGAAGAACGGGACTGGCCAGCCTGCGGGGAGGATGGCTGGCTCCGGACGCCAGCGCTAGGTGTTCGACCACTGCACAATGGCACTCAGGCTGAGCAACTGCGCCCAGGTGACATCCGCATGGCTTGTCCCCCATGGATTGCGCAAGTGGAAAGTGCCGTTGCTGGAATTGTAAGACGTGATCGTATAGGCGTGGCCATTGACAACGCCATAGCCTGCGCCATTCACAAATCCTGCCGTAAGCACCTGATTGGAATTCACCAAGTTGATCAACTGGGTCTGTGTCATGGTGCTGACGCTTTGCGATGTGGCGGTAACCCCCATCACCTGCCTGATCACAGTGTCCATCCAGCCACCCTCGATAGCGGCATAGGCATTGACCTGGGTTCCTGAGTAGGTACGGCTCCAGCCCGACTCCGCGAGTTGCGCATAGGCTTTTTCGGCCAAGGCCACCCAAAGCTCGTTAGCCGTTGAACTGGCGGATCCACCACCCCAGCCCGCATAAACCGCATATCCCGAACTGTTGGTTGGCAAATAGCGATCAACTGTTACATAGTCGGCAACGGAATTATTGAAGAATCGAACGGTGAAGGTGTTGTCGCCATTGTCAATGAACATATTTTGAATGTAAGCAGGCTGCTCCAGTGCGATCGAAGACAGGGTGGATAAGTAGTAGCAATCCCCAAGGGCGTTTTGATCGATATCATCCGCGCTGATCCCTGACTGGAATAGGGAGCCACTGGTATAGCGATAGGTGTAGCTTGTGCTGGTCAAGTCAGGACGATCAGTCCCCAAGAACCATTTGCCGATCAGATTTTCCATGTGGGTGTCGCTGCTGCCGGCAAAGAGAGAGCCGAATCCGCTCCGAGAATTAGCTGCATCACCTATGGCAATCTTGTTCGCCAAAACACGCACTGAATCGGCCATGGTGAAGCGACTGGCATTGGCGAGAATGGTGCGCAGATCCGTCAACTCATTGGCGTCAATCACGGTCCCATCTTTCGCATCACGGAAGAGGGCGATCATGTCATTCCGGCTCAAGTTTCCATCTGCAGCCAAGCTGGTACCAAGGGTAATTAGGCCAGAATCTCTTAAATTCTGCTGAAACCAATTGGTCGAAGTCGAAGCCGTGGCTGTCAGGGAGAGGTTGTAGGTGGAGTTGCCGCTGGAGGGGTACACCCGCACGTAATAGGTGCCGGCCGCCAGGGTGCTGTTGATCGCTTCCGCCGTGCTGCCAGCGGCATTCGCAATGGCCAGCTGGGCGCCGCTGGTGTTCAGCAGTTGAACATCCGCATTGTCGCTGAGGCCATTGAGGGTGAGTGCAAAGTTGCTCGCCTGGGACAGGTCGAAGCGGTAGTAGTCATTGGTGTCGGCGCTGCCCACCCAATCGGAGAAGCTCTGGCTGCTGCTCAACGTGCCGATGTTGCGGGCCGCTGCCAGGGTGTTGCCGGCATTGTCGGTCGGCGTAGTGGGTGTGGCTGAGAGGCTGAGGTTGTAGGTGGTGCTGCCGCTGAAGGGGTACACCCGCACGTAATAGGTGCCGGCCGCCAGGGTGCTATTGATCGATTCCGCTGTGCTGCCGTCGGCTTCAGAAATGGCCATCTGGGCACCGCTGGTGTTCAGAAGCTGAACATCCGCATCGGCGCTGAGGCCGGTGAGGGTGAGTGCAAAGTTGCTCGCCTGGGATAGGTCAAAGCGGTAGTAATCATTGCTATCGGTGCTGCCCACCCAGTCAGAGAAGCTCTGGTTGCTGCTCAACGTGCCGATGTTGCGGGCCGCTGCGAGAGTGTTGCCGGCATTGTCGGTCGGCGTGGTGGCTGTGGCCGCGAGGTTGAGGTTGTAATTGGTGCTGCCGCTGTAGGGGTACACCCGCACGTAATAGGTGCCGGCCGCCAGGGCGCCGCTGATCGATTCCGCCGTGCTGCCATCGGCTTGAGAAATGGCCAGGAGTGCACCGCTATTGTTCAGCAGCTGAACATCCGCATCGGCACTGAGGCCAGTCAGGGTTAATGCAAAGTTGCTCGCCTGGGATAAGGCAAAGCGGTAGTAGTCATTGGTGTCGGAGCTGCCCACCCAATCAGAGAAGCTCTGGCTGCCGCTCAACGTGCCGATGTTTCGGGCTTTCGTGAGGGTATTACCCGCCTTGTCGACCGGAGCGAACAGGGGGGAGACGGCCAGCGCTGGTGCGGATGGCGCGATCAGATCGTCAGCGATGGGGTAGGAACCCACGGCCCCCGTGAGGCTGCTGGAGTTGCCTGGTGACACCTGTTTCTCGGCCGGCAGAGATCCGGGAATCAGGGTTTGAGCCAGCAGAGTGTCGCGATCATCTTCCCCAGCCTTGTCAGGGAAGAGTGGAGGCCAGGCCGGCAGGGTGGCGGCTTGGAGAGCTGGGGCGCAGGCGGCAACAAAGGGGCTCGGGTCAGGCTCAAGACCTGCTGGTGAACCCCAGCTGGCGGGAAAACCCGGCAGCGGCGATGGCCAAAAGTCAGATGCCGCGGAGGAGAAGGAAGCCATTTGGTCGGAAGAGGAGGATTTTTAGCCGTTCAGCCCTGCCTTTGGCGGTGCGCTGGCATGGGTGCGTCTTGCAACTATGCATTATGGACCTGTTAGCGAAGTCTGTCCAAGGTTTCCGATCTCCCGTGATGGTTTGTCATCGCAGGCCGTAGCGATGGATGGACCATGTCCATGGATGCGACATAAAGCCCTGTTTTAATCCATTCATTTGGGACTCGGATCGTGCAATATCTCCGGATTTACTAGGTGGCAAGCCCTTTTGGGCCGTAGGGATGGTATCGAGAAGGCACAGTCGTCCTGATGCCGGCGTTTGAGCGCGCGACCCCCACATCAATCGTCCATGGACGCGACCCGGACGGGGGTGTGGGCTGGGTTGAACGGATGCCTGATCATCGTCAGATCACAGGGGGTTGTGTTGGCAGAGGAACTGCCGGCTCTGGCACCTGTCATGCCGAGACAAGCGTGGTAGCCCTGGCCCAGCTGCCAGGCGTGCCCCCCCCCCCCGCATGCCGTCGCTGCGGCTCGTGGCATGGCGTTTCTGTTAAATTCAATACCAACGAAATCGCTTCGAGATTTGGCGCTCATGAGTCCCGCATGGGACTCTCCTCCACGAGGATCAGCCGGATTGTTGATTCCAGCGGGACAGCTTGCTGTTGATCCGGTTTTGTTTGTTGCGAAGTCGCCTTGCCCAGCCAAACGCAGCCGCAGCTCCAAACAGTGGCAGGGGGCCAGGAACAGGCGCATTAGCTATGGCAAATGCATAGGGATTCGTCGCGCTGGCCGTGAGGGGGGTGGCAGAATCAAAAACGAGCTGATCATTAATATCAAGCGTATTTTGCGCAATGCCATAAACTTTGCCAAGTCCGGCCGAGTTGTAGTCGTATGCAAAGACAGGCCCATAGCCGGCTTGGTAGACATTCGCGCCCAGTTGGTCATACACCTCGGCTGCGAATGTGGCGGCAAGGACAGGGTTTCCCCACCAGGCCATCTGCCCAGGGGTTATTGCCGCAAATAGAGCAGGGTTAGCCGTGTAGGCGATCGAGCTGAAGGAAACTTCATAATCGGTTCCGCCAACTTTAATGGCCAAGGCCTGAGCCGCAAGCGGGAACGCAAGCGGCAGCATGGAAGCTCCAACGAAAGCAAGCGCTTGGATGCGAGTCGCGGGGGTCATCGAATCAAGAATTCTGATAGAGGAACTGAGTGGAATTGGTCAGGCTAAGGGATGCTAGCGTAGCACCTCTAACAAAGCCAATGGCTTCGGGAAGCGCACCCGAGATTGTGGGGTTGATTGGGTTGAGATCGATGCGAACACCGCTGAATCCAGCATTCAGTGTGGAGATGAGGCTATACCTTGAACTGGTACCCCAGAGCTGAATCCTGTCGCCGGCCGAGAAATCCCGAATGATGGCCATGTCGGTGGTGCCGCGATTGGTGGGCAGGCCATCGTCGTAGTAAGGACCGCTGGCATCACCCAGCACGAAAAGATCCTCTCCCGCCTGGCCGGTGAGTTCGTCGCGGGAGCCCCGACCGCGCAGGCTGGAGCCTGACGGCACCCCGTTGAGGCGTTCACCGGCGGCGGTGCCGCTGATGAAATCGTTGCTTTCCGTGGACAGGCCAACGGTCGGTTCCTTAATCGTGATGCTGAGGCTGTTGCCCACCTGCAGGCTGCGGGCCGTATCGCTGAAAAACTTGATCTCCAGGGTTTCGTCCGGATCGACTACCGCATCAGCGGCGATGGTCCGGGTGAATGAGGAGCGCCCATCGCCGCCGATCAACACGTCACCATTGAGGCCACCGCCGCTGAAGTCTGACGGCGTGATGCCGCTGCCACTAGCCTCCCAATAGAGTCGACTACCGGCTGGCATGTTGGTGGTGGTTACTCCGATGGCGACGGCATTGCCCTCGAACACGCTGGTGGCTGAAGCCGTGAAGCTGAAGGTCTGGGTGGGCAGATCGTCGTGGAGGATTTGGCTGGTGGCGCTGGCGGTCGCTGGCGTGATCCGGCCATTGCTGGCGGAGCTGAGCAGCACGCGAAAGCTCTCGTCCGGCTCCACCGTGCGATCCGCCATCACCGGGATGGTGATGCAGAGGCTGTCTTGCCCTGCCGTGAAGCTGGCTGAGCCACTGGGCCATTGATTGAGGGCGAAGTCAGCGCTACTGGCGGGATTGCTGCCGCTGCCTTCCACAACCCAGGCCACGCGGCTGCTGCCTCTGAGATCGCCGGAGCGGCTGATCTGGAAGGCGAAGGGGGTGGAGCCGATGGAACCTTCGCTCTGGGATGGTGTGAGGGCGTTGATCGTCAGATCGGGCATGAGGGCAACCGGGTCGGCTGCCACGCTGACGGCTTCAGCAAAGCCCCTGAGATCGGTGTAGGAGACCAGCAGCCGCAGCTGTTTGCCTTCATCGGCTGGGGCGATGCTGTAGCTACCGCTGTTCGTGCCCACCATCGTCCAGTCGCTGCCATTGAGCGAGGTCTGCCAGCAGTATGCAAACGCACCATCCCCATCGGGATCGGAAGTCACCAGGGTTGCCATGAGCGTCTGGCCCACCGCCGAGGAGCCGCTGATGCTGAAGCCGGCCGAACCACGATTGGAGGGATTCAGCAGAAAGCCAGCCAGCAGCGGATCGTGGTCGGAGCTGCGGAAGGGATCGGCGTTGTAGAAGCTGCTGATCTGTGAGGCTGATTTGAATTCGGTGTTGTAATCCAGCACGACCGCTTCATCGCTGTTGATCCACCACTTCCGGGCGCTTCCCAGTTGGGCAGCGAGGCTGGAACTGGCCAGCATGTGGTCCAGAGATCCCCACTGGCCATTGAACTGATAGGAATACGATTCAGGGCCGTAGAGACTCTGGTACCCCCGAGCCGCCAGGGTGGTGATCGGATCTTCCTTCAGGTAGCTGTTCAGATCGCCCAAGATCAACACATCCGGATCGTTGAGGCCGGTGGGCGAAGAGGCCAGCCAGTCGGCCAGTTCCGCGGCAGCGCGAGTGCGGCTGCCGTTGGAGAGGCCCTGGCCATCGCCAGCGTCGGCATCGCCAATGCCGCCGGCGCTGCTGCCCTTCGATTTGAGGTGGGTGACGACGGTGGTGAGTTGTTCGCCGCTCCCTACACCGC
>JBKCTK010000232.1:0-2998 GCA_046319055.1 Synechococcaceae cyanobacterium
GTCCGCCTCCTCGGCGGCGCAGGTTTTGCCGGTGCCGATGGCCCAGATGGGTTCGTAGGCCACGATCAGCCTGAGCGGATCCACGCCCTCCAGCCCCTGTTCCACCTGGCGGTGGATCACCCGTTCGGTTTCGCGCGACTCGCGTTGGTCGAGACTTTCGCCAACGCAGAGAATCGGCACCAGGCCGTGGTGCTGGGCGGTGCGGGCGCGCAGGTTGATCTGCTCATCCGTCTCGCTGTAGTACTTGCGCGGTTCACTGTGGCCCACAATCGCGTGGGTGACACCGTGCTCCACCAACATCGGCGCTGAGACCATGCCGGTGTAAGCGCCCTTGTCCTCCCAGTGCACGTTCTGGGCGGCGATGAACACATTGGTGCCAGCCAGGTGGCGGCTGAGGGTGGGGATCGCCATGAATGGCGGGGCGATGATCACCTGGCGATCGCGCGGGAGGTCGGCGATCAGCGGCCGGAAGGTTGCCGCAAAGTCGCGGGTTTCCGCACAGGTCATGTGCATCTTCCAGTTGCCAGCGATCACGCTCTTGCTCACCGGCGGCACCTCAGGACGAACGATCGGGGCACGCTACGGCGTTGAGGGTCCCCCTCCGGGGCCGCCAGCGGGGCTGTGGTCGGCCAGGGGCGGCACCACCAGCTCACGGCCATCGATCAGCACCCGTTCACCGCCGTCCAGGCGCCGGCCGCGCCGGGTCTCAACCGCGCCCTCCACCCGCACATCCCCCGCCTGGATGCGCAGTTTGGCTTCGCCGCCGGTGGCCACGGCGCCGCTCCATTTGAGGAACTGATCCAGCTTCATGCCGGGGTCTAGGGTTCCTTGATGCTTGCATCTTTGCCGGTCGGCTTCCGCAGATTGCTGCCGCTGCTGAAGCCCTATCGGCGCCAACTGCTGGCGGGGGGCCTCTGCTCGGTGGTGTGTGTCGCCTGCTATCCGCTGCTGGCGGCGCTGGCGGGTCGCCTGATCCCGGCGATCGGTGCCGGTGATTTTCAGGCGGTGCTGCGCTGGGTGCTGGCGGCCATGGCGGTCTTCCTCGTGCAGAAGACAGCCCAGTTCGGCCAGGACACCCTGCTGGCGGGCCCGGCGTTGGGCATCACCCAGGATCTGCGCCACCGCCTGTTCGCCCGGCTGCAGCGGCTCGATTTCGGCGCCCTGGAGAAGCTTTCCGCTGGCGACCTCACCTATCGCCTCACCGAGGACGCGGACCGGGTGGGGGAGGTGATCTACAAGACCATCCAAGACACCACCCCCAGCTTGCTGCAGCTGGTGGCGGTACTGGGGTACATGGTCTGGCTGGATGCCGTGCTGGCCATGGCCACCCTGTTGCTGGCGCCGCTGGTGGCCGTGCTGGTGAGCTTGTTCGGCGCTCGGGTGATGGCGGCGGCGGAACGCAGCCAGCAACAAGTCAGTGAGCTGGCGGCCCTGCTGGGCGAGGCGATCGGCGGCCTGCCCCTGGTGCGGGCGTTCGCGGCGGAGCCTTGGTTGCAGCAGCGCTTTGATCAGGAGATCGACCTGCATCGCCGCGCCCGCTCCCGCACCTTGCGGCTGCTGGCGTTGCAACATCCTGTGGTCGGCCTGATCGAGGCTGCCGGCATCCTTTCGGTGCTGCTGCTGGGGGCCTGGCGGATTCAGTCCCACGGATTGAGCGGTCAAGACTTCAGCAGCTATGTGACCGCCCTGTTGATGCTGATCGATCCGATCTCCCACCTCACCACCAATTTCAACGAGTTCCAGCAGGGCCAGGCTTCCCTGCAGCGCCTGCGGGCGATTGAGCTGGAGCCGGTGGAGCCGTTGGATCGGCCCGGTGCCAGGTCGCTGGCGGGGGTGCGGGGGGAGCTGATGCTGCGTGAAGTGTGCTTCGGCTACGACCCCGCCAGACCGGTGCTGCGCAGCATCAATCTCTCGGTGCCTGCGGGGCACCGGGTGGCTTTGGTGGGCCCCTCTGGAGCCGGCAAAAGCACCTTGTTTTCGCTGCTCTTGCGCTTCAACACCGCCCAGCACGGCCAGGTGCTCCTCGATGGCCAGGATCTGGCGGACCTGCGGGCCCGGGATCTGCGCCAGGCGGTGGCCCTGGTGCCGCAGCGGTCCACGGTGTTCTCCGGCAGCGTGGCCGAGGCCATCGCCTTCGGGCGCCCCGCGTCGTCAGACCAAATTCGGGAAGCGGCCCGGCTGGCGAATGCGGCAGACTTCATCGAAGCCTTGCCCTGCGGCTACGACAGCCGCATCGAAGAGCGGGGCAGCAACTTCTCCGGCGGCCAGTTGCAGCGCCTGGCCATCGCCCGGGCCGTGCTCGGCAACCCCGCGGTGCTGCTGCTGGATGAGGCCACCAGCGCTCTGGATGCCGAAGCGGAGGAGGCGGTGCAGCGGGGCCTGGAGCAAGCGATGCGGGGTCGCACCGTGTTGGTGATCGCCCATCGGCTGTCCACCGTGCAGGAGGCGGATCGCATTTTGGTGCTGGAAGCCGGGCAGATCGTGCAAGCGGGCAGCCATGCGGAGCTGATGGGCAGCGGCGGTCGCTACCGCGAGCTCTGTGAACGGCAGCTCATCCATCTGGATCCGATTCAGGCCTGATTCACCCGGCGCTGGCGTGCCTATTGTGCCTCGGTCTTCCCATGGCTTCCGTGACCAACCAGGACCCCAACGCCGCACCGGTGCTCACCTTCGAAGGTCGTCGTTACGATCTCAATTCCCTCCCCGATGAGATCAAGGAGCTGGTCCGCGGCATGCAGGTGGCTGATGCCCAACTGCGCATGCACGAGGACACGTTGAAAGTGCTGGCTGTTGGCCGTCAGTCGATGGCGATGCAGCTGAATGAACGCCTGAAGGATGTGCCCACCTTGCCGGAGGAAGGCCTGGGGTGAGTTGGGGCTCCGTCTTGGCTCTTGCCTGTCGCTGTCGCCGTGGGGGGAGTTTATGCCGGCAAACCGGCCTCGGATCATCCGATTTTCCCGGGCCGCGCTCGACAAAACCATAAAAGGCTCATCTTATC
>JBKCTK010000233.1:0-6606 GCA_046319055.1 Synechococcaceae cyanobacterium
AGCCAGAGCAGGCCCAGCGCCATCAGGGTGAGCGACAGCTTGCCCCACAAGCGCCCGCCCGAGCGGGAGTGGGGCCGACGGCGCCGCGGCGGTCTCGGCAGGGGCGCGCTGGCGCAGCCCGTGGGGCGGGAGGTTACGGCCTGGCGACGGCGCCGGCGCTCGGTGCGACGCGGTAGGGCGGTGCGCGCCATCAGCCCAAGGCCACCGGACTGGTGGGGTACAGCGGCAGCACGGTCTGCCAGGGAGCTGAGCGGTCTCCCTGGGCCGCCAGCTGGGCCAGCTCCAGCAGTCCCAACACATCCGCCGGCAGGCTGGGCTCGGCCGGTAAGCGGGGCGCTTGCCGGCCGAGCCCAGCCTGGCGCTCCACTTCGGCCAAGCCGTTGGGATCGGGATACAGCCGCGGCGGGCTCCACTCCCGAACGCCTTCCGGCACGGAGGGATCAGCGCCATACAGACCTGCCACCAGGCCGCGGCGCGGCAGCTCCTGGATCAGCCAGAACCCCGGCGCCAGCTCCGGGCCCCCGCTGCGCAGCAGCCGGCGGGCCATCAGCGGGAAGCTGCCGATGCCATCCAGGGGTAAGGCCAGCTGCTGGGCCAAGGTGCGCGCCATCACCACCGTGAGGCGCGTGCCGGTAAAGCCACCCGGCCCGATCGCCACAGCCAGGCGCCCCAGCTCGCGCCAGCGCGGCGCCGGCAGCACCGCTTCCACACAGCCCAGCAAGGCATTGGCCAGGGACCGCCCCAAGGGGAACGCCGCCACGCGGGGCGGCTCCGGGCAGGCGCCATCGACCGGCAGGGCCTGAAGGCCGATGCCGAGACTGTCGCTAGAGCTGTGCAAGGCCAACAGCCACCGGCACGGAGGGGGAGCGCTCATGTGGGCAGCGCCTCCTGGGGCCGCAGGCGTTGCCAGCGGCCCGGGTCGGCCCAGAAATCAGGGCAGGCCCGCACATCCCACTCCACACCCACCTGACCAGCGGGCAGGTCTCGCACCTGCACATGGATGCGGGGCGCCTGGGGGCGAAATGCCGGGGCCCGGCTCAAGTGGGGAACGCCATGCTGACGCTCGACCGCGTGGTAGGCCTGGCAGCTGTCGACCCAGTGGCAATCGACGCAGATGCACATGCCACCCCGGACCAACCAGGCGCCAATTGTGCCCGGATTGCCGCGGGGTCAAGTCGGACGGTTGTGGTCAGCCCTGAATCCGGCGGGCTGGCCGTTGCCCCTCGCGGCCCTACCTGCCGGGTCAGCCCTGGTGGGGGGAGCGGTGCGCGATGGTCTGCTGGGCCGACAGCTGGAGCGGCCGGATCTCGATCTGGTGGTGCCCGGCGACGCGATCGCCCTGAGCCGAGCGTTGGCGCGGCGCCTGGGCGGCAGCCCGGTGGTGCTGGATGGCGAGCGCTCGATCGCCCGGTTGGTGCTGCGGGGCTGGACCGTGGATCTGGCGCGCCGCATGGGCCCGGATCTGGAGACGGATCTAGGCCGCCGGGATTTCAGCGTGACCGCCATGGCCCTGACGCTGGATGCCCCCCATCGGCTGGTGGATCCCCTCGGTGGACTGGCGGATCTGGAGAGCCGGCGGCTGCGCGCCCTCAGCGAGGCCAACCTGCTGGACGATCCGTTGCGGCTGCTGCGCGGCATTCGCCTGGCCAGCGAGCTGGACTTCGCCATCGAACCGCGCACCTGGGGCTGGATCCGCGCCCACCACAGCCTGCTGCGCTCCGTCGCCGCCGAGCGGGTGCTGGCGCAGCTGGAGCGGATCGCCGCGACACCCGCGGGGGAGCGGGGGCTGGCCAGGGCCTGGGCGGCCGGGCTGTTGCCGACCCGAGCTGACAGCCCATCAGCGGCGGCCCTGCGGCGCTGTTCCCAGAATCGGGCCAGCCGCCGCGGCCTCAGCCCGGAGGAGCAGGCCTGGGCCCTTCCCCTGGCCCGCCTGGCGGCGGTGCTGGATGGGGAGGATCTCGAGGCCCTGCGGGCGAGCCGTCGGCTGCAGCAACGGGCCCGGGGGCTGCGGCGCTGGCGTCGGCGCCTGGAGCAGATCGCCCTGGAGCCATCTCGGGATGGGGCGGCTGGGGCGCCGCTGAGCGCTCCCCCTCACGGCGGCTCGCCGCCGCGCCTGGCCGCTCTCGACGAGACGGAGCGCCTTGCCCTGCAGCGGGAGCTGGAGGCGGATCTGCCGGCCCTGATGCCGCAGCTGGAGGCCGATGAGGCCCTGGCCGCGCTGCGCCGCTGGCGCGATCCTCAGGATCCCCTGTTCCATCCGCGCCCCCCCCTGGACGGCGCCCTGCTGCAACGGGAACTCGACCTCAAGCCCGGTCCAGGGCTGGGGCTGCTGCTCCAGCATCTGACCCGCGAGCGGGCCTTCGGGCGCCTGCCCGCGGCAGCCACCGACCCCGGCCATCACCAGCAGGTGCTGACCTGCGCCCGCCAGTGGCTGGCGCGGCGGGGGGAGCGGTGTGATTAACTTCACTTGGCACTGGCGTGATTCGACCGCCTGCAAAGTTCTCTTCAACCGCATTCCCTCCCCTGCCATGAGCGTTCGTCTCTATGTCGGCAACCTGCCGCAGACTTTTGATGCCAAGGAGCTGGAGGCTCTGTTCAACGGCTTCGGTGAGGGGGTGCGCTTCAAGCCCGTCACCGACCGTGAAACAGGTGCCTGCCGCGGCTTTGGTTTCGCCAACGTCGACGACATGAAGCTGGCGGAAGCGGTGATTGAGCAACTCAACGGCCACAGCTTCGGCGGCAACAGCCTGCGGATTGAGATCTCCGAGCGCCGCGAGGCCCGCTCCGGCTCCGGCGCCAGCAACGAGCGCCGTGGCAACCAGCCAGCCCCCACCAGCCGCCGCGCCCCCTCCAACAAGGTGGTCCACGCCGACACGGTCGACCAGGGAGCCCCAGATCCCCGCTGGGCCGGTGAGCTGGCCAAACTGAAGGCTCTGCTCGCCAATCAGACCGTCGGGGTCTGATCCCCCACCGGTGTTGCCACAGTCCGATTGGATCTGGAAGGGTCAACGCATCCGCTTCTGCCAGGCCGGTGATCCGGCGGCCGAAGATGTCGTGGTCCTGATCCATGGATTCGGGGCAAGCCTCGGCCATTGGCGCCACACCCTGCCGGTGCTGTCCCAGCAGGCCGAGGTCTTTGCCCTCGACCTGTTGGGCTTTGGTGCGAGCGCTAAACCCCCCTCTCGCCTCAAGGGTGAGACCGACTTACCTGGCAGCGTGCCCTATGGCTTCGACCTCTGGGCCGACCAGTTGCTGGCGTTTCTCGATGATCACGGTCTCTCCCTCGGCCAGAACGGCAGCGGGCCGCCTTCACGCCGATTGCATCTGATCGGCAACTCCATCGGCGCTGTCGTCGCGCTCAACACGGCCCGACTGTTGCAGGCCCGCGGCACGCCAGCCTCCCAGGTGGTGCTGATCGATTGCGCCCAGCGCACACTCGATGACAAGCGGGTGCTGGCATTGCCCCCCTGGGAGCGGCTTGGTCGACCTCTGCTCAAGCAGGCGGTGCGCCAACGCTGGCTGCTGGCATGGCTGTTCCGGCTGCTCGCCCGCCCTGCCGCCGTGCGCGCGGTGCTCCAGAAGGCCTACCCCAGCGGCGCCAATGTTGACGACGAGTTGGTGGAGATCCTGCTCAGCCCCACCCGCGACCCGGGGGCGCTGGAGAGCTTCCGAGGTTTCGTGAACCTGTTCAATGACCATCTGGCCCCGGATCTGCTGGCTGGGCTGAGCCTGCCGGTGCGGATGCTCTGGGGAGCCCAAGACCCTTGGGAGGATCCCACCGAAGCGCGGCGCTGGGCCGAGAGCTTTGCCTGCATCCGGGAACTGCGGGTGCTGGAAGGCCTGGGCCACTGCCCTCACGATGAGGCTCCGGAGCGGGTCAACCCAATCCTGCTGGGCTGGCTGGTCGCCGCGGACTGACACGCGGACCGCCCCGTTTCAATGCACCTGGGCTAACAAAAACGAGAGGGGCAAATCGAGCAGTTTGCCGGCGGTGGGCACAAAGGCACGGCGGTTGAACACATCGTAATCGTGGCGCTCGATCACATCGAGGATGCCGCGGTACAGCCGCAGCGAGGTCCACACGGGCCAGCGCGCGTCGGCAGAGAGCCAGCGCACGCCGGCCTCGGAGCGGCGGAACCACTCCCGGGCCCGCTCCAGCTGGAAGGCCATCAGCGCCCGCCACGAATCATTCACAGTGCCGGCCATCAGCTCAGCCTCGCTGTAGCCAAAGCGGCGCAGGTCGGCTTGGGGGAGATAGATGCGACCGCGACTGCGATCCTCACCCACATCCCGCAGGATATTGGTGAGCTGGTTGGCGATCCCCAGGGCCAGGGCCGCGTCGGTGGGGTCCGGTCGTGCGCTCCAAGGCGCAGTGGTGTAGGCCGGGTCGAGGCCCATCACCGCCTGGGTCATCAATCCCACGGTGCCGGCAACCCGGTAGCAGTAAAGGCGCAGATCCTCGAAGTCGTCATAGCGATGCTGCTGCACATCCATGCGCTGCCCCTCAATCATGTCGAGGTAGGGCTGCACGGGCTGGGGATAGCGGCTGATCGTGTCAACCATCACCAGATCCAGCCCATCGCCAACCTGGCCCCGGAAAAAGCCCCGGGTGCGCTCCTCCCAGTTGTCCAAGCGCTGCAGCAACTGGGCCGGCGGCAGCGCCTGGGCTTCAGGGCTGTCCATCAGCTCATCGGTGCGGCGACACCACACGTAGATGGCCCAGATCGCCCGGCGCTTCGGCGCAGGCAATAACAGGGTGCCGAGATAGAAGGTTTTGGCCCAGCGGGCGGTCTCCTGGCGGCAGACCTCATAGGCCTCATCCAGGCTGGGCAGAGCGGCCACCACCGTCACACCGCCGCCAAGCCAACGCTGGGCCGCTGGGCAGCGGGATCGGCCAACCAGCCCGATACCGCCTCGGCACAGAGCCGGCCGCTGAGCACCGCGCCTTCCATGGAGGCCAAATAGCGCTGCATGGTGAAGTCGCCGGCCAGGAAGAAGTTGGCGATCGGGCTGGTTTGATCCGGCCGCAGCTGCTGGCAGCCGGGCACCGTTTTGTAGACCGACAGCGGCGTTTTGACGACGACCCACTTGCGCACGATGGCGGGGTTCTCCCCCGTGAAATGCGTTGGGAACAGACGTTTCAGTTCCTCCAGGGTCGCGGCGATAATCTGCTCATCCGGCCGACCGATCCAATCTTTGGCCGGCGCGAACACCAACTCCAGCATGGAACGATCGGCATCGGCATACTCCCGACAGGTGTTGCTCATATCGGCATAGACACTGAGGAGATCGCTGCGGCTGAACAGCAGATGGTCGATCTCAGTGAGTTTACGATCGAACCAGATATGGATGTTGATGACAGGAACGCCATTGAGACCATCGAGCTTCTGGAAGTAGGGCAACGCTTTCCAGGAGTCGGGCAACAACAGCTTCAGCGGATCCACCGGCATGGCGCTCACGTAGGCGTCCGCCTCGACCTCCTCGCCGGCCTGGCCGCGGATGCCGCCGATCCGGAAGCCGCTCACCCGGCCATCAGCGGTGGTGCGGATCTGGCGCAGCGGCGCATTGAGCTTCACATAACCGCCCCGCTCGCGGATTGAGGCCACCAACGGTTCGCAGAGGCGCTGGGGAGGATTGCCATCGAGGAAGGCCATGCGGGAACCATCGGTTTCTTGTAGGAAACGGTTCAGGGCCGTCAGCACCACGGTGCTGGAGATCTCGTCTGGGTCGATGAAGTTGAGCGCCTTGCTCATGGCGATGAACACCTCGTCGTTGACGCGCTCAGGGATGTTGTGGAGCCGCAGCCATTCAGTCCAGCTGTACTGATCACAAGCCTCCACATAAGCCTGGCCCCGCAACATCGCCGGCACCAAACCTAGGCCGAAGGCGATCTTCTCAGGCCAGCTCAACATGTCGTTGTTGCCGAGGATCGCGGCCACACCATTGATCGGTGCTGGCAGATCAGGAAACTCGAAACGGCTGTAGGTGCCGGGCACATCCCGTTGATTGAAGATCATCGAGTGGCTCTTCCACTGCAGCCGATCTTCGATGTTCAACTCAGCGAAAAGGCGGCGCATGTTGCGATAGGCACCGAAGAAAATATGCAGCCCCGTCTCGTACCAGTCGCCATCGTCGTCCTGCCACGCCGCCACCTTGCCGCCGAGCACGTCGCGGGCTTCGTAGACCACCGGCGTATGACCCGCATCACAGAGATATTTGGCGCAAGCGAGGCCCGCGAGCCCGGCTCCGGCGATGGCGACGCGCATGGTTGGCAGGAAAGTGCGGGCAACCTAGTCCGGCGCCGGCCTCGGGCGCCGCCAGGCTTCCTAGAGTCGCCGGACGGTCACCCCAGCCCACACGCCCAGCCATGGACGACACCCTGCTCAAGTCCACCACCCGGCACGTCCGGCTGTTCACGGCCCGGGTGGAGGATGGCGACCTGGTGGCCGACGACAGCCAGCTGACCCTCGACCTCGACCCCGACAACGAATTTGTGTGGGATGAGGCGGCCGTTCATCGGGTGCAGGGCGCCTTCAGGCAGCAGGTGGAGGCCCACGCCGGCGGCGACCTGAACGAATACACCCTGCGGCGCATCGGCTCCGAGCT
>JBKCTK010000234.1:0-16779 GCA_046319055.1 Synechococcaceae cyanobacterium
GATCCTGGATTCCCAGGGTCGGGTGCTGAACACCTGGGCCGACATCCTCAACCGCGCCGGCCTGGGCATGGAAGTGATGCACGAGCGCAATGCTCACAACTTCCCCCTCGACCTGGCCTCCGCCGAAGCCACCCCGGTGGCTCTGACCGCCCCGGCGATCGGCTGATCGGCCAACCGTTGATCTCCGGGATTTCGCCCGGAAGCAAGCCCTCCGCTGCGGCGGGGGGCTTTTGCGTGTTCGGCTGCTGTAGCGACTTGGGCTGGGGTTTTTGGCTCAAATCTCCGCCGCGGCCCGCTCCACCAAGCGCCGATCGCTTCGCTTGAACGCCGCTGCAGGGCCGCATCCCCCAGGGGCAGCAGCGCATCGAAGCAGACCAGGGCCGCCATCCGCAACGGCTTCAACTTCAACCAGTCGATCCTGGATTCCCAGGGTCGGGTGCTGAACACCAGGGCCGCCATCTTCAACCGCGCTGGCGATAAAGATGACATGCCTCATCTCTGCTCTGAAGGTAATGGGTAAAGAAGTGGAATTAAATGGTTCAAGCTGCTGCTCGGCGTAGATAGGAGGCAGCCGATCGTCAGGGATTAGGCCTTGGGACGATGCTTCGTAGTTCGTTCAGGAAAATAGACAGGACCCTCCTGGCCCTCGTTGATCGCAACTCGGACAAAAATTCAAGATCGGTTCGATTCCAAGATGGTCCCATTTCCAACGGCGGTTTGTCCGGTACATTCACGATGTCTAATGGATGGGGCAAGGGCACAAATGACTTGTCAGAGAGTCGCTCAGATGCTGCTGCTGCGGGAGCAAAACGATCGCGCCGCAAGAATGTACACTCCACAATTCCAGGAACCTGGATCGAAGTACCAGGAACCTGGATGGCCGGTTGCCAATTATTTGGGTGCAAATGTACACAGACGTGGGTCTGGGCAAGCCGATTCAAACTCCGCAGGATCAGGCGACCGTAACCACGCCATGGCCTGATGACATCTCTCAACGTGTGCAACTCAATTACAATAATGCGGAATCTATTGATAATCTGCTCTGGGCATGTGGACAGGCATTGATACTCACTCCCTTCGATATCCATCTGCAGGATCAGATCACCTTTGGCAGCGCCACAATGGTCACGAACAATGCTCTCCAGGGTGACGGCATCAGCGGTGGAGACTGGGCCGAGCCACTTCTTTAAAAAGGTTTGACCAGGCATCAGAGGGGTCTCCAGATCGCCTAGATCGATACTAGGGTCAATCAAAATGCTCTTTATTCCATGCTCTAAAAGCAGCTGATCCTCGAACCTCTTATAGCGAAAAACGCCAGGAGAAATGCAGTAATCAATACCCTGCAGGTCGTCTGGGCACAAATAGGCCCCGTCAGTGTCGCCCCCGACCCGAATAAGAGGGTAGGGGGAAGTGCGCGGTTTGATTGCCAGCAGGCCAAGAGCAATGGAGTCCCTTTCGAGTGTATTCATCATGACGAATGCCCCCCTAAAAGAGGTATGTTGCAGGTGTGTGTGGCCACACAGAGGCTCTACTGTGTTCTTCCTGCGTCACGAGGGTGTCAGGCCCCTTGGCCGAAACTCTGCCTTAATTCATAGCACAAGCCTCACCCAGCCACCCTGTCCACATTGCCTGGTACACACTGTATGAGGCCGAAATCCTCAAACGGGCCGGCCTGCGGGTGGTTGTGATCAGCGCGCAAAGCTCTCAACATGACCCACCGGCTTCTCTGACTTGGTTGACCAGCTCGCCCGGCGTTGCCACACCAGCCTGAGCAACCCTTTTGGACTGGTGCGCAGGGTCGTGATGAAATAATTGACGTGCTGAAACGGCTTGCCATCACGCCGGCCGGTGATCGCCCAGGGGCACATGAGAAGTCAGGCCGAGCTTTGTGTCTGAGCTGGTTCTCGCCAGCCCGGCTCTGTCCGTCAACCTTTGATGTCGTGGGCCAAGGCGGCCAGCGCTTCGGTGATGGACCAGAACCCACCCAGCCCCAGCGCCTTCATGGCCACGCTCCTGAGCGTGGCGATGATCTGAACGCCGTTGATCTCGCGGGAGTGGTGAGCGTCTTCGCCCAGTTGGGTGTCGCGAGGTCGGGGCCAGGAGTTTTCATCGCGTTTGGCTGCCGCAGGGGTTTCCAGCGGGTATGCCAAAGCGGCGAGAAGCGGTTCCCTAGCGCTGGTCCGCCGCCCAGCTGGTCGGACCTCAACGCTGGGGGTTCAGGCTGGGCGATGCGTTAGAGCCCGCACCACCATGACTGCCGCCGCCGGACCGGAAGCGAAGGAGCTGATCGCGCGATTTGCCTTGCAGCCCCACCCCGAAGGGGGTTGGTACCGCGAATGCCATCGCAGCTCCCTGGTGGTGACCCGCCAGGACGGCGCCAGCCGCAGCGGCCTCACCACCATCTTGTTTTTGCTTGAGGAGCGGCAGTCGAGTCTCTGGCACCGGGTGACCGGCGCTGATGAGGTCTGGCAGTTTCTCGACGGTGCCGCCCTGGAGCTCCTCTGCCTGCCCCCCGCGGGCGGATCGCCGCGGCGCCACCTGTTGAACGCGCCCCGGCAGGATCTCGAGGCAGAGCCGATGGTCGTGGTGCCGGCGCGCTGGTGGCAGGCGGCCCGCAGCCTGGGCGCCTGGACGTTGGTGAGCTGCGCGGTCGGTCCAGGCTTCAGCTTTGAAGACTTCACCCTGCTGCGCGACCTGCCGGAGGAGCAGCGACCGCCTGGGGCCACCGCCACCTTCCTGTGACCGCCATTCCTTCCCCATCAGAGGGGGGACGCACCAGGGGTTGCCAGGCTCGGGTTCCCCGCCTGGAAGCGATGGCCTGGGGGCCTGCGCTCGGCTCAGGGGCGTGGGTTGCAGCGGCGACACCGTTGCAGCGGCGAGACCGTTGCAGCGGCGAGACCGTTGCAGTGGCGAAGCGTCGGGGTCAGCGAAGCGTCGGGGTCGCCGCTGCGAGTGGAGCGCTAAGGCTCTGGCGGCGCAAGGGAGTTCAGGCGCTGAGGCGCTGGGACTCTCCGCCGCGCCAGGGCCCCTGGGCGCCGAAGGGCGGCCGACCGCCTGGCCTGATCTCCTCCAGCTCGGGCGCCGGCACCAGTTGAAAGCGCTCCAGGCGGCTGAGTTCCCAGCCGCGTAAGCGGATAAAGGCCTGCAACCGCTGGGCCGCCACCTCCGCCGACATCAACCGCAGGGCCCGGCGTGGGTCGGAGGTGAGCCTGCCGCTGTCCGACAGCCAGCGGGGTCGGCGCACGCGTGCTGTTGTGAGCATCACACTCCACTGGTGGTAGCCGCCCATGGGAGCCCGATCCGCGCCACCTAAGGTGCCGCCTGAGGCCTGGCTTGGCTAGTGGGCCCGGCCGGCCTGTTTCGGGATCTCGGGTTGAACGGGATCCAGGCCCAGCCGCTTGGGCCGACACCTTCGCCACGCGGTCCATGCTCGCCCCCACCATCGCCCAGATGCTCCAGCGCTCCAAGCCGCAGGCTGCGATGGCCACCCCCCCTCTCCCCGGCTCCCGCCTGCCCAAGCGGCTTGCCGCATGGGTCCTTGTGGGCGCTGGGACCACCCTGCTGGACAGCTGTTCCTCCGCGCCACGCTTAAACGGCTCCGGGGCTTCCTTCCCCGCCCCCATCTATCAGCGCTGGTTCCAACAACTGGCCAGCAAAGGGGTTCAGGTGAACTATCAATCGGTCGGTTCCGGCGCCGGAGTGCGCCAGTTCCTGGCCGGCACTGTCGATTTCGGCGCCAGCGATGTGCCGCTCAGCGCCGCCGAACGCAGCAAGGCGCGTCAGGGCGTGGTGCAGCTGCCGCTCACCGCGGGGGCGATCGCGTTGGCCTACAACCTGCCGGGCTGTGCGCTCAGCCTCTCCCAGGACCAACTGGTCGGCATCTTCCAGGGCCGCATCACCAACTTCTCGCAACTCGGCTGCCCCGCCCAGCCGATCACTGTGGTGTATCGCTCCGATGGCTCCGGCACCACCAGCAACTTCACCGCCCATCTGGCGGCGATCAGCCCGGCCTGGGCCAAGAGCCCTGGTCAAGGCAAGCTGATCGCCTGGCCCAGCGGCATCGGCGCCAAGGGTAACGAAGGCGTTGCCGCCCAGCTGCGCCAACTGCGCGGCGGCATCGGTTACCTGGAGGCCTCTTTTGTGAAAGAACCCCTGCAGGCCGCGGCCCTCAGCAATGCCTCCGGCCAACGCCAGCGACCCGGCGTGAGCGAAAGCCAAGCCGCCCTGGCGGCGATCCAGTTGGACAAGGAGCTGGTGGGGCGGGAGCCCAACCCACGGCAGGGCTATCCGATCGTGAGCTTCACCTGGGTGCTGTTGCCGGAGCGCAACAGCGACCCCGCCAAGCTCGAAACGTTCCGCCGGGTCTTCGGCTTCACGCTCTCAAACGAAGCCCAGGCCATCGCCCCCTCACTCGGCTACATCACCCTGCCGGAGTCCGTGCTGCAACGCGGACGCGAGGCCTTGGCCCAGCGGCTGCGCTGAGCCAACACGCGGTGGGGCCAGCGCCAACGGCGGGCAACACCGGTTCTTCAGAGCGTCCTTCCCCAAGGGGCTGGAGGCGGTCAGCGGTTCTGTTGAAGAACCAGCTGGCTGCGATGGCGCAGGCCGCCTCCGGGTGGGCCCTACGCCTCTGAGGGCCGCGCTGGCGTGCCGCGACGGGGACCCGAATCGCCGCGGAGGGGTTCCAGCCCACGGACCCCTGGACACGGCGCCCAAAGTGGAAGGGATTCAGGTCGTTGTCGATGTCCTCTCCCCTCCAGCCGCTCCGCCTGCGCCTTGGTCGCTTGCTGCTGGGCTGGGGGGAGCGGCTGCTGACCGGAGTCGCCACTGGCGCGGCCGAGGTCACACCAGCCCTGATGGGCTCCGCGACAACGGACCTGGCAGGCGGTGGCACGGCCCCAGCCACTCCCCCAGGTCCTGCGCCAGCCGCCAGCCGATCGGCCCCAACCTCCCCAGGAGACAGCCGACCCCAGGATCTGGCGGCCAGCCAGGGCCATGGGCCACCGAAGCCGTTGGACTCGGCGCCGCAGGTTGTCGCTTCCGCCCCGCTGGCCGAAGCCGACCCCGGCCCAACCTCCCTCACCCCGGCATTGCGACGTCCGGTCTCGATTGAGAAGGCCGTGCTCAACCACGATCTGCGGGTGCTGCGCCGCGAGGCGGCCGATGCCCTGGCGGCCCTGGGCGCCGCCCATGCCCTGGTGAGTTCAGCGCGGCTGGCCCAGGTGCAGGAGCTGCGCCAGCAGGTGGGGCATGGGGGCGTCAGCGAAGACACCCTGCTGCGGCTTGCGGCCGACTACCAGGGCTGGGTGAACGACCAGGTGCGCCTGTTCGACGCCCTCAGCATGGTGATGCGGATGCGCATCCCGGCCGGACCGGTGCTGGAGCAGGTGGATCCGTCGATGCGGCCCCAGGCTTGCAACCATCTGGAGATGCTCTGTTTGGAATATGAGCGCCAGCAGCTCAACCAGCGGTTTGCCCACGAGGCCTCCCCCGACAAGGATTCCCCGGGCTGAGACGCCCCGGGCCGCCGCTCCCATGGCGTGCCTGGCCGGGGCTTGCCTGGGGCCGATCCCGGCCCGCCGAGCCCTCCCCGCCGAACCCCCTGACTGGAACGACGGGCCAACGCTTCAGCAGGAGGCGCTCCAGCAGAAGCTGAACAACCCGTGCCCGGCGGGAGCGAGACCCTGCCTGCGCCAGCAGCACCGCCCCCAGGCCCAGGCCTGAGCGTCGGCGGCACGCGCACAGCTGCGGGGGGCAGCTCCCTCGGGCCTTGCGACCTCGCCCTGGGCTCATGGGGCCGCGGCCTGGGCCGGCGCGCCGCCAGCGGCGCCCACGTTCTGCCAGCGCTGGATCAGGGCGGCACCAGCCCGGCGATCACAGCGGCCCCCGAGGCCCTCGCTGATCGCGCAGGTGTTGGCCACCAACGTGGCCATCAGGCTTGGCCGACCGCCGCCGCCCTGGGCCAGGCCATCCAGCACCAGCGGCGCTGGACTGATCGGCACCCCGGCCAGCTGGCTGATGCGCAGCAGCGCCCGGGGGGGCGGCCCCGGCTCGGTGAACAGGCTCCGCACCTGGCGGCGGCGCAAGACGGCCACCACCTCCAGCAACGCCTCGGGCCGCAACACGGCGCTGCTGCTGTGGGCATCCACCAGGGGCAGCTCCTCCAGGGCGTAACGACGGGCCAGGCTGGCGGCGGCGCGATGGCCCGTGGCCAAGGTGGGCCGCTGGCCGGCCGGGCCCGGCGGGATCGTGGCCAGCTGCTGGCGGTTCCAGCGATCGAGAGACTCCAGCAGCCGTTCGAGCCGCTCGGCCCGGACGGCGATGGCGGCGCTCCGCTGCGGCCGCAACGCCGCCAGCCGCTGGGCCGCCGCCGCCACCAGCGCCCGGGCCTGCCGCGGATCGTGCCAAACGTGGGGATCCCGTTCGCCGGCGTGGGCGTTCGAGGGCTGGTGGAGGGGGGTGTGGGGAGCCGACGTGGGCGGAGACGCCGGCAGCCCGGCGCTGGCGGTGGAGTCCTCGGCGTGGTGGTGCGGGGCCTCCAGGCGAGGGCTGTCGGGCACCGCCCGCTCCGCCAAGGGCACCGCCCCGGGTACCCGTTCCAGCGCTGGGGTCAATTGGTAGCCATTGATCAGCACCAGTGAGGCGCTCGCCAGGGCCTGGCGCTGGCTGGGGGTGGGGCGGAATGCGTGGGGATCCTCCCCGGGGCGGAGCAGACAGGTCACCGTCAGATCCGCGGCCGCCAGACGCCGGACCAGATCGCAGAGCACCCCATCGGCCGCCACCACCCGGGGCAGGTCCACCGCGGTCGATCCGCCCACCGCCTCGCGCCGCTGCCCCTGGCAACCGCCGAGGAGCAGCAGCGCCAGACCGGCCGGCGCCAGGCGCCCCAGCCGCCCGCCCCCGCGGCTTGAAGTGCGCCCCGAGGTGCGCCCCGAGGTGCCGCGCCGCCGACCCGCCCCGGCCGTCGGCCCGATTCCCCGTCGCGTCTGGTCCGCGCTCCCCTGCCGCCGCCACACCCGCTCCATGCCCATCAGCGCCCTGGCCCATCGCGGAACCCAGACAAGCTCTCCCAGCGAGCCGCGTCTAGCCTTGGTTCAGCCGCAATCCCTGCGCTGACCCTGGATGTCTCCGGCCTGAGCGTGCGGCGCGGAACCCAACGGGTGCTCGACGCGGTCAGCTTCAGTCTCCCGACCCCGTCGCTGACGGCCCTGGTGGGACCCAACGGCGCCGGCAAGAGCACGTTGCTGCAGGCCCTGGTGGGCCTGATCCCCCGCCTTAGCGGCGAGCTGCGCCTCGATGGGGTGACCCTCGATGCCCGCGGCGCCCGTCAGCGCCTGGCCCTGATGCCGCAGCGCAGCGAGATCGCCTGGCATTTTCCGATCACCGTGCGCGACCTGGTGGCCCTCGGTCGTCTCAGCAGCGCCCGCCACGGCTGCTGCGATGTGGAGGCGGCCCTGCAACGGGTGGGCCTGGCGGCCCTGGCCGACCGCCGCCTCGACCAGCTCTCCGGCGGCCAACAGCAACGGGCGCTGCTGGCCCGCACCCTCGTGCGGCAGGGCAGTGTGCTGCTGCTCGATGAACCCTGCGCCGCCATCGACCCGCCCACCCGCACCGCCCTGCTTCAGGTGATGGGCCAGCTGCGCGACGCGGGCCTGACCCTGCTGGTCAGCAGCCACGATTGGGGCAGCGACCTGGATGCCTACGACCAGGTGCTGGTGCTGGACCACCACCTGCTGGCGGCCGGACCTCCCGCCGCCGTGCGCAAGGCCCTCGGCGATCTGCGCATCGCCTCCCACGCCTGCGGTTAACCCAGTGTCCAGCGCCCTTTCGCCGATCTGGTGGTTGGCGCCGCTGCTACTGGCGCTGCTCACCGGCCTGCTGTGCCCGCTGGTGGGCACGCTGCTGCTGGTGCAGCGCCGGCTGTTCCAGGCCAACCTGATCTCCCATGCCGTGTTGCCCGGCCTAGCGGTCGCCGTGGCGCTGGGGGGCGAACCCAGTGTTGGGGGGGCCATTAGCGGCATCGCCGGTGCCCTGCTGGCGGAACGGCTCAGCCCCGATGAGGCCAGCGACCCCGTCGACGGCGGCCACGAGGCGGTGCTCAACACGGTGCTGGCGGGCTTCCTGGGGCTGGGGGTGCTGCTGATTCCCCTGCTGCACATCCGGGTGGACCTGGAGGCGGTGCTGTTCGGCGATCTGCTGGCG
The DNA here is from genome assembly GCA_046319055.1 of Synechococcaceae cyanobacterium. Taxonomy (GTDB): domain Bacteria; phylum Cyanobacteriota; class Cyanobacteriia; order PCC-6307; family Cyanobiaceae; genus Cyanobium. The sequence goes on from JBKCTK010000234.1 coordinate 8,203, forward strand.
GCGACGCCGCTGGACCTGCTGCGGGCCAGCCTGGCCTTGGCGGCCGTGCTGGCGCTGCTGGTGTTGCGCTACGAGCCGCTGGTATTCCTGGGCGTGGACCCGGGCGGCGCCCAGGGGGCGGGCCTGCCGGTGCAACGGCTGCGGTTGCTGCTCACCCTGGTGACCGCCTTCACGGTGGTCAGCGCCATGACGGCCGTGGGGGTGGTGCTGGTGATCGGCCTGATGGGCGCGCCGGCCCAGTTGGCGCTGCAGGGGGCCTCAAGCCTGCGCCAGGCCTTGCTGCGCTCGGCCCTGCTGGGTCTGGTGATCAGCGTGGCCGGCTTCGGCATCGCCCTGCTGCCGGCGGTGAACCTGCCGCCCGGCCCGCTCATCGGCGTGCTTTGCGTGGTGCTGCTGCCGCTGGCGCGCTGGCAGCAGGGGCGCCGACGGACCTGAGGGCCAGCCCGCTGGGCTGCTGGGGACCAGCTGGCACCGCCCTGCCACCGCCGCCGTCCTCTCGCTTGGCTCGCCGCATCTGAGCGCTCTCCCCCTTTTTCCCCCAGTGCTGCGGTCACCCGTCGCGCTCGCCGTTGGGAGCCCTGCGGCGCCGCGGCTCAGGCGGCGTTCAGCAGGCGATCGGCTTCCGCCGCTAGGTGGCTGGTCCAGTGCTCCACCTGGGCCCCATCCGCCGCCTCCACCATCACGCGCAGCAGCGGCTCGGTGCCGCTGGCCCGCACCAGCACCCGCCCCTCGCCGGCCATCGCCCGCTCCGCCGCCTCCACCTCCTGGAGCAGCGGTGCGCAGCTGCTCCAGGAGGTGCGCCGCTGCCGATCCGGCACGGTCACATTCACCAGCTTTTGGGGGTAAGCCTGGAAGCTGCCATCCATCCAGTCCGCCAGGCTGGAGCCGCCGGCCTGGATCAGGGAGGCCACCTGCAGGGCGGTGAGCAGACCATCGCCGCTCATGCCATGCAGGGCCGAGAGGATGTGGCCCGATTGCTCTCCGCCGAGGCCAGCCCCCAGCTCCTCCATGGCGGCATGCACGTGTTGATCCCCCACGGGGGTGCGCTCCAACACGCCACCGCTGGCCTGCCAGGCCCGCTCAAACCCCAGGTTGGACATCACCGTGGCGACGATGCGGTTGCCGGGCAGTTGGTTGGCCTCGCGCAAGGCCGAGCCCCAGAGGTAAAGGATGCGATCGCCATCGACCACCCGCCCCCGGCCATCCACCGCCAGCATGCGGTCGGCGTCGCCATCGAAGGCGAAGCCCATGGAGGCCCCTCGGGCCAGCACCGCCTCGCGTAAGGGCTCCAGGTGGGTGCTACCGCAGTGCTGGTTGATGCGGCTGCCATCGGGCTGGCCGTGCAGCACGGTCACATCCGCCCCCAAGGCGCGGAACACCGCTTCACCGCAGGCGGTGGCCGATCCCCAGCAGAGGTCGAGCACGATCGGGCAGCCTTCCAGCCGCAACGGGCCCACGCTCTCCAGCAGCCCCTGGTGATAGTGGCGCAGCAGATCGCCGCGCTCGTGCACCCGGCCGGTGCCGAGGAAGCCGCTGCTAAGGGGGGGATCCTCGCCGCGCAGGCCCGCCTCGATCGCCTGCTGACGCCCGCGGTCGAGCTTGGCGCCGGAGGGGCCAAACACCTTGATGCCGTTGTCGGCGGGGGGGTTGTGGCTGGCGGACACCATCAGGCCCCCCGCCGCGCCGAGGCGGCGAATCGTGCCGGGCACCGCTGGCGTGGGGCAGAGGCCGATCTGCCAGACCTCGCGACCGGCCGCGGCCAGGCCGGCGCTCAGGGCCGCCACCAGCATCGGCCCGCTGCTGCGCGAGTCGGTACCGATCACCACGGGCCCATCGGGCGGTAACACCTGGCCGCACCAGTAGCCCACCTGCAGCGCCAGCGCCGGCGTCACCAGGGTGCCGACCCGGCCGCGGATGCCATCGGTGCCGAAGCCCGCGGCGCCGGCACCGAGCGGCGCACCGATCGCAGCCATGGCCTCCTGGCCGCCAGCGGTAGCTTCCAGCCCGGCCACATCGTTCAATCAAAGCGCCGTCAACTTAAGCGGCTGGGCTGGGCGGGGCGGAAGGGGGCGTGGCGGAGGCCCCCTCGCTCAGCGCCAGCGCACCGGCCGCCAGCCCCAGCGCAGCAGCTCGAACGTCGCCCAGATCCCCAGCGCCCCCACCAACCAGCCGGGCAGCGCCTGGAAGGGTGGCCAGGGCCGCAGCAGGAAGCACAGCAGGGCCAAGCTCAGGGCCAACAAGGCGCGACGGCGCTGGGCGGCCCCGGGCAGGTGGCGCAGCCACGGGGGCAGCCACGGCCAATGGTCGGGGCCGAGCCGCCGCGGCGATAAGGGCGGCCAGGGGAGGCGCGGCAACGGCAGGCGGGGCAGGGCGGGGATCAACGCGCGGTCACAATGGTGCCACCGTTGAGGAGGGCCGTTGCCCCGATTACCGCAGCTGCTGGCCTTGTCCTGTCTTGGCAGCTTGGCGGCACTCGTGGCGGGGCGGACCCTGCTGGAGCGGCTGCCGGCCCCCACGCCGCTCAGCGCCAGCGCCGACCTGGAGCGGATCCGCCGCTGGTCGCCGGATCCCTGGCGGCGCCGTGAAGCCAGCCTGCTGCTGCAGGGGCGCACGGACGACCCGGAGCGGCGGGCGGCGCTGCTGGCGGGGCAGGGTTGGGGCAGCGATCCGCTGGCGGCCGGGGGGCTCACGCAGGCTGCCCTCAACGCCGCGCCCCGCCACCGTCCCCGCCAGGCGGAGACGCTGTGGCGCCAGCTGCTGCACCGCTTCCCGGATTCTCCCGCCAGCGCCGATGCCCTCTACAGCCTCGGCCGCGCGCAGCCGCGCTTGCGGCGCCAGTTGCTGCGGCGCTTTCCCGCCCATCCCGCCGCCCTGGCGGCGGCGCTGGAATCCAGCGACAGCCCGGAGCAGCGCCTGAACGGCGCCTTGCACCTGGCCCGCTGGGGCCCCCGCTGGCCCGGGGCCCAGGAGCGGCTGGTGGAGGTGTGCCGCCAAGGCAAGCCCAGCGCCGCCGAACGGCGCCAGCTGGCCGGCGGCCTGGCCCAGGTGGGCGCCGGCGAGGCGGCCATGGCCTGTTTGGGCACCGGGGCTGGCCTGGCCAAGGGCGATGGCCTGGCGAAGGGCGCTGGCTTGGCGCAGGCCAAGGCCCTCCCCGCCGCCGACCAGTTGGCGCTGGGCAAGGCGCTGCTGCATGGCGACGGCGAGCAACGCCGCCAGGGGATCACGGTGCTGCTGGAGCTGGTGCGCCAGCAGCCCAAGGCGAGCGAGGCGGACGCGGCGGTGCGGCTGCTGGCGGATGAGGCGGACGCCCCCCTCGCCGCCCAGCTGCGGCAGTTGCCGGCGCCCTGGGGCGATAGTGCGCCGGTGGCGGCCTTGGCCCTGCGCCCCCCGGTCGTGGGCGCGAATCCGCCGCCGCCGGATGGGCCGCGGTGGGAGGCCGCGCTGGCGCTGCGGGGGCGCGCACCCAGCGATCCCGCCAGCTGGGACCTGCAGTGGGAACTGGCCCGCAGCGAGCTGCTGGCCAACCGCTGGAGCGCCGCCGAGCGCCTGCTGCGCGCCATCGACCCGGCGCGGCTGCCGCCGCTGCTGGCGGCCCGACAGCGCTGCTGGCTGGGCTTCAGCCAGCTGAAGCTGGGCCAAGCCGCCGCCGCCGCCGACACCTGGCGCCAGCTGTTGCGGCACCATCCGGGCGGCTACTACGGCTGGCGGGCGGCGTTGCGGCTGGGGCAGGACGACCTGCGGCTGGATCCGGCCCGAATGCCCGAGGTGGTGGCCCGCTGGCAGCCGCGGGCCAGCGGCGATGCCCAGCTGGATCGGCTTTGGCGCCTCGATCTGCGCGATGAAGCCTGGGAGACCTGGCGCCAGCAACGGGCGGGTCGGCCGGCTGCTGGCAGCCCGGAGCTGCTGCTGGAGGGGCGCCTGCGCCAGGGGGTGGGGGATGACTGGCTCGGCATGGGGCAGCTGGATCAGGCGGCGCTGCGGTTGGGCGGCGATCGCTGCGATTTGGTCAGCCAGCTGGAGCAAGCCCAGCATCCGCCCCGCTATCTGGAGGTGTTCGAGGCGCAGGGGCGGCGCCATGGCGTGCCGGTGACGTTGCTGCTGGGCCTGGCCAAGCAGGAATCGCGGTTCACCCCACGGGTGCGTTCGGCGGTGGGGGCGACGGGACTGATGCAGCTGATGCCCGAAACGGCGGCGGAGCTGGCCGGCGGCGCGATCAGCGGCCAAGCCCTGGAGGATCCGGCCCGCAATGCCGAGCTGGGCAGCCGTTACCTGCGGGGCCTGCTCGACCAGTGGGGTGGCGATCCGCTGGCGGCCGTGGCCAGTTACAACGCCGGGCCCGGCGCCGTGGCGGGCTGGAAGCCGCAGCGGCGCCACCAGGAGCCGGAGCTGTGGGTGGAAGCGATTCCCTATCCGGAAACGCGGTTGTACGTGAAGAAGGTGTTGGGCAATGCCTGGAGCTATCAGCGTCCTCGCCATCCGGAGTGCTGAATCGCCTGATCTCCTGCGATCGCCTCAGGTGGGGTGCTGCTGAAAACCCGTGGATCCAAGGCGAGAGCACCAGCCACCGATCCGCCAGAACCAGGGCGGTGGCTGCGCCTTGGCCGGAGGCGGGGAGCCGCAGCTTCAGGCAGACCTGGTCCGGTGCAACCCGCTGTGGGGATCCCTGCCGCCCAGGCTCACCTTTAGCGGCTCACCAGGTGGCCGAACGTCATGCCGGCTAGCACGATCAAGGCCAGCAGCGCGGTGATCAGCAGCGACGGGTGGACGATACGAATGCGGGCTAGATCCAGGCGGGCCAGCATCACTGTGGAGGCCAGGATCAGCACATTGGCGAGCACATTGAGATGCAGCAAATACAGCCCGCCCATCGTCACGATCAGCAGGGTGAACACCAGGCTCACCACCCGGCTGGCCGTCATCAAGGCAGACACCTGACGCAGTAGCAGGTCGGGGATTGAGCAGATCACCACCACGACCATGGCCTGCAGACATTCCATCCACCAGAGCACCGGCGCGGCTCCGGCGGTTATGCCCTGGTTCATCCCGGCTTCGCTGGTGATGTGGGCGCCGAGGTAGCTGCTCACCGCCAGCAGCAGCAGCAGCATCGGCGCTTGCAGCGGCACCAGCAGCAGCCTGAGCAGCCCCCTCATGCCATTGGCTCCAGCATGGCCCTCGCCCCGTCGGGAGCTCCCAAAACCAGGGAGATCGCCTCCAGGGGACAGCTGGGGATGCACTGCTCACACAGCAGGCAGCGGGAGACTTCAAAGCACAGCCGCTGCTGCTCCGGCTCAAAGCGCAACGCGCCGCTGGGGCAGACGCTGGCGCACAGGCCGCAATCGACGCAACGGTGGGGATCGATGCGGATGTCGCCGGGCAGGCGATCCAGCGCCAGGCCCACGCTTTCCAGCCAGGTCTCGGCAGCATCCAGCTCGTCGATGTCGCCCGAGAGCTCCACCACCATGGTGCCGCTCTGGTTGGGAGCGATCTGGGCCCGCAGAATCTTGGCGGCGATGTCGAAGTCGACCGCCAACCGGTAGGTGATCGGCTGGTGCACCACCTCACGCGGGAAATGCAGGGTGAGGCGGCGTTTCACGCGTCCATTGGCCTTAAGCCGAAGCTAGCAGCGCTGATCGATCCTCACCGCTCAGCCACCGTCAGCCCCTGACAGGTTGCGGCGCAGACCGCCGGCGCCTCTGGCTCCTGTCCGCCAGGGCACCCGGTCGTTGCAGGACCGTTCACGCCGCGCACCGTTCGCCGCGCACCGTTCACCCCGCCACTCTCCGCTGCCGTCGCCCGCTTGAGGGGGCTGCAGCAGCCCAGCCCAGCCTGGGGCGGCCTGAAAATTTCTCTTCTGAGCTTCTCTTCTGAGCTTCTCTTCTGAGCTTCTCTTCTGAGCTCGCAAGCCTCAGGTTCTGCTGCGTTCCGGGATGATCCAGGGGCACCTGACGTGAGTCCTGGAGGATCCGAGGCCGTGAGATCAGGCCGCTGGGGAGGACTTTGAGGCAGCCCTGGCCCAGCCCTGGGGCGGGCCACCGCCGGAGCGCGGCGGCTGGCGGAGACGCCAGCGCGCTCCGAAGGCGGGTTAGCGCTGCCACGGGTTGGCGCTGCCACCGGTTAGCGCTGCCAGAGTGGCGGCGAGCATCGCCCGGCCGGCCCGCAACCGCCCATGTCCGCCCCGTCCCAGCCCCCCAGCCCCTCGGGGATGGCCGCCACCAGCGACGCGGCCCAGCCACTGGGGCGGCGGGAGCGGATGGCGCTGGCGGCCGTGGCGGCGCTGCTGGCCCTGCTGTTGCTGTGGCTGCGCGGCGGCCTGCATCCGGAGGCTTCCCTGGAGCGGCTCGCCCGCCAGTCGCCGGATTGTCAGGTCGCCTTGGCCAGCGGCCGCCCCACATTGGTGGAGTTTTATGCCGATTGGTGCGAGGCCTGCCGGGCCATGGCGCCGGCGATGGAGAGCCAGGAGCGGCAGCGCCGCGGAGCGCTGAATGTGGTGCTGCTGAATGTGGACAATCCGCGCTGGCAACCGGAGCTGGAGCGTTATGCCGTCGACGGCATCCCCCACCTGGAGCTGTTCGATGCCAATGGCGCGGAGGTGGGCCGCTCCCTCGGAGCCCGCCGACCCGCCGAGCTGGAGGCGTTGATCACGGCGCTGGTGGAGGCCAAGCCCCTGCCCCAGCTCGCCGGGGTGGGAGCGATCAGCGCCCTGAACGCCACGCCGGAGACCGGCGGCTCTTCCGGAGCCAGCGCCGGCCCGCGCAGCCACGGCTGAGTGGGGTCTGACCCAGCAATACCGGCGCCATTAGCCCCAGGCGGAACCGGCCCCACCAGCCCCTGGCTGTGGCCACCGGCCAGCCGATCCACCAGCCTGCAACCATCCCGCCGTCCCCGCCATGGATCCCCGCTTCCGGGTCACCCTGATCGCCGCCACCCCCCATCCGCAGCAATGCGTGTATGCGGCGATGCACCAGGACTACAGCGAGGGCTTCGTGGCCGACGACCGCCAGGACTGGCCCGCGGAGGATAAGGCCGGAGAGATCTGTGTGAAGCGGTTGCTAGCGGGGGAGCGGGGCCACTACGGCCCGTTGGAGCACGCCCAGATCGTGCTGAATGTGGGCTGGTTTCCCCATTCGGTGATGCAGCAGGCCCGCACCCACCGGGTAGGGGTGAGCTTTGATGTGCAGTCGATGCGCTATACGGGAGATCGCATCCGCCGGGCCGCAAACAGTGAATTGGAGCTGGAGGAGGTGTTCTACCTGCGGCCCGTGGGCGATTACAGCGATCGCCAAGGCAAGAAATACAGCTATACCGCCGAGCAGCGGGGCGTGGATCTGGAGCTCTGCCGCGCCGCCGCCGAGCGCTACCGCGACCTGCTCGATGCCGGCTTCGCCGAGGAGCACGCCCGCGGCATTTTGCCGTTCGATTACCGCCAGCACTTTGTGGTGAGCTTTTCCTTGCGGGCCTTCCTGCACTTTCTCGACCTGCGGGCCAAGCTCGATGCGCAAGAGGAAATCCGCGCCTTATGCGAGTTGATGTGGCCCCACCTGCAGGCCTGGGCCCCGGAGATCGCCGCTTGGTACGAGAAAACGCGGCTGCACAAGGCGCGGCTGGCCCCCTGACGGCCGAGACTCACGGCAGCGGCAGGGACGGTCCTGGAGTCGTGGCGTGACCAGATCCAGCAAGAGCTGGAGGCCGTGGCACCCGAGCGGCGGCGGCGCCTGCGCGCCTTCGAGCCTGCCGCCAACGCGGGCCTGAGGCCCGCTGACGCCAGCGCGGGCCTGAGGCTCGCGAGCACCGAGGCGGGCCGCGACCAGCCCGGCAGGGGCTTGGAGGGCAGCGCCGAGGGGGGCCTGAGGGCCGCGGGCGCCGCTGAAGCGTTGCTGGATCTGGCCAGCAACGACTATCTGGGATTGAGCCGCGAGGCCGAGGTGCTGCAATCCGCCGCCGCCGAGCTCATGCGCAGCGGCCTCGGAGCCGGAGCCTCCCGGCTGGTGAGCGGCAGCCGGCCGGTGCATCAGGCGCTGGAGGTGGAACTGGCCCGTTGGCTGGGGCGGGAGCGGGTGCTGCTGTTCCCCAGCGGCTTCCAGGCGAACCTGGCGGCGGTGGTCGCCCTGGTGGATCGGCATGGGCTGGTGCTGGCCGACCGCTTGATTCACCATTCGCTGCTGGTGGGGGTGCGGGCCAGCGGCGCCCGGCTGCAGCGCTTCGCCCACAACGAGGTCGGAGACCTGGAGCGGCGTCTGGCCCGGGCCGCGGCCGAGCGCCCCGCGCAACGGCGGCTGGTGCTGGTGGAGAGCCTCTACAGCATGGAGGGCAGCAGCCCCGACCTGGAGGCGATCGCCGCCTGCTGCCAACGGCATGACGCCCTGTTGCTCGTGGATGAGGCCCATGCCCTGGGGGTGCTGGGGGCCGAGGGGCGGGGGCTGGCGCGGGGCTGTGGCTCGCGTGCCTCAGGGCCGGGCTGGCGTCAGCGGGCCTCAGGCCGGCGTTGGCGGCTGGCTCGAAGGCGCGCAGGCGCCGCCGCCGCTCGGGTGCCTCGGCCTCCAGCTCTTGCTGGATCTGGTCACGCCACGACTCCAGGAC
>JBKCTK010000235.1:0-2245 GCA_046319055.1 Synechococcaceae cyanobacterium
GAGCGAGAGGCGCACGAAGCAAATCGAGAGCGAAACCGAGCAGCTGAGGAACGAAACCGAGCGGATCAGGAACGAAACCGAGCAGATCAAGAACGAAGCCGAGCAGATCAGGAACGAAGCCGAGCAGATCAGGCAAGAAACAGAGCGGCTGAGGCGGCAGAACGCCAAAGGCAAGCAACTGCTCTCACAAATCGATGCGCTGTTCTTTCAGGACATTTTCAGCTCGATCCCACCCCCGCCAACCGCGATCGATTCCGAGCCTTCCTCTCACTGATGGCCGATGCCACAGGTGAGGATGGTTGAAGTCGCCTGCTGGCAACCTCGGCCTGAATCCAATCAGCCATCACCCCAGAAATGGGTTGGATTTAACACCCCGCATCCACCTCTGCGGCGATCAGCCAATCTCCAAGGCGAAGCGGTGATCGCTGGGGCCTATGGCATCAGTTGGAGGCCACCACCTCAAACCACTCCTGCGGCCGATTCACATTGCGCAGCGCCCCGGCCTCAAGCCGCACGTCCCGGCAGGGCTGGCCCTTGAGCCAGCTCTGCAGGCGCCGTTCTCCCTTGGCGATGGCCTCGGCGAGGTGTTGGCGCGATTGGGCATCGCTTGGGTAGATCCCGAGCAACGGTTGCAACCGTTCGCCGTCATGGGCCAGCTGAATGGCCCGGGGATCCATCGCGCTCGCCGCCACCAGCTCTTGCAGCACCTCCAAGGTGAGCCAGGGCATGTCCACCGGGCAGAGCAGCAGCCGTTGCTCCGGGTGCGCTGGCATCAGGCGATGCAACGCCAGCAGGGGCCCCTCCCAGGGGGGCGGCTCCGCCAGGGCCTCAAACCCGGGGTCCGCAGCGCTTTCGCGCTCTGCAACGCCATCGAGATCGGCAACACCTTCGCTCAGTGCGGTGCCAGCGCTAGGTGCGCTACCAGCAGCGGGCAGCTGCCCCAGCTCGGATGGCATCGGAGGCTGACGCGGCGGAGCTGGGCGGGCAGCTTGCGGAGGAACCAGCTCAGCCGCGGCCTCAGGCGGCTTGGCGCCTGGCTCCCCTGGCAACCCCGCCGGCCGCCTCGGCCAGTCCCTGGCCATGGGTGCGCATCCGCGGCTCTCCGCGGACCGCTTGGTCTCCAGCCCCTGCCAGTCCCTGACCCTGACCCTGGCCCCATGCCACTGCCGGGCCAGCTCCAAGTGCCGCGGGTGGCAGCTCAGCAAGGTGATCGGCAGCTCCAGGCCGGCCAGCAGCGACAGGCTGCGCTCCAGCCAGCACCCCCCTTCGGGATGGGGCAGCAGCGCCTTGTCTTCGCCCATGCGCCGGCTGGCGCCGCCGCTGAGCAGACAAACCCGCAGGGGCGGTAGGGCGCTGCCGGGTTCGGGCATCGGGAACGGCATGGCATGCGGATCGTCCCCAGACTGGAGCCGGCGCAGGGCGGGGCGCGAGCTGGGAGTGAGCGAGGCGCCCTCGACCCAGGGCTAGAGCGAGCCTGCTGGTGGAGGGGAGTTGGTGAGACGTCCTCGAACCAGGGCTGGCGCGAGCTTGTGACGGGGCCGAGGCTGGCATCAAGGCCGGCTCTCCACTGGCAGCCGCCGTGGCCTGCTGGGGCTGGTGCCAGTCCCCTCGCGGCAGAATCTCCAAGGGGGGATCGAAAGCAGCGGCGCGGCAGCAAGGGCTGACCCTGACGCGGGACTTCTATTGGCCTTGACGCCGATCGGCGTCGCCCTGTGCCGCGGGCCCCTACGTTCTGTAGCCATCGCAACACAGGGGCCAGCGGGGCGTTGGTGCAATCAAGCCATCCCTCTCTCCGGCATCGCGCCTTCCTCTGACCGCCATTCCGCCCGCTAACGCCGTGCCGTTCGCCGCCCCCGCCAACCCTCGCTTGGAGCCTGCGGCGCCGGCAGCCAGCGCCAAGGCCCAGTGCCCTTATTGCGGCGTGGGCTGCGGCCTGGAGCTCAAGCCCCCGGCTCCCGGCTCCGACTCGCCCGCCTGGAGCGCCCGCGGCGACCGGCACCACCCCTCCTCCCTCGGCCAGGTGTGCGTGAAGGGAGCAACGGTGGGGGAGACGTTGCACCACAACCGCCTCACCACGCCCCAATGGCGCGCCGACCGCTCCCAGCCGTTCGCGCCGATCAGCTGGGAGCGGGCCTACGGGCTGCTGGTGGAGCGCATCCAGGCCACCCTCGCCCGCCGCGGCCCCCAGGCCCTGGCGATCTACGGCTCCGGCCAGTTCCTCAGCGAGGACTATTACGCCGCCAAC
>JBKCTK010000236.1:0-4102 GCA_046319055.1 Synechococcaceae cyanobacterium
ATGATGTTGTTGCCGTAGATCAGGGAGCCGGCAACGGGCTCGCGGATGCCATCGATATCAACCGGGGGAGCGGCGATGAAGGCAATGATGAAGCAGATGGTCGCGGCCAGCAGCGTGGGGATCATCAGCACACCGAACCAGCCCACATAGAGGCGGTTGTTGGTGGAGGTGACCCACTCGCAGAACTGATTCCACGCCGAAGCGCCGGAGCGCTGTTGGAGAGTGGCGGTCATGAGAACGGAAGGGTTGTGTCTTCGGCCTGAGGTAACCAAAAGCCTGGACTGAGGGAAGGACGGAGTCCCAGCGGTGGGGTGAACCGGCCGCGAAGGGCGGGCCCCGCCGAACAGACTGTAACGGACCATTGCGGATTTGTGAAGGGGCTTTCATGAAGAAAGCTTGAGGGGGTCCTTCTCCGGGCAGCCTGGTCGCCCAAAGCCCTTGGCGCGACTGAACGTCGCCTCGCTCTGAGGGGCTTCGGCGCCGGCTAGCGCCCCCCGGCGCCCGGGGGGGCTGCTCTCACAAACCAGGGCTGCGGCTTCGTCCGTCCCAGGCCCACGGACAGGCCTGATGTGGGGGATCCCCCCCATCCCCACCGAACACCCCCTGCTGCCGGCTTCGCGCCGTTGCCGCTCAGCCCTTGCATCGGGGGCGGGACGGATCGCCGTTGCGCCTCGCCCAGCGCCCTTAGGCCGGCTTGGTCTTGCCTCACGGGCAGGCCCGTGAGCGTCCGCCTCGGCTCTGTCGCCCTCGGCCTTGGCACCACCAAAACTGGCGTCAGGTCCTGCGGGATCACCTGAACGCAGCAGAACCTGAGCCTGGCGAGCTCACAAAAGCAGCTTTCAGGCAGCCCTGCCCTTGGCCTGGAGTTGTGGACCTCACGCCGTCGACGACGGGACGCCAGCCGACGACACTCCCCACGCCCGAAACCTGGCGCCTGAAAGAATCCACCCTTGGCTTCCGCTCGTTGATGTCCAACCACTGCTGAGCGCGCCCTGTTGCCCCCATCCTGTTGGCCGCACCCTGCTGGCCGCACGCTGATGGCCACGCTCTATCGCCACGCCCTGATGGCGACATCTTGATGGCCTCGCTCTCCGGCCACGCCACCGGACCCCGGGTGATCACCTGGAGTCCGAGCGTCACCCTGGTTCCGGCCCGGGGCTGCTTCAACGCCTGCGGTTACTGCGGCTTCCGCCTGCCACCCAACCCCGCCGATCCCTTCGCCGGCGGCATCGACCCGCCAGCGGCCGCCTCCCTCCTCAGCCAACGGCCCGATGCGTTGGAGGTGTTGCTGCTCAGCGGCGAAGTGGCGCCCGAATCGCCTGAACGTCCGCGTTGGTTCGGCCGGCTGCGCCAGCTCTGCCAGCTGGCCCTGTCCCGAGACCGCTTGCCCCACACCAATGCCGGACCCCTGTCGCGGCGGGAAATGGCATCGCTGGCCCGCCTCAATGGCTCGATGGGTTTGATGCTGGAAGGCCTGGGCCCGGCCTACGACGCGCTGCATCAGCAGGCCCCTAGCAAGCGACTCGCCCGCCGCCTTGAGCAGCTGGAGCTGGCGGGCCGCCTGGGGATTCCCTTCACCACCGGCTTGCTGTTGGGCCTGGGCGAAACCGTCGCCGCTCGCCACGACGCGCTGGAGTTGCTGGCCCACCTCCAGGCGCGTTGGGGCCACATTCAAGAGGTGATCCTCCAGCCCTGGCGCCCAGCCCAGCCCCAGCCCCAGGCGCTTGGCGCCGCCGCGCTCGAGACCCTGCTGGAGACCATCGCCGCGGCCCGGGCCCTGCTGCCCGCGGAGGTGCACCTGCAGCTGCCCGCCAATCTCTGGCCAGTCGAGGCGCTGCCGCGGGCGTTGGAGGCCGGCATCGACGACCTCGGTGGCATCGACCTTCACGACGTGATCAACCCCAGCTACCCCCAGCCCCGGATCGGCGAGCTGGCCGCCACCCTGGCGACCGCCGGCTTTCAGCTGCGGCCGCGCCTCTGCGTGCATCGCGCCTGGTTCGGCTTTCTGCCACCGCCGTTGCGCCAGCGGGCCATCGCCCTGGAGGCGCGGTTGTTAGCGTCCGGCCTTGCCGATCCCCCGCCTGAACCGTGAGCGACCACCGGGTGTTGTTGGTGCGGCTGCCCTGCAATCCGATCTTCCCCATCGGCCCGATCTATCTGGCCGACCATCTGCACAAGTGCTTCCCCGACCTGGAGCAACGGCTGCTCGACCTGGCGGCCCTGCCCCTGATGGATGCGGAACGGGTGCTGCTGGCCACGATCGAAGCCTTCCAGCCCAGCCTGTTGGTGTTCTCCTGGCGCGACATTCAGATCTACGCCCCGGTGGATGGTCGCGGCGGCAATCCGCTGCAGAACTCCTTCGAGGTGTTCTATGCCCGCAATCCCCTGCGGCGCCTGCGGGGTGCCCTCGGCGGCCTACGGCTGATGACCAGCCATTACGGCGAGCTCTGGCGCAACCTGCGGCTGTTGCGGCGCGGATTGCGGCGGGCGCGGCGCTTCCGCCCCGAGGCGCGGGCCGTGCTGGGCGGCGGGGCGGTGAGTGTGTTCTATGAGCAGTTGGGCCGGTCGTTGCCGGCCGGCACCATCGTGTCCGTGGGGGAGGGGGAGCGGTTGCTCGAGAAGCTGATTCGCGGCGAGAGCCTGGCCCAGGAGCGCTGCTACTTCGCTGGCGAGCCGCCGCGCGCCGGCCTGATCCACGAACCGCCCGCGCCACTGGTCAAAACCGCCTGCGATTACTCCTACATCAGCCGCATCTGGCCCCAGCTGGATTGGTATCTCGAAGCAGGCGATTTCTACGTCGGCGTGCAGACCAAACGCGGCTGTCCCCACAACTGTTGCTACTGCGTTTATACGGTGATCGAGGGCAAGGCGGTACGGATCAACCCCGTGCAGGAGGTGATCGCCGAGATGCGCCAGCTCTACGACCGGGGCGTGCGCGGCTTTTGGTTCACCGATGCCCAGTTCATCCCGGCCCGCCGCTATATCGAGGATGCCAAGCAGCTGCTGCGGGCGATTCAAGCCAAGGGGTGGCACGACATCCGCTGGGCGGCCTACATCCGCGCCGACAACCTGGATGCTGAGCTGGCGGAATTGATGGTGGCCACGGGGATGGATTACTTCGAGATCGGCATCACCTCGGGATCGCAGGAGTTGGTGCGCAAGATGCGCATGGGCTACAACCTGCGCACCGTTTTGGAGAACTGCCGGGTGCTGGCCCGGGCCGGGTTCCGCCAGCATGTGTCGGTGAATTACTCGTTTAATGTGATCGATGAGCGGTCCGAAACCATCCGCCAGACGGTGGCCTACCACCGTGAGCTGGAGGCCATCTTCGGGGCGTCCCAAGTGGAGCCGGCGATCTTCTTCATCGGCCTGCAGCCCCACACCCATCTGGAGCAGTACGGCTTCGATCAGGGCATGATCCAACCCGGGTACAACCCGATGAGCATGCTGCCCTGGACCGCCCGCAAGCTGCTCTGGAATCCGGAACCGATGGGCCGCCACTTCGGGCGCATCTGCCTAGAGGCGTTCGCCCGCAATCCCCAGGATTTCGGCCGCACCGTGATCGATCTGCTCGAAGTGGAGCACGGTCGTGCTCCGCTGGAGGCGGCCCTGCAGGCGCCGCTGGAGGGGCGACGGGCCTTGGCCACCGCCAGCCGCTAACCCAGGGCTGGTCGACGGCCGGCCCTCAGCCAACCCGGTTCCGCGCCGCTGAGGGCGGGGGTTCTGATGGCGCTCCGCCGTAGGTCCGCCGCAGCCACAGCAGGCTGCCGAGGCCCAGCCAACCCAGCAGCCCGCCGATCGGGTTGGGGTTGGGGCTGCCGGCCCCCGCCAGCCAGGTCGGGGCCGCTGGGGAGATCTGCAGCAGGCCCGCCGTCAAGGCGAACCAGCCCCCCACCAGGCCGCCATGCAGGCCGATGGCTCCCCAGAGAAGGCCGCCGTCGGCGCGGCGCTGCAAGCCGAGAGCAAGCCCCAGCAGCAGCAGCGCCCGGGCCAGGCCGGCGCCGGCCAGCTCCACTTGATCGGGGCGCAGTTGGGGCCATAGCAGCCCGAGGGGGCGCGACAGCAGCCAACCGGCCCCGTAAAGCACGGGCACGTACAACAG
>JBKCTK010000237.1:0-4087 GCA_046319055.1 Synechococcaceae cyanobacterium
GGCGGCCTCCAGACTTTCCAATGCCTTTGTGGCCTGCCGATGCCCCGATCCAGCCCCAGCCCCCGCGAGGGGGCCGGCGCCAGCCCGTTGCAGCCGCCTCCAGCGGCGACGCCGCCCGTGCAGGTGATCGCCATGCATGGCTGGGGGGGAGATGGCCGCGGTTGGAGTCCCTGGCTGGAGGCCTCGGCCTCCCTGGGCTGGAGCTGGAGTTGCGGCGAGCGGGGCTATGGGGGGCTCCAGCCCCATCAGCCCTGCTGGCAGCCCCACGGGCGGCGCGTGTTGATCGGCCATTCGATGGGGCCATTGCTGGTGCCGTCGGCATTGCTGTCCGAGGCGGAGCTGGTGGTGTTGCTGGCCAGCTTCAGCCGCTTCGTGCCGGCGGGGCCGGCGGGCCGCCGGCTGGAGACCGCCCTGCGCGGCATGGATCAACGCCTCCAACCCCTTGAGCCGTTGGAGCCGGAGGACAGCCAGGCCCAGCGGGCCCAGGCGTTGTTGCGGGAGTTTCTGGCCCAGGCCGCGGCTCCGGCCCCGGTCGAGCTGTTGCCGGCGGGTCCGGCGCAAACGCCGATCGCGGCGGCGGGCAGGGCGCTGCTACGCCACGACCTCGACCGGCTGGCCCGCTGCCTCGATCTTCCCGACGGCTTCCCCGAGCGGCGGCCGGTGCTGATCGTGGAGGCAGGAGCCGATCGGATCGTCGTCGCAGAGGCCCGGGAGCTGTTGCGCCAACGCCTTCCCGACGCCTCGCGGCTGGTGCTGCCCGAGGCGGGCCATGCCTTGCTCGATCCGGCCTTGATTCCGGCTGTGCTGGAGTGGATCCAAGGCCAGCTGCCCCCATGAGCGTGCGAGCCGGGGCACAGCCGAGCGGCCGCCGCTCCCCAGCCCCCCGATCCCCAGCCTCCAGCCCGGCGATGCCAAACGCCAGCCCCCGAGCGCCGGTCACGGAGGGCGAAGGCGGTCTGGCGTGGGAGGACAGCCTGGCTTGGGACGACAGCTCGCCTTGGGGAGACAGCCTGGCGCGGGACGACAGCTCGACTCGGGGCGACAGCTTGCCTTGGAGCGACAGCCTGCCTTGGGACGACAGCCTGCCGTGGGAGGACAGCCTGGCTTGGCAGGTGCGCTTGGCGTGGCAGGACCTCCCGGTGGCTCCCGCCGCCGCGCCCGCCCCCGAGTCGCCCCCGGTGGCGCCCGACCCCGAGTCGCCCTCGGTGGATACCGCCCCAAGCGCTGACGCGGCGATCCCAGGCGCCCGATCCGCTGGCGGCGATGCCTCCAGCTTCAGCGCCCGGGTGCGGGAGCGCTTCGCCCGCCGCGCCGACCGCTATGGCGAGCAGGCGCGCTTGCAGCGGGGCATCGCTTGGCGGTTGGCCCATCTCTGCCGCGATCTGCCACTGCCGCCGGGCCCCTGCGCCGACCTGGGCGCCGGCACCGGCCTGCTCAGCCAGGCGTTGTTGCGGCAGCGCCCAAACCTTCCGCTCCACCAGGTGGATCTCTGCCCACAGCTGCTGGCCCGCAACCCCTTGGTCCAGGCCGGCGGCGCGGCGCTGGTCTGGGACCTCAATCACGGCCTGCCGGCGTCGCTCGCGCCCGCCTCGCTGCTGGTGTCGAGCTTTGCGCTGCAGTGGCTGGAGGATCCCGCCTTGGAGCTGCGCCATTGGATCCGGCAGCTGCGGCCGGGGGGCTGGCTGGCGCTGGCATTGCCCACGGCCGCCAGCCTCCACATCTGGCAACGGGCGGCCCGGGCGGCGGCGGTGCCTTGCACGGCGTTGTCCTTGCCCCGAGCCGAGCCGCTGCTGGCGGTCGCCAGCGCCGGGCTGGAGCTGCATCGCAGCCAGATCTTGCGCTTCAGCTCCAACGCCCAAGACGGCCGCCAGGCGCTACGCCGCATCGCCGCGTTGGGGGCGGGCGCTAGCCGCGGCCCCCGACTGGCTCCCGGCCAGCTGCGGCGGCTGCTGGCCCATTGGCCCCAACGACCGGCCTGGTGCTGGGAGGTGCTGCTGCTGCTGGGGAGGCGCCGATGAGCCTGCGCTTGGTGATCGCCGGCACCGATACGGAGGTGGGCAAGACCGTGGTCAGCGCCTTGGTGACCTTGGGGTTGGGGGCCCGGTATTGGAAGCCGGTGCAATGCGGCCTCGACCCCGACTCCGGCGAAGGCGACCGGGAGCGGGTGGGGCGACTGGCGGAGTTGCCGCCGGAGCGGCTGCTGCCGGAGGCCTATCGCCTGCAAGCGCCGGTGTCTCCCCATTGGGCGGCGGAGCGCGAAGGGGTGAGGATCGAACACCAGCGCCTGCAGCTGCCTCCAGGCGACGGGCCGCTGGTGGTGGAGACGGCCGGCGGGCTGCTGGTGCCGTTGCGCCGCGACCTGTTGCAAATCGAGCAGATGGTGGGTTGGAACCTGCCGGTGCTGCTGGTGGCTCGCAGCGGCCTGGGCACGTTGAACCACACCTTGCTGTCGCTGGAGGCCTTGGCCAGCCGCGGCCTGCGGGTGCTGGGGCTGGTGCTCAATGGCCCCCTCCATCCCGACAACCCAGGCACGCTGGAGCAACGGGGTCAGGTGCCGGTGCTGGCCCAGCTGCCGCCATTGGCGCCCCTCAACAGCGAGGCATTACGACGCGTGTGGGAGGGGAGCGCCTTAGCCCGTAGGTTGAAGCCATGAGCCGAGGCCGATGAACAAGCGCGATGCGGTGGTGAGCGTGGTGGTGCTGCTGCTCTGCGGCGGCCTGTTGGTGTTGTTCACCAACATCGAGGTGGGTTTTGTGCGCTGGGTCAACTGCGGCCCGCTCGGCGGCTCCGGCGAACGGCATTCCGAGCAGTGCCGTTGAGCCCAGGCGAGGCCGCTGGGGGGGGGGCTGTGGTGCTGTGCCCCTGGCTGCCGGCGTTGTTAGGGATCGCTGCGTCTGGACCGTTTGGCAGGGGAAGGACCGCCTCGAAGCACCAGCAGGGGGTAGGGCTGCCTGAAAGTTTTACTGCCAAGCTCGCAAGGCTTGGGTTCGGCTGCGTTCGGAGACGATTCAGCAGGGGCTGACGTGAGGCCTGGCGCCGCCGAAGCCGTGAGGCCAGGTCGCCAGAGAGGACTTTGAGGCAACTCTGCACCTGCCACTGGAGCACCGGCCGCGGGCCCAGCTCGGGCAGTTCAACCTCGGGCAGGCCCAGCTCGGCAGGCCCATATCTCGCTTGCCACATCTCGCTTGCCACCTCCCGCTTGCCACCTCTTGCTTGCCACCTCTCGCTGGACTGACGCCCGCTGGCAGAGCTGGTGCCCGATCCGGTCGGTCTGCCCCGATCGCCGGTTCCTCAGCGATGCCGTGGACCCGGCGCATCTCAGCCACAAACCTCAGCCGAGCGGATGGGCGCGCAGGGGGCACTGGCCGGTCATGGAGGACACGTTTTGCTTGGCCATCGCCAACGGCCATCCCTGCCGCAGTTGATCGTGGATCAGCTCGATTTGGTAGGGGTTCCAGCCCTCGCCCTCCAGCCCCACCCGGATCACCTGCCACTGGCCCTCGCTGAACAACTCGGTGTTGCCCCAGGCCCGGGCCACGCCACGCCGGCTGCTTTGCTCCTCAGAGCGGAGGAAGCGGCGGGAGCGCGGGCGGCTGTCGTGGTGGAACGGCATGGCGTGGGCGGCGAAGGCTGTCAGCTCAGACGCGGTGGCGGCGGAGGCAGCGGCGGACGAAGAGCGGGGCGGAGGGGTGGCCGGGGCGGTGCGGGAGTGGGGGCGAAGCGCAGGACCGGCGGAGCGGGGCGTGGAGGAGCCGCTGAGGTGGGGGCGACGACGGAGGGCGCTCCTGAACCGAGGCTGACGCCGTGGCGTGGCTTGACGGGATGGCTGTTGTGCGCCCATCGCTCACCCTGGTCGCCGTTGGTTCATCCAAGGGGGCAGCGCCTGACTGCCAGCTGGGCAAGACCGAGGCGATGGCGTGCAGGGGAGAGGTTCGATATCGGCCAGATGGCTGGCTGATTCTGCAGTAGCTCCGATCTGCAGTGGTCCCCCATCTGCAATAGCCCCCAGCTGCAGTGGCCCCAATCCGCAGTGGTCCACAAGACGGTGATGGTAGCGGAGCGGCTCTCATGCTGGGTGTGCGCCGGG
>JBKCTK010000238.1:0-2475 GCA_046319055.1 Synechococcaceae cyanobacterium
CCAACGCCGATCGGCACCACGCACAGATCCACGATCACCTTCACGGCCAACCCCGCTCGATTGATCCCATCGTGGGAGCAGCTGCCCGGGTGCTGCCATGTCCGTGTTCCCGTTGCTGGTGATCGTGCATGCCCTCGCCGCCACGGTCTGGACCGGAGGGCATCTGGTGCTGGATCTGGGGGTGCTTCCCAGGGCGCTGCGGGCACAGAGTGCAGCCCAGATCCGCGGCTTCGAGGAGGTCTTTGAGCCGCTAGGCCTGACAGCCCTAGGAGCCTGTTGCGCAAAGGCTTTTCGCAAGGCAATCCTGGCAGAGCGCGACCAGCTCGCAATCATCCTGAGAATTAGTGAGCACCGGTTCTGAATGGGCTCGGCGCACGGCGCTGTTATGGAGCGGGATTTCAGGCGAATGATCGCAAGGCGCGTGTCTCGGCAATCGAAGGCCATTGGCTCAGCCTCGCCCCTGTAGGCCATGCAGGCTCATTCGCTGGCGCCGTTGTTCTATGTGCGACAGGCTCCTAGCCATCCAGGTGCTCACCGGCCTGTGGATGGGCTGGATCGATCTGCCGGGCTTCCAGGGGCTGTTCAGCCCCGCCAACCGAGATCCCCCTGCTGGGTCGTGAGCGTGCGAAGTCGGTAACCGTTGCGATGGCCATGCCGCTCCTCAGTGCGTATAGCCTCCGGCCGACTTTGTCTACGTGCCAGTCCGCACCAAGGAAGGCGGCCACCTCGAGCTTGATCAGCTGCCGGAGGCTGCGTCAGGCCAGCTCCGGAAACGGCACACCGGCACTGCTGCCATCGAGTTGCGAGGCCAGCTGAGGTGCGGCAGGATGGATTTTGGCTATGAATGATCTGGTTGATGTGGTAACCGAACAAAAGAAACGGATTTGACCGCCCAGCCCCCCCCTTGTAACGCCAGCCGCCAAGCCTGTCGCCCCAGGTCGGCACCCCACCCCGGCTGAAGCCGGGTGGGGTGCCGGGGGAATCACACCACTCCTGGCAACGCCAGCATCGGAGCCTATTCAGGCCAGAAAATGGACCTGTACAGGATCATTGAAGACACTCTGTTTTTCTGAGGTGCCGCTACGAACTTGATGCCGAGAGCTTCCTTAGGCGAATCATCCGACAAGATCAGCAACCGCTGCATCCATCGATTGGCGATTACGCTTTGCGTACAGTAAAGAGGCTGAACCCATCTTCAATAGAATTGGGGATAATGAAAGATTTTCCATCGGCAATTCTAACATCTGTATATCGTCTGAGAAATTGACCATTGTCAGCCCGAAGAGTTACCTTATTGGACCCCTTTGGAGTAACAGTAAAGTAAGAGTATTCATCGGGACTGCTCGGATCCATGATAAAACAACTCAAGCCGTCTACGAGAATTCCAGAGATGCGCTTGAGGTATTTTCCGTTATCAGCTTTGAGGCAAATTCTGTTTGAATCGACAACAGTTACTTGAAATTTGCTGAATTCGTCTGCAACGGCTTGAAGACACATAAGCAAGCTGTATCTATCTAATTGGCTGTATCCATACGAAATGTTCATACGGGCTCCCACAAAACGCTTGAGAAAAGTCCCATCGTCTGCCTGGAGAGTGATTTTATCTCCAGTAGTGAGGCTTAAAGTGTCTGAAATTTTAATAGAAAGAGCCATAAAAAGCTAAACCTCTTTGAAGGGGACTTTGAAACCGTACAACGACAACGCCCGTGAACCTGCCAGCTTTAGTTTTTTTTAGAGTTAGAACTCAGTGCGAATATTCACAACACATCAGTTCGACAATCAGCACCAAGGCAACCGATCGGGATGCTGGTGGGCGTAACGCTGCTGCTGCTGGCCAGCACCGCGGCCCTGGCCGTTCATGCCCGGCTGCGGCTGATCCCCAATCTCACCGACGACAACATGAACGGCCTGGCCTGGCAAATCCGCAGCATCACCGCCCTGGCGATCGCCTTTGTGGTGGTGGGTGCCCTGATTCGGCTGGGCGGCCTGGGCTGAGGAGGACTGTCTGCCCAGCGGGGGCGCTTCACGGGGCAGGCAACACCAGCAGCAGCAAGCGGTTGCCCTCCGGATCCAGCAGCCAGGCCTCAGCGCCGAACGGTTCCTGCCGCGGCGGATCTTCTGAAGTGGCACCCAGATCCAGGGCGGTGCTGATCCAGGCCTGGAGCACGGCAAGGGCGCCCGGCCCATCGGCCTGACGTTGCAGACACAGCGCCAGGCGACCCTGCTGGCGGGGCTGCGGCCGATTCCGGGATGGCGCGTAAACCTCCAGCCAACCGGTGGCCGGCCAGGGGACGCGCCAGTGCGCGGCGCTCCATCCCGGCTGCGGCTGGGCGCCCAGCAGAGCGCCATAGAACCGCGCCAGTGCGGCGGGATCATCGGCGGCCAGCACGAGCGAGCTGGTGATCGAGCCGGTGATGGCGGTGGCCTCTGGCTCGGGCATCACCAGCTCAACGGCAGAGGGCTGCAGGGCGACCC
>JBKCTK010000239.1:0-10615 GCA_046319055.1 Synechococcaceae cyanobacterium
GGTGAAAGCGTGGCTCGGATCCGAAGCGCTGCCTCAGCCCCGCCGCCAGATCCCGGTCGAGCTCCACGGCGACCAGGCCCGCCGCCGGGCTGGCCAGCAGCCGCTCGGTGAGCACCCCGCGGCCTGGGCCCACCTCCAGCAGCCACTCGCCGGGCTGGATCGCGGCCGCCGCAACGATCCGCTCCAGCACCTGGGGATCCACCAGCCAGTGCTGACCAAAACGCTTGCGGGGTCGGTGACCCGAAAAAGCCATCGCCGCCATGTCGATCACCCCCAGCCTGCTTGGCCGCCCCTCCCCGGGCCCTTGGCCGACGCGACGTCAGAATTCGCCGACTTCCAGGCCTGCAGGAGATGAGCGCCTCTCAACCGCAGCCCCGACTCCGGGCCGCCCTGGCCGGTGTGGGCGTCCGGCGAGGGCGGCGCCTCCCTTGGCCGCCCAGCGCAGCGTTGCCGCTTCGCAGGCCGTGACCCTGTCCCGCACCCACCTGGGGCGCCCTGGCAACCGCCCGTCGGCCAGCTTGGCCCCAGGGCCCGAACGGAGGTGCTGGCCCAGAGCTGGGGTCTGGCGTCGGGCGTTGGCCGCTGGCCTGGGTCTGTCGCTCAGCTTGCTGGCTGCCCTCCAGGTCCGCGCCGGCAGCGCCACGGCCGAATCGGTCTGGGATCGCCGCAACGCCCGGGCTCGCGCCCTGGAGCAAGTCCCCCGCGGGGCGGTGATCACCCGGGAGGCATGCATGGAGATTGGGATGCGGGGAAACGAAGAGCGCTACCGATGCACGGTTTGGTACTCCATGCCCCCCACCGACGCGCCCCTGCCTTAAGCCAGGCTCTGCCTCCAACGGACTGAAGGATGCCCTGTGAAAAGGCGTTCATTCGAGCACGCGCACCCAGCGCACCTGGCCCCGGGCCGGTGGCAGGGGCACCAGGGCGGCCACCACCTCGACGCTGGCTTCACCCCAATCGGGATGAGCCGCAAGCCAGCAGTGGCCGCAGCGCACCAGCCGGCGCCGCTTGAGCGGTCCGAGGGCGGCGAGCCCTTGCCCATCGGGGCCCGGGCGGCGGCGACCCTTGACCTCCACCAGCAGCAACCGCTGGGGCTTGGCCAGCACCAGATCGAGCTCCCCCCAGCGGCAGCGCCAGTTGCGATCCTGGAGCCGCCAGCCTCGCTCCCTCAGCAGGCGTAGGGCCCGCTGTTCCGCCCAGCTGCCGGAGCGCTGGCGTTCTGTTTTGGCCATGGACGGCACGGCGGCCTGTTCGCTGAGGATTCCCAGGGCCGATCGATGCGACCGCCGCGGTGCCGCTCCCGGGGCGCCGGTGGAGCGGAGACCCGCTGCCGGCGCCACGCACCAACACCGCCTCCCAGAGCAGGCGCCACCCATGTGCGCACTGCGGCGGTGCGGAGGCCGACGCTGTCCGAGCCGTAGGTCGTACCGCCTGGCTGTCGCAGCCGCCTCTGGCGGCCCTGGGGCTGCCTAAGTTGGCAGCAGCCGCAGCGTGCCGATGTCCACCTGCCTGCCCCGCCCGCTTCTGCCCCGCCATGGCCATCCGGAGCGGCCCTGGCCCTGGCTACTGGGTCTGTTGCTGCCCCTACTTCTCTGTTGGCCTGGGCCAGGCTTGGCGGCGATGGATTACGCCAAGCAGGTGCTGATCGGCGCGGATTTCCACGGGGCCGATCTGCGCGAGGTGACTTTCAGCCTCACCAACCTGCGCGAAGCCAACCTCTCTGGCAGCGATCTGCGCGGCGCCAGCCTGTTTGGAGCCAAGCTCCAGGATGCCGACCTGCACGATGCCGACCTGCGTGGCGCCACGCTCGATTCGGCTGTGTTCGACGGCACGGATCTGCGCCAGGCCCGGTTAGAAGATGCTTTTGCCTTCAATACGCGCTTTATCGACGTGCGCATTGACGGCGCTGATTTCACCAATGTGAGCTTGCGACCCGATGCCCTGCGCAGCCTCTGCGTGGTGGCCAGCGGTCGCAATCTCAGCAGCGGTCGCGACACCCGCGCCACGCTCGACTGTCCTTGACATGAGCCTTGATCCCCGCAGCCGTGAACGCCTCGCAGCCCTGGGTCGCAGCCTGCCCCAGAAGCTGCCGACCCCTGAGCAGCTCGCTCCAGCGGCCCAGCCCAGCTCGCCCACTGGGCGCCATCGCCTCGAAACCGAGCAGGATCCCGAAGCTCTGTTCCGGGAGCTGATCACCGCAAGTTCCGACGGCACGATCCCGAGCCATTTGCTCGATCGGCTGCGGGAGCTCGAGGCTCGGCGGCCCCGGGAGCCTCGTCCCGATCAGGGGTGGGATCGGCCTGCAGCGGCCCTCTCCCCCGCGGCTGGCAACCCCACCAGCTCTGCCGGCGCGGGGCCCCCGGGCAAGCCCAAGCGCCAGAGCCAGCGGCGTGGGGGCAATCCGCCGCGGGCGCGCCTTGATCCGGAGCAGGAGGCTCTCTACAACGCATTTCATGACCTTCTGCAAGATGAAGATGCCGACACCTAGGGGAATCTCTGGGAAAAAACCCTCGATCCGACACATCAGCATGGATGCGGAAAGCCCTCGATCTTAATAAAAAAAACTCCCCAGCCTCTCAGAAGATCTATCGACAATTTGATCTCTACTTCCCTGGCGATTCGAGTTCCCAGGCTGTACAATCCCTGATTTGTGCTTGCAATCGAGCTAATCCTTCTCCAGCATTTCAAGCTTGCCTTGCTGGTCTTAAGGAATTTCTGAACAGGCCAACACCCTACCAACCTGCCGCGTGGCCCCCATGAGCTTCTCAAGGAACCTCGGGGTGTGTTCGGGAAGTTGTTGAGTGGTTCCCTGGACCGCGGCCAGGGCCCCGCCCGGTCCGACAGACTTTCCCGGACCCGTCCAGGCGTGGCCAATGGTTGTTCCATGGTCCTTTGGGGGCAGGCGCTGCCCGGATGCCATGGCTTTGCAACTTGTGGGACGGCGCAGGCAGGCGCCAGATAAACCACTGCCCATCTGCCGTTCAGTTCACAGATGGATCCCTCAAAATGGAGGATTGACCTCATGCGTGCCGCCTGGTATTGTTGAAATGGCCACCTTCGATTTCTTGTAGCTGCAATTCGTTACTTATGCAATGGATGCGCTTGCTGCTGTCTGTTACGCCAGAAGGGTTTTTACGAGCGCTTGTATCACAATGCTGCTCGCATCAGTTGCCTCGCTGCCTGCGGTGGCGGCCATTACGAAGGTTGCCTCTGGAATTGGTCAGGACAAGATCTATGAGGTGTATCGCAGCGATGCCAAGCTGACATGGTCAGATGCCAAAGACTATTCCACGCGAGTTCTATCAGCCCAGCTTGTCTCGATCCGGGATGCTCAAGAAAATGCCCTTGTGTCGACGCTGATTACCGATCCCACTCTATGGAGCGATTCCAACAGCCCCGCAGGCAATCTGATCGGACCTTACCTGGGCCTCTATCAAGTACCTGGTAGTAACGAGCCCGACTCTGGATGGTACATGGTCGATGGTGCATCGATCAGTAGATATTCCAACTGGTTTGGAAATCAGCCGGATAATTACAATGGCGATAATGTTGGCGTCTTCTACAACGCTTACGAAATGGCTTCCGCAAATACGCCTTGGGGTGACGTTCTTGATGGCTGGACGATTTCGGTGGGTCCGTATTCTCCAGGCCCCAATCCTTTCCTTTCCAATTCTTTTGTTGTTGAATATCCTTTTCCGCTGTCAGCTATCACCAAAGTTTCCTCGGGGGTGAGCAGTGGAATTCTGTATGAAGCCTATAAAAGCGACTTTATGTTAACCTGGTCCAATGCGCTAACCTATGCACAGACAGTCTTGGGTGGTGGCCTGGTAAAGATTAAGGATGAGGCAACAAATATATTTGTATCCTCTCTGATTGGAGACCCATCCCTATGGAGTGATTCAGCTAGCCCCGCCTGCAACTACATAGGGCCTTACATCGGTCTGTATCAGGTCGCGGGCAGTGCCGAGCCTGATAGCGGCTGGTACTGGGACGATGGCACTCCGCTTGAAGGCTATACGAACTGGTTCTCGAATCAACCTGATAATTATAATGGGGACAATGTCGGCGTTTTCTACAACGCATTTGAGAAGGCGGTCCCCAATTCTAAATGGGGAGATGTTTTGAGTCTAAGGACAATTTCTGAGGGCCCCTATTCTCCGGGCCCGAATCCTTTCCTGTCTAACTCGTTTATTTTCGAGCAGGTTCTAGCACCAACGACCAAATCCTTTGTGTTGGAACGTACTCCAGGCCCCCTGCCGATTTTAGGAGCCTTGACAGCCTTTCGATGGTCACGGCGTTTGCGCCGTCGCAGCAGCATTTCAGCCCCAAGGGGCTCACGACCTGTGTGTAAAGGCGCAGTTGATTCACGTTTGCCAAGATAAGCGATCACTTGATTCCGGGAGCTCTATCTCCCCTTGCAGCGTGCTCACCTGCTTAACTTTCATAATACCAGTGATCATCGAATGACCCCAGCAGCAGGGGCTTGTTCGTGCACACCTTGACCCCTCCGGTGTCTTTTGGAGTGATCTGTCGCCCTGTGCTGTTGCGGCCGACCAGCAGGCGAGAAGCGCGTCTGGATCAGGAGTCGGGCCAGGAGGTGTCAACCGCTTCGCGAAAGCCCAAGGCTACACGGAACACGTCTGTCCGTCTCCCTGCTCTGATGGCCCGTCCCACCATCATCCGGCAGCGATTGGGTCTGCAATCTTGCCACGCCAGGAGAACCCGGTCCCGTTCGATCACCTTGTCGACATCGGCATCCACCGCGATTTCCAGGTCAGCGTGGCTCTGGCAGCCAATGGCGGCAAGCTCGGTGACTTCACGTTTCCGACCAGGGGCAACGGCTACGAGCAGCTGCTGACCTGGAGCGTGCAGTTCAGCAATCGATGGCATCCCTGGCTAAGCGGGGAGGCAACCACCAGGCCAATCCGACTCCGCATCACGGCGGTGGTGATGCTGCGCTGACATGGGCAGAATAAGGCCTAAACCAAACGTCAGAAGTCAGAAAGGCTGGGGAACAAGCACATCCTGCGAGGCCTCAAGCAGTTCATCGCCCGGGATGTCTTCCATTGGCTGATGGACAAGCCACTCAGACGGACGGCTGCCAGCTGAGCTGCGGGCTCCCCAATCGCTCGGGCTCCCATTCGGACCGACGAGCGATATCACATGCGGAGGTTGCTGTGGAGGGAGCAGCCACCAGCCATTTCAGCTCAGAACCGCAGCAAAAACGCCGTGTCGGGGGACTAGACGATTGATCAGAGCATCACTTGCGGAGGCCCCCAGCTTGCTGATCCACTCTGTAGCAGCCTGGCACTTGCCGTCGATGCGTTCATTCGCGGCGGGGGAAGAAACGAAGCCGAGGTTTTCAGGATCTGGTTGGATTTGGCTCCGAAAATGGTTCCGCGGTTACCGGAGCGAAGCGGCAACTGCCTCCAACAACTGGGGGGCAACTGCCTCGCGACTAAATTTAGTCGCAAAGCGTTGCATGGCAGCTGCTCCAAGCTCCTCTCTCGCACTGGAGTTATCCAGGAGTTGACCAAGGCATCTTGTCAGGGCAGCCACGTCATCTGAAGGAAAGAGTAAACCGGAGATGCCATGATCCAGCATCATTTCATTGCCTCCTGTTTTGGAAGCAACGATGGCGCAACCAGCAGCCATCCCTTCAAGAATGACTGTGGCCTGAGGTTCACTCAGAGACGGTACAACCAAAATCAAGCAGTTCTGATAGAGATTTCCAAGCTTGGAGCGTGGAACTGGTGGTGAAAACTGCACTGCTGTCTCGATCTGGAGCTGCTTCATCTGGGTCCTCAGCTCCTGCTCATAGGATGACTTAATCGAGCCGACGCAAAGCAGAGTGGCAGGACGACCTTGATGATGGAGTTGAGCGACAGCTCGCAATAAGTTGTCCACTCCCTTGATGGGTTCGATTCTCCCCACGTAGAGGAGGTCAGGTATCGATGTAATTGGTTCAATCTGATTGCAGAGCAAGGCGTTGTGACGAAGCTCAATCGTATGAGGTGGAAACGATTGTGGGGACGCGGATGTGGTCTCGTGTGAACGCGTGGCCTGATAGATTCCAACTTCACTGGGATCTATACTATTCGGAACGAGGTAGATTTTGGTGATTCCATTTGCCCAGCGTTTTGCCAGCTCTTGCATCGCCGGAGAAAGTGAGAAAATTGCATCAACTCGGCGATAAGCGCGTGGTGTCGCCCATCGATACCAGGTAGTTAGTTGACGCCCATAGGTTCCTGCTGGGCGTTCAAAGATATCACCATGAACAACAAGGATAGAGCGGACGCCTAGTTTGCGAAGGAAATTTGCCAGCAATGCAGCGGCAGGATGGCTGTGAAAAATTACCGCAGCAATCTCGTGTATACCCTGAGAGTGGTGCAAATGACGTTTCACCATTTGTATAAAGACCCATTGGCGCGGTATGTGCCCGATGCGATGGAGCCATACGAACTGTGGTGCTCGCAAACGAACAACGTTCAACGCCTCTGGGTAATCATCTCTAGTTTCACGGCCCCGATCCGTGATCAGGGTAATTTGATATCTTTTGAGTAGAATGTTGATCTGATTCAAGCAGCTTGTGGATACGCCTCCGGGCAGATCGAAGCCTTGATGTACCACCACGAGCGATGGCTTGTTTGTGGGTGGGTTATGGGGGTGTTCCATCAAGCTTTGGAGGCTAGGCAGGTATTCCTGATGTAAGAATCGAATGCTGAGATGAGGCGATTGTGGTGAGTGTAAAAACCTTTACTGAATGAACCTCCTGTTTGATTGTACCTTATCTCATGCCGCTTCCTGCTGAGCTCCATAATCGAATCTGCTCACCTTCCTCGTCAGCTCCGGACGGTTGATCCCATCGGGCTAGGCCATTCTCCGCCTGGCATGGCTAACGAGCCTGTTCACGGCGTGAAGCGCGCTCGCAAAGCCCGGGCATCTTGGCTTGGCGCATGCTGGACCAAAGCTCCGTTTCACCCCGGTGCCCAAGGCTGCCTCAAGGTCCTCGCTGGCGGTCTGGACTCACGGCCGTGGCACCGCCAGGCGTCACGTCAAGACCTGCTGGATCGTCTTGAAATGCAGCCGAACTTGGGCCTTGCAAGCTCAGGAGGCAACTGTCAGGCAGCCCTGCTTCGCTGCTGGATCCAAGCCCGAAAGCCGCGGTCTTGTTGCGGCAGGGTCGGCCTCAAGGGCCAGCCTGCGGAGGACTCCTGTATGGTGGGACATATCTCTTGCCAAAGATCTAGGGATTGGCGCCGTTTCAGATGTGTATGGATTGGGATTTCCCATGGATTCCCTAAAAGATAGCAGCAGGCGCTCGACTTTTCGATTCGGTCTGTAGCCTCTTGCTTTCTTCCCTCCTCAACTGTTCGGGATCTACCGCGTAGATCTTGCAATCTCGGTCGTGGATTAGGCTTGGGTTTGTGGGTTTCCTTCACGGTCTGGATGGTTGGGTTGCCCTTTGCTGCCATCTTGGCCGCGCTCGAGACGGCTGACCCATGGGAAACGCGGATTGAGTAAGTGCTGCCTCTGCTACTTCAGCTAGTGCAACTCCCTGGGGCATGAGCGCTGGTATGCTTCTGGTCTTGACGATTGCCCAGATCGCTTGCTGGGTTGGATTCCGATGTAGAGAACTTTGTCCTGTCGATCCGATTGCTGCGGGTCAGAACTGCCCAGATACCTTTGCTTTAATTCCCAGCCCATGGTGCGATGTCTGGCTTGTCGCCAATCCGAGATCTGGGGTGAAGGGCTTTTGTTTCGGCGTTGTTGTTCTGAGCGCATCCTTCGAGAGGCAATTTTGGCGAGATGTGTCTGGGCCTCCATCTTTACATTCCGCCAAGCACAAGGGGATCGATCCTGATTAATCTGGGATGCCGATTCTTTCGGGTTGGCTCTAACATGCAGCGCTGATCGGTTGTCTGTCGCTAGCCTAGGCTTCAGCCCTTGCGCGTCAGACTATGGTGATCTTTGTTCAGGCCTTCCCCATGGCAAGCGCGATGCCACAGGAGTTGGAGTTCTTCCTGGGACGCCGATGTTCAGGGCTGTTGATTGGTTTTCGGAGCGACCTAAACTCCTTTTTGCACTACCTCGTGGCCTGTTCGCTTATGGTCTATTGATTGATGGCGGCTTGCTCTACAGCTCTGGTCTCAATCTGATGAATCTTCATGGATTTGAGGCGAACGAATGTGGCTCGCTCGCGGCTCGAATCATCTGTTTTCCGCCGGCTGTCATGGCCCAGCCTATGGCTGGAACACTGGGGAGCCATTGTTCAGCCCATGGGACGCCACTGGCAG
Organism: Synechococcaceae cyanobacterium; assembly: GCA_046319055.1. GTDB lineage: Bacteria > Cyanobacteriota > Cyanobacteriia > PCC-6307 > Cyanobiaceae > Cyanobium. The sequence goes on from JBKCTK010000239.1 coordinate 8,298, forward strand.
CCCTCAAGGCGGTTCACTGCCCAGCGCAGCGAGGGCGCAAGGGGGCGCGCCTCGCCAAGACGGCCGCTATGGATGAACCCGCAGCGGAGTTGATCCGGGGTTGCCAGGATCAAATCCTGACCCTCCATCAGAGTTAGAGCCTCAAGGGGGACGTGCAAGGACCCTACGAAATAGCTTGCCAGTCGCTGGGTATTCTGATGATGACACCACAGGTGGAGGGGACCAGCCTCATAGTTGATTTCTTCACGCAGCTCCCTTCGCAATGCCTGCTCTGGCTTCTCGCCCGGATCCAGATGTCCGCCGAACAGCCCCCAGGTTCCAGGGGCCACGATGCCTGCGATGTCATCTCGCAGTTGCAGCAACCAATGGCCTTCGGTTTCCAGCAAGGCGAGGGCTACCCAGGGCCCGCTGATGGAGCCAGGAACATTTGGTAACGCGCTCATCAACGATTCCAGGTTTGTGGGCAAGTCAACCATGTCGAGCCTGCCATTTCAGCGGGCAGCGGGAAGCCGGAGCCCCCCAGCCAGCCGACTACCGTTTGGCATCAGGTGAATCGAGGCTTGGTCTGGCAACTGCGCCCCTCGTTGTGTCCGAGCCGACCATGGGGTAGCTGCCCTCAGTCCAGATCTAGCATCAGCTGTTCGGAGGCGCCGGCCTTTCGGGAGCGGCGCGGTCGGCCGGCGCTTGGTCGCAGACCAGCGCGGCGCGAACCGTGCCGGGCTTGGATCGCATCGGCATGACCCGCAAAGCCGTCGTGTTGGCGCAGGCTCCAAAGCCGCTCCCGGGCCAGCCTCGCCGCCTCGGCCACCGCCACGATCGGGGTGGGATAGTCGGTCCCGAGGCGGCAGCCGTAGCGCTCTTGGCCGGCGGGGGCGATGGTCCAGGGTTCATGACAATGCACGCCAGGCAGGCCTGCCAGCTCCGGCACCCAGCGGCGGATGAAGACCCCATCGGGGTCGTGATCTTGGCCTTGCTTGATCGGGTTGTAGACCCGGATCGTGTTGATGCCGGTGGTGCCCGCCTGCATCTGGCATTGGCTCCAATGGATCCCCGGCTCATAATCCACGAACAGGCGCGCCAGCACCAGACCGCTGTCCCGCCAGGGCAGCCACAGCTGATAAGTCGCCACCGATTGCAGCATCGCCCGCATCCGGAAGTTCAGCCAGCCGTTGGCGATCAGGCAGCGCATGCAGGCATCCACAAACGGGATGCCGGTACAACCGGAAGCCCAGGCCGCCAGCCGGGCCCCATCGCTTTGGCGCAGGCCGGTTGTGAGCGGATGCAGCTCTTGAAACTCCAGGCTGGGTTGGCTCTCCAGTTTCTGGATGAAATGGCAGTGCCAGTGCAGCCGCTCCTCGAACCGCTGCAGGGAACGGGCCCAGGCCGCGCTGGAGGCCGTCGGGTTGCTGAGCAGCTGCGCCTGTCGACGCCGGCTGTGCTGCACCACCTCCCGCAACGACAGGGTGCCCCAGGCCAGGTGTGCTGAGAGTCGCGAACAACTGTCGAAGGCGGTGTGCGGGCTGGAGATGCCGCGCTGATAGGAGCGGCTGCGCTGCCGCAGAAAGCTCTCCAGCAGCGCCAGGCCGGCTCGGCGGCCCCCCGGTTGCCGCAGCGGACAAGGGTCCTCGGCCAGCCCCAACTCCGCCGCCGTCGGCAGTGCTCCCGGCGCGACACCCGCCAGGGTTTGCAGACGTCGTGGCGTGGCCTGCAGCGGTTCGGCCATCAGCGCCTCCCAGCGCTTCGCCCAGCCATCGCGGCAGGCGAGCCTTCGGATCGCACCGCAGCTCGGCAGTTCGGTCCAGGGGATGCCGTGTTGCCTGGCCCAGGCCGCCACCTGCCGATCCCGGTCGTAGGTCCAGCCATTGCCGGTTTCCTGATGGCTCCACAGGCCACCGATCGGCCAGTGCCGCTGGATGCGCTCCAGCACCGCCGTCATCGGGCCGACCCGCACCACCAGGGGCTGCCCCAGCTGGGCGAGTTCCGCCCGCAGCTCCTCCAAACTTTCACGGCAGAACTGCCACTGCCGCGCCGACGCATCCGGTTGGCGCCAAAGTTCCGGCTCCACCACCAGCAAGGGCAGCACGGGGCCCTGTTGGCAGGCCATCAGCAGCGGCCCATGATCCGCGAGCCGCAGGTCGCGCTTAAACCAGACGATCTGAAGGTGGTCCATGGCGCCGGACCCTAGGCAGTCCGGCCCAGGCGGCGTTTGGGCCCGTGGCGCTGCCTCCTGTGGCGCTGTCTCCCGTGGCGCTGCCGCCCCCTTAAACCTGCTGCATGATCTGCCCCCAGAGCTCGGCGGCCAGGGCACCGGCAGCCGC
>JBKCTK010000240.1:0-5748 GCA_046319055.1 Synechococcaceae cyanobacterium
CCGGTTGATGGCATCGGCGTGTCCGTCTCGGCCAGAACCAATGGTCCCTGGCCTGCGGTTGCTGCTCCCCCTTCCTCGGCCTCCAGGTGGCTCAGTTTTCGTGTCGCCTCTGGCTCAGTTTTCGATGGCGCCTGACACACCAGTGGCATCGTTGGCGCGAGTGTCAAATCAGCCGCCAAGAGCTGCAGGCCATCACGGCACCGATCAGACAGGCCCTGGAGACAACGCTGCGAGAGGTGAGCGATTTGGGATTCGCCAAGGGTGAGAAAACGCCCTGGGCCTCCACAGTGCGCACCTGTCGCCAGATCCTGAATGTGGCTCCGGCCCTTTGGACCTTTCTGAACCATCCTGAGGTGGAGCCAACGAACAATGCCGCAGAACGAGCACTCAGACCAGCGGTGATCCACCGCAAACTGAGCTATGGCGTCCAATCCCAAAGGGGTGGGCTCTGTCAAAGTCGACTTCTTACCGTGACGACATCCCTCAAGCAGCAGGGAAGAGACGTGATGGCGTTTCTGGTGGAGGCATGGGAAGCTCACAAGACTGGTCAGCCCGCACCAAGCCTGCTCCCCCAGCGCGACTGAGGTCTCCCAACGATCAAAAGCGGCAGACCGTAGGGGTCGGTAACGACCGCGCGGACATGGATGCTTTGTGGCCCTGTGATGTTGAGTTGTTGATGCCCCCCTGAACACTTACCTTCTCTTTGCCTTGGCAAATTTCTGGATGGTTCGGAAGCGATTACCTGATCCAGCTTAGTGCAAGGGCTTAGTGTGTCTTAAGGATCGACAGTCATTCAAATACGAAGGTCAAATGCATGGTGGAAATGGCCTGAACGTCGTTGCGTGGACTTCTGTGAGTCAAACAAGCGCAAAATCTGCCCAGAATCGTCTCATTGGTGGGAATGGGTCTAGGTTTCGTGGGTGAAGTTGATTTGATCAGAGCCTCCTTAGAACGCGCTGCCAAGTGTTTCCGCTTGAATCCTGACCCATTCCCCACTCCGGATCGCCGGGGGGCCGCTACGGCGAGCTAGGCCCCCCGTTCGCAGGCTTCAGTTCGGCCGCCAGATGCGCAGCCGTCGTGGCTTCTGAGCCGGGCGGGACGGCTCTTGGCCTTGGCGCTCCAGCTCGGCGCGAAACCGGTCGGTGCGGCTGGGGGTGCGGCGAGAGCTGGCGCCGCCCAACCCTTCGCCGCCCAACGGTTCGCCGCCCAACCGTTCGCCGCCAGCACGCTGGCCCCTCGGGGCGTTGCTGACGCCGCTGTTGGCGGAATCATCCCTGCGCAGGCGCTCGATTCGGGCCGCGGCGGAACGGGAGCGGTCCGAGCGGGTGGCCGCCGCCGAGCCGGCTCGAACGGAGCGCGGCGTCGAGGCAGGCGCTGGCGGCGGGGTCTCGACCAGCTCCCCCTCCTGCAGGCGCTCCAGCCGTTCCACCCCCTGCTGGATCAGCACCCTCGCCATGTTGCTGACGGTGCGGGCCTCCAGATCGGCCAGCGCGGCCAGCCGGTCGCACAGATCCTCCGGCAGCACCACTTGGATGCGGGGCGACTTGGGCCGCCCGCTCGAGGAGGTCTGACGGGTGGGCACGGCCCTCGGGTCCTGCCGAACAAGATCCAGTGTACGCGGTGTCGCAAGGGTAGTATCCAGATGTAGGCTTCACCCAGAAGCGTGCACCGACTGGCCCTGACAGGCATTGACTGTCCCCGACAGGCATCGACTGTCTCCGACTGGCACCGAGGGTGTCCGGCACGCCCCGGCAGTGCCCGCGCATCACCCTGAGGCCCTGGGACTCCCCAGGCAGATCTCAGCGCCACCAGGTGTCCGAGCTCCCACCGAGCCCCACGCCCCTTTCCCCGACCCCGACCCCGACCCCGACCCCGACCCCGCACCACCCCCGCACCCCAACCCCATCCAGCTCCGGCGCCGTTGGCGCCCCTGCCAGGCACCCCATGCCCTGAACCAGGTCACCACCACCACATCCACCACCACATCTTTCGCTCAGGCGGTCACACCCAGTCCCAGTCCCACAGCCACTCCGTCCCGTCCTTGTCGCCCCGGCGCGCGGCGCCGCTGCCCTTTCACCGCGGAGCGTCCCATCGCCGGCCGCGCACCCTCCACCACCTCACACCGGTCACCACTCCGGCACCCGTTGCCTTCCATGACCCGAAGCTCCTCCCCCCGCACCCAGCCCACCGCCAGCGGCAGCCGCCCCCGGCGCCCCTCCCGTCGGGTCAAGGCTGATCGCAGCGACGTGCTGGTCTCGGCCGTGATCAGCACCTATCTGCTCACCCACCTGCACCACGTGCTGCAGCGGGCTGAATACGCCGCCCAGCAGGAGGGCAAAGCCGCCCTCGCCGCCAACTACGCCCAGCTGCGCAAGGTGCTCTGCCTCGATGCCCGCAGCATGGAGGACGCCTCGGCCCTGGGCGGCAGCGAAGAGGCCCACCCCCACGCCGCCTGAGACGGCTTCAGGCGCTCGCCTCGGGCTTGATCCCCATGGCCTTGGCGATCCGCGCCGGTCGCCGCTACGACGTAGGGAAGAGACATGGATGGCTCAGCCCCGATGACCGCCAGCAATGCCGCCGAGCTCTACGCGTGGATCAGCCGCGACGCCGAGCTCACCCAGGCCCTCTTCCGCCAGGCCCTTCAGGATCCCAGCGGAGCCCTGAGCCAGATCGTGGCGATCGGTGAGGCCCAAGGCCTGCCCGTCAGCGCCGAGGAGGTGCGTGAGCACCTGGCGGGGCTGGACGATGACGCCAGCAACCGCTGGCTGCTCAAGGCCCGCGGCGGGCTCTAAGCGGCGCGGACGGTCCGCCGGCAGGGCTGAGCGCGAGGGCTGATGGCGCCGGTTGGTGTCGCCGCCGCCAGCCCAGCTGAAGAACAGCCAATAGCTCACGATCGCCAGACCAGCGGCCACCACCAGGGCGGCGACCTGTTCGAGGCGTTTCATCATCGCGGCGGTGGCGCGGCGGGGATTGAGTCTGAATGCCCACGGGACGGTTCTCCCCGAGCCGCGGGCTTCGGCCCCATGGCTGGGCACCGCGGCTGGGCCATGCGGCTAGGCACCGCGGCTGGGCACCGCGGTGCGCCCATCGGGCCTGCGGCGCCGAACCTGGGCAGGTTGTGATCGACGGGTGTCCAAGCCGGTGTGCCAACGTCCGGGTGTCCAAGTCGGGGTGCCAACGTCCGGGTGCCCAAGTCGGGGTGCCCAAGTCGGGGCCATTGGCACCCCCTTCCAGCTCCCGCCCTTCCAGTTCCGGCCGGTGCCTGCTCCAGCCGCTGCACGCGGGGGCCAGGGTTGCCTCAACCTGATCAGCAATAAAGCTCCGCAGAGCCAACGATCACTGGCTGAGGAATGCTGAGACGAATGCTGACTAGCACGCATGAGCGCCCAAAGGCGAGGCGCCGCAAGCCCGTTCTTGCCAGGCGTGAGAACCCATTCCTCTGATGAGGAGCTTTGTTGCTGATCAGGTGCCTCAAAGTGCTCCCCAGCGGCCTCGTCTCACGGCCTCCGCTCTGCCAGAAGCCACGTCAGGTCCTGCGGGATCGTGTCGGAACCAGCCGAACCTGAGACCCGCGAGCTCAGGCGCGCGACTTCCAGGCAGCCCTGGCGCTGGGGCAGCGCCGCCAACTGCCGTTCGCGGCCCGGCGACGACGGCCCGGGCCAGGCGCCACGGAGCGACCCGTGCGGTCGCCCCTGCCTGCGCTGGGTGCTGACTCAAAGGGGTGCTGAGTAAAGTTGCTGGGTTCTGATCGGCGCCGCTGCCGCCGGCCCTCTCTTCCGCCGCGTGCTGCGACTCGACCGCATCAGCAAGATCTACCCCACCGGCGAGGTGTTGCGCGATGTGAGCTGGGAGGTGAAGCCCGGCGATCGCATCGGCCTGGTAGGCGTGAATGGCGCCGGCAAGACCACCCAGCTGCGCATCCTCGCCGGCCTGGAGGAACCCAGTGGCGGCCAGGTGATCCGCCAGGGTGCGCCCCGGATCGTGTACCTCCGCCAGGAGTTTGAGGTCGACCCGCGACGCAGTGTGCGCCAGGAGCTGTTTCAGGCCTTCGGCGAGGCGGCCGAGGTGCTGGAACGCCAGGGCCAGGTGGAGGAGCAGCTGGCCAGCGAGGCCGCCGCCGCCGATCCGGAGCTGCTGCAGACCCTGATCGATCGCCTCGGCACCCTGCAAACGCGCTTCGAGGCGCTGCACGGCTACGAGCTTGATGCCCGCATCGATCGCCTGTTGCCCGATCTCGGCTTCAGCCTTGAGGGGGTGGAACAGCCGGTGGCGGCTTACTCGGGCGGCTGGCAGATGCGGATTGCCCTGGGCAAGATCCTGCTGCAGGAGCCCGATGTGTTGCTGCTCGACGAGCCCACCAATCACCTGGATATGGAGACGATCCAGTGGCTGGAGACCTATCTGATCGGCTTAACGGTGCCGCTGGTGGTGATCAGCCACGACCGGGCCTTCCTCGATCGCGTCTGCAATCAGATTGTGGAAACCGAGCGGGGCGTGTCGCGCTGCTACCTCGGCAACTACAGCCAGCACCTGGAGCAGAAGGCGTTGGAGCGGGAGGCGGCCCAATCCGCCTTCGAGCGCCAGCAAAAAGAGCTGGCCACCCAACAGGCCTACATCGATCGCTTTCGCGCCAGCGCCACCCGCAGCACCCAGGCCAAGAGTCGCGAGAAGCTGCTCGACAAAGTGGAGCGGATCGAGGCGCCGGAGGCCAGCCTCGAGGGGCCTCGCTTCCGCTTTCCTCCCGCTCCTCGCTCCGGCCGTGAAGTGGTGCGCATCGAAGACCTCACCCACAGCTACGGCGAGCGGATCCTGTTCCTCGGAGCCTCGCTGAGTGTGGAGCGCGGTGAGCGGGTGGCGTTCGTGGGCCCCAATCGCGCCGGCAACTCCACGTTGCTGCGGCTGGTGATGGGGCTGGAAGCCGCCGACGAAGGCTTCGCGGGCCTGGGTGAGCACCAGGTGGTGGCGGGCTACTTCGAGCAAAACCAGGCGGAGGCCCTCGACTTGAACCGCTCCGTGGTGGACACCCTCTACGAGGCGGTGCCGGACTGGACCCAGACCCAGGTGCGCTCCCTGCTCGGCAACTTTGGCTTCAGCAACGACGAGGTGTTCAAGGCCGTTGGCAAGCTCTCCGGTGGTGAGAAGGCCCGGCTGGCGTTGGCCCGGCTGCTGCTCACCCCCTGCAATCTGCTGGTGCTGGATGAGCCCACCAACCACCTCGACATCCCCGCCAAGCAGATGTTGGAGGAGGCGTTGACCAGTTACGACGGCGCCGCGTTGCTGGTATCCCACGACCGTTATTTCCTCTCGCGGGTGGCCAACCGGATTGTGGAGCTGCGCGATGGCGAGCTCGTGCTGTACCGAGGCGACTACAGCTATTACCAGGAGAAAAAGCGCGAGGAGGCGGAACAGCTGCGCCAGCGGGCCGAGGCCGAGGCCGCGACCGCCCGGCGTGAGGCGAACCGCGCCAAGCAAAAGGCCCGCGATCAGGCCCGTAAGGCGGCAGCCCGCGCCTGAGCAGCACCCCGAAGCCTTGCGAGCCACCCCCAAGGCTCAGAGATCCAGGCCAAAACCGGCGCCTGCATGCCGCTGCGGTGCCGTCGGGCCGCCGAGGGCCACGGACCACGGATCGCCCGGGTCGGCCCGCCCAAGCCCGGAGCCGCAGGCGTCGCAACATACAACTTCACATCCCACTAGGCAGGTTCACTCATTTCACTGGTGTCTTCAGGGCTGTGTTCATAAGCTGACAAC
>JBKCTK010000241.1:0-35090 GCA_046319055.1 Synechococcaceae cyanobacterium
GCCGGCTGGGGCTCCGCCAGCTCCAGGCGCACCTGGCGCCAGGGGGCCAGCCGCGCCGTCAGCTCGCGCAGGTTGCCGTCGTGGAACAGGCCGCCGTCGTGGATGAGCAGCACCCGCGGGCAGAGGCTGGTGATGTCGGCCAGATCGTGGCTGGTGAGCAGCACCGTGGCGCCGTGGCGGCGGGGACGAAGCCGGTATCCCTACGGCACCAACAGCATCCGGCGCTGGGACAGCGAGGTTTACAGGCAAGGCCCCAACCGCTTGTCCCCGCCACGAACGCCGCTGTGCACCGGTTCGGGGTGCCAGGCATCAGTTTAGGTCATCATGCTTTTGATCGCGGGGGGAGTAATGCTTTGCGAAACCGAGGATAGGCGTAGATTTCAGAAAATACGCAGATTGCAATCGTAATAAGAGTGTAGGCGAAAACTTCCAGTGGCTTGTTGTGAATAAACGCCAAATAGTCTGCATGCACAATTCCGTTATAGTGGAGGACGTGCAAAGAGAAAGAAATCGGTGCAATTATAGCGAAATATCCAACAGTTTTGTTGAATTCCACCCACCTCAGTCGCCGCCAGGCGAACGCCGCGCAAACAAGTATAACAGAAGATATTAGGTGGCGGGTTTCAAGCAGGGGATGAATGCCAAAGGACCAATCCTTGCCATTTGCGATCAAAACGGCACAAAGAATAGTGAGCGGAAGCGCGGCAATGGCGACATATGTTATCGGAAGTATAATATCGGTAAATCTAATTTTCCCGCGATTGCGCAACACAGTTGCAGCATGGCTGCCAATCCACCAAATTCCAAAGTACAGCAGCAATCTGCTTGCCGGATTCGGCATGATTGCGTAGGTGACTGAAACCAGCAGGCACAAAATGCCAACAAAATGAGAGCGTAGGGTGCCATTGCGTACGAGTAGAACTGCTGGAAAAAGCATGTAGAACCACCATTGGTAGTGTAGTGACCATAAAGGCGTGTCGCCATAGATCGGGTCACAAATGACTGCAGTTTTTCCGCTCGCGAAATCCTGTAACATGAAGGCGTTACAGAGCAGTCTATTAGGGGACTCCCAGGCAAATGCTCTTTCAGATATGGATGCCATTCCGAAAAGCACTAATAGAGCTATAGCCCATACAGAGTAGATGCGAGTGAAGCGTTTCAGAAAGTAGATGCGAAAGGGCTCTTTACAAGAATTTGGTTTTATCGTTGCCCAGCTAACCACAAACCCAGAGAGCACGAAAAACACCATTACAGCTTCTTGCCCGAATTGCATTGAGGCTTTCAGGATCGTGCTATCAAGAGGTTGGGCCAACACAAAGTGCCCCAGGCATACGTAGAACGCTGCAAAGCCACGAACCGCTTCAAGTCTTTGAAATTTTCACAAATGTCTCTCTGAGTAGGATAGCTCTTTTTTGACTCGATGTTTTCACATCGATGTTTTCCAATCGATCCGCCCAAGGCATCTTGGGGGATGGATCTTTTCCCATAAGATCCCCGAGCAGAGGTAAGGGCGCGGGGCGAGCATGTGCTGGAAAAGATTTTAGGGCAAAAGCGCAAAGTGTGCGACATCATATCCTGATCAGCGTATGATCATGTGCACAGTGTTACAAAGAGTCAATTGGTCTGGCGATTCCGTCGGGGCCGCGATTTAGGAGATGGGTGTCGATCATGGTGGTTTTGATGTCGCTAGGACCCATAAACTCATTGGCGGGATACAAGAGCACTTCTACAGAATTTCGTGATACCCTCCTCACTGCAGGCTTGACTGACTCCAAGCCGGAGGAAAGCGTTAGGAACCCTCTGAAAAGGTTTGCGCTGACAAGAAATCAATGCAAGCGGGGAAATCTGGATTGGATGGGCAGATTTGTATTTAAGGGTATACAGTAGTGCAAAAAAACGACGGCGGGGCTGCTCATTCACGGGATGTACAAGCTCATTAAAAGCTGGTCAATCATGGTGGTTCCGGCTTCATTGTTTCTGATCAGCTCCTGATTTATGTTGTTGCCTTCGCTTGATTCTGGAAGTTGGCTAACACCCTCGACTCTAGCGAGGTCTTGCACTCGGTGCAGCTCAGGATGGGTTTCAGGGAAGTGGCTTGCCACATTCGCTGCAGCCGTGGTTGGCCTTTTGGCTGATCCAAGACAACGCGCGACAGGATCGCGGCAAGCATTAACCCATGAGATGCCGCATATTCTTGTATTGATGACAGCTCGTCTGATCTGCGCCCGGGGACTATTGCAGAAAGATCCCCAAGGAATCACATCTCTGATCCTCGGAGAAGCTAGGGAAATCGGAGCAATGCTGATCCTGCCTGATCAGCAACAAACCTCCGCTGAGCCAACGATCCCTGGATGAGAAATGCTGACTGGCCCAATGAGCGCCCAAAAGCGATGCGCCGGAAGCCAGTTTTTGTCATGCGTCATCAAGCATTCCGCTGATGCGGAGCTTTGTTGCTGGTCAGGTGATTCTTTGACATCTCCAGTGTGCCTACCAGTGTCAATGAAGTTGGGGCTCTGATTTGAAGTGTTGCACTGCAAGCATTCACTTTGCCGTTCATTCTCTTGTGCTATCTTGCTGGTAGCCGTGATGTGTTGCCAGCTGATCTTGATACTCTTGAGGCTCTCTTCTCGCCTGATTCCACCAGCGATCTTGCTTTGATTAACGATTGTGCCTTTATCTGAATGCAGGTGTTCATGGCAGGCAAGGGGGACGACGGGCCCTGGGGCCGCTCCCGCATGGGATTCATCAACCGGTCGAGGCTCCCAGCGCACCTCCCCCGCAGAGCCTTTTCGAAGCGAGTGGTTGGCCCTTGGTTGTGTTCTGCCAGGGCCAGGGTCCCCACGGCTTGTCCACCCCCATCCCCGGCTCGGCGGATAAACTTTATGCCCCCGGCCCGTCTCCATGCAGCTGCGCACCCTGATCAACCTGCACAAGGGCCTCACGGCTCCGGTGGTAGGCCTGCTGATGGTCCTCTATGCCAACACCACCACGGCCGCCTGGGTGTATCTGGCCTTGCACGGCACCTACGGGCTGTTGTGGCTGATCAAAGATTGGCTGTTTCCGGATCGGCAATGGCAGCGGCCGGTCAGTTGGATTGAGGCGCCCCTGGGCTTCCTGGTGCTCGGTCTCTACTGGCTGGCGCCCTGGCTGTTGATCAGCTCTGGCATTGAGGCGCCCCCGGCTCTGCTGGCTGGCGCCATCGCCCTGAACCTGCTGGGCACCTTCTTGCACTTCGGCAGCGACGCCCAGAAGCACTTCACCCTGGCGGCCCGGCCCGGCCTGATCAGCGATGGCTTCTTCCGCTACAGCCGCAACCCCAACTATCTCGGCGAGATCTTGATCTATGCCTCCTTCGCTCTGGTGGCGATGCATTGGCAGCCGTGGTTGGTGCTGGCCGGTTTCGCCTTCGGCGTGTTTGTGCCCAACATGCTCCGCAAGGATGAATCCCTGGCCCGCCATCCGGAGTTCGCTGCCTGGAAGCAGCGCACCGGCCTGCTGCTGCCGAAGCTGATCGGCTGAGCTTCGGCGCCGGAGTCGCTGGCGCCGGACCCCTGAGGTGATGTTCACTGAGGGACATCGGAGCTGTAGGCGTCGAGCAGCAGATTCACCTTCGGAAGGGATCACGCCCTGCCTCCCTCGCGGCTGTGGTGACACTCAAAGGCTTCCAGCTCCAGCTCATCTACGAGCCGGTTGATCTTCAACGGATCAATGCCTGGCATCAAGCCACAAGCGTGGGATTCGACGACGAACGGCTTGATCTCTTCGGTTGAGGGTTGATGGCCCCGGCTGAGGCCACGCCGGATGGCCTCGTTCACTGTGGAGGCTGCGCTGCTGTCAGCTCGCGGTCTCCCTCAGCGGTCGCAGCGGATCGGCTGCCCCCGCCCGAGAGGCGATGCCATGTTGGCTGATGGTCTGGGGAGTTCCGCAGGTTTCCTCCCGGTCGGCCTAGCGAAGCAGGCCCAGGCTGGGGCGGGCTCAGGTCAGGACGGCGGTGCGCTCCAAGATGCCGCGGCAGCGGCCGCAGATCCGGCCCTGGACGCCCTCGCTGAGCGTGTGATCCTCAACGTCGGTCTCGTAATGCCAGCAGCGCTCGCACTTTTCTCCTTCGGCGTGGGCGACTCTGATTCTGATTCCTAATTCGGTGCTTTCCGGAATCAACGGCGCCAGATCCTTCTCGCTGTCGTCCACGCTGAAGCTGGAAACCAGCAGCCAGTCGGCGAGGTTGTCGACATCTGGGCTCGTCGATGCCTGGATCAAGGCCAGGGCGGATTTGAGATGGGCGGCGACATTACCCTCAATCGTGAAAATTTGAATGGCGGCTTCCAGGGATGAACCTATTTTCTCAGAAGCGCGGCAGATTTGAAGTTGACGGTTGATAAGATTCCGCACTCCCATGATCTCGCCGATGGCTCCGAGGATGTCTAGGTCGGCTGCTGTCTCGGGCCCTGATTTCCAAGCCTCCGGCGCCGATGGCCAGCCGCGCTCGAACACCGATGCCTCCGCCACCGGATAGGGCAGGTTTTGCCAGATGTCTTCGGCCATGTGGCACAGCACCGGCGCGATCAGGCCCGCCAGCCGTTCCACCACCAGGCTCAGCACCGTCTGGCAGCTGCGGCGCCGAAAGTCGTTGGCGCCGCTCACATAGAGGCGATCCTTGGCGATATCCAGGTAGAAGTTGGAGAGATCCACCACGCAGAAGTTCTGCAGGGCCTGGAAGAAGCGGTAGAACTCATAGCGCTCAAAGTCGACGCTCACCGTGTCGATCAGTTCGGCGGTGCGCCGCAGCATCCAGCGATCCAGCAGCGGCAGCTCGGCCACCGGGATGGCATCGCGAGCGGGATCAAAGTCGTGGAGGTTGCCGAGCAGATAGCGGGCCGTGTTGCGCACCTTGCGGTACACATCCGCCAGCTGCTTCACGATCCCCGGGCCCAGGGGTACATCGGCGGAATAATCCACCGAACTCACCCAGAGCCGCAGCACATCGGCGCCATAGGCGGGATCCTGCTTTTCGTTCTTGCCCCCCTCCACCAGCACCGTGGGATCCACCACATTGCCGAGGGACTTGCTCATCTTGCGGCCCTTCTCATCGAGGGTGAAGCCATGGGTGAGCACCGTTCGGTAGGGCGCGCGGCCGTTCACGGCCACCGAGGTGAGCAAGCTGCTCTGGAACCAGCCGCGGTGCTGGTCGCTGCCCTCCAGATAGAGCTCGGCGGGGTACTGGAGGCCGGTGGCTTGCAGCCGGTCGTCAGGCTGGAGGGCCGTCGCGGCCTTGGCGTCGAGCGCCGCCAACGCCCCGTCGGCAGACGCTGGGCCGGCGGGGGTGATCCCCGTCTCCGCCCCAGCGCTCGTCGCCCCTGCGGCCTCAGCGGCTGCCCCAAGGCCGCCCAACACCCCCGCCCAGGAGGAGCCGGAGTCGAACCACACATCCATCGTGTCGGTGCCCTTGCGCCATTGCGCGGCCTCGGCCGCCAGTTCGGGCGGCAGCAGCTCCGCCTCGTCGCGCTCCCACCACACATCGGAGCCGTGGTTGGCGATCAGGGCCTGGATGTGATCGAGGCTGGCTTTGTTGAGCAACACCTCGCCGGTTTCGCGGTGATAAAACACCGGAATCGGCACCCCCCAGCTGCGCTGGCGTGAGATGCACCAGTCGCCCCGCTCGCGCACCATCGCCTCGATGCGATTGCGACCACTCTCCGGCAGCCATTGCACCTCAGCGATGGCCTCGAGGGCCTGCTGGCGGAAGCCCTCCACCGAGGCGAACCACTGTTCGGTGGCGCGGAAGATGGTGGGCTTTTTGGTGCGCCAGTCGTAGGGATAACGGTGCTCATAGCGCTGCTCGGCCAGCAGCACGCCGGCATCGCGCAGGGCATTGATGATCGCCGGGTTGGCATCCTTCAGCACGTTCAAGCCTTCAAACGGCCCGGCCTCAGCCGTGAGGTCGCCGGCGGCATCCACCGGGCAGAGCACCGGCAGGCCGTACTTGCGGCCGGTGTTGAAGTCGTCCACGCCATGGCCGGGGGCGGTGTGCACCAGGCCCGTGCCCGATTCGGTGGTGATGTAATCGCCCCCCAGCACCACCGGACTGGTGCGTTCGATCAAGGGATGGCGGTAGCTGACCCCCTCCAGCTCCGCGCCCGTGACCGTGAGCAGGGTCTCCAACGGCCGCTGCAGCCGCTCCTGCAGGCTGCCCACCAGGTCGGCGGCCACTACAAGATAGCGGGGCGCGTTGGCGGTTTCGCTGTCGCGGCAGATGGCGTAGCGCAGCGCCCCATTCACCGACACCGCCAGGTTGGCGGGCAAGGTCCAGGGGGTGGTAGTCCAGATCGCCACGAACAGCTGCTCGCGGTGGTTGGCATCGGTTGGCCCCTCCAATCCCACCTGGCGCAACCGCTCTGCCAGGGGATCCGGCAAAGTCACCACTGGAAAAGCCACATACACGCTCGGAGAGCTGTGGCCATCGGGGTATTCCAGCTCCGCCTCCGCCAGGGCCGTGCGCGAGCTGGGGCTCCAATGCACCGGCTTGAGGCCGCGGTAGATGTGGCCCTTGAGCACCATCTGGCCGAATACGCCGATCTGGGCCGCCTCGTACGACGGATGGAGGGTGAGGTAGGGCCGCTCCCAGTCGCCCCAGATCCCCCAGCGCTGAAAGCCCCGCTTCTGCAGCGCCACCTGCTCGAGGGCGTAGGCGTGGGCCCGGCGGCGCAGGGCCAAGGGCGTCAGCTTCTGGCGCTCCTCTTGGCTGAGCGACTGCAGCACCTTCAGCTCGATCGGCAGCCCGTGGCAGTCCCAGCCCGGCACAAACCGCGCCCGGCGGCCCTGGAGCAGGGCGTGCTTGTTGATGATGTCTTTGAGGATCTTGTTGAGGGCGTGGCCCACATGCAGGGCCCCATTGGCATAGGGGGGGCCGTCGTGCAAGGTGAACACCGGCCCAGACGGCACGGATCCGGGATCCTGGCCGCTGAGGCGTTCGTAGAGGCGCCGCTCCTGCCAGAACGCCTGCAGCTCCGGCTCCCGCTGTCTGGCATTGGCCCGCATCGCGAAGGGCGTCTGCAGCAGGTTGAGGGTGTCTTTGTAGGAGGCCGGGGCTGACGCCGCAGCGGTGGCTGGCCGGATGCTCACAACGCCAGGGGCGAAAGGCCGGATTATCCCGCCCCGCCCGGCCGGCGCCGGTGCGACAGGCCTGCTGCCCCGGCGCGACAAGCCCCAGGCCTCCGGGGCGGCAGAGCCCAGGCCGGCGGGGCAGGGCCGGTGCCCGGGCGACAGCCCCCAATGAGCTGTATCGGCGGGAACGCCCTCAGGGCTGGGGCGAGCCGTTGGCGGCCCCGCGGAACCCCTCCTCCGGCTCCAGCTCGGCCTCCGCCAACGGCGGCTCGGCGGGGCCCGTGGGCGACAGGGCGCCGCTGGCGCTCAGCAGGGCGTCGATGGCGTGGAAGTCGGGCACGGTGCGCTGGGGGGGCGGTGGATCGAGGATCTCCACCTCGACCGGCTCCGGCTCCAACTCCAACTCCAACTCCAACTCCAACTCCGACCCCGGCCCCGACTCCGGCGCTGACGGCAGCTGCGACGCCGGCTCCGGCTCCAGCGCCTGATCTTGCGCCTGGGGGGAGGGCATCGCCTGAGGCGCCGCAGCGGCCTCGGCCGCTAAGCCAGCGGGTTGATCAGGGCCGCTGCTCCCCTCGGCCGGTTCCCGCTGGTCGCTGGACTCTTGGTGATCGCTGGATTCTCGCTGGGCAGACGGGGAGGGGCTGGCGGCAGCCCCAGGCCCCGCGGAGGTGTTCTCGGGCCCGGCGTCGTGCTGGGTACCCGTTGCCGCGGTCTGCTCCGCCGCGGCGCTGGTTGGGGTCTCCTCCGCCGCGGCGCCGCTGGCGCTGGCCACGGCATCCGCCTCTCCATCAGCCTCCGCCTCTCCATCGGCCTCGCCCTGGGCCTCTGCCTCGGCCTCGGGCCGCACCCAGCGTTTGCCGCTCGCCTTCGGCTGGCGACGGTCCGCCAGCCAGCTGGCCAGCCCGCCCCCCAGCTCCTGGGCGGTGAGCAGCAGCCGGGCCGAGGCGGCGCCCAGCTGCTGGAGACCAGATGCCCAACGCTGGGGCGTGGCCAAGGCGGAGCGCTCCTCGCCGCTGAGCTGGTTCCAGCGGCCCCGCCCCACTTCTGTGCCGAGCCGGCCGATCAGCAGGCCCCCGCAGAGCACCGCCAGCATCGGAGCGCCGGTGAGCCGCTCGGCGCTGGTCACCAGCACCAGGCCCAACAACAGCACCACGGCGCCCCAAAAGGCGTCGCGGGGGCGGCTGAGCTCCGGGGTGAGCAAGGGCAGCAGCAGCACCGCGATTCCCAGCAGCAGGGCGAAGCAACCGCCCAGGGTGGCGAGCATGGCGGCCAGGAGCGCAGACCCGCCCATTCTGGTGGGGCGCTCCAGCGCGTTACCCGCCGCCGGCCGGCGCCGCCGGTGGGTCGGGGTTCGCCGATAGCGCCATGGAGGAAGAGGCGGGGTTCACGCCCGCCGGCCCGGCGTCTGCCGTCGGGGCGTTGGCGGCGGCCGAGGCCAGGGCTGCCACGGCGGCTGCAGTGGGGCCACCCGCAATCGCTTTGCCCCCCCAGGAGCCTGTGGCTTGTGGGGCCTGAACAGGCTGTGTGCCCCCAGCCTGGCGCTATCGCCTCTGCCAGTTGCTTTGTTCGCTGGAACGGAACAACTTCCCCCGGCCACGCTGAGATGCCACAACGAAGCTTTTCCCTCCCAGGAGCGGCAACTGGCGTTGTGCGGGGCGTTGGCGAAGTCGATACCAGCGCGCAGATCTGGAACGGCCTGCTCCTGAGAGGGGCGTGGACTCGCCGTGAAGCCCGGGCCTGGATCCAACCTAGATTTCGGCAATCGCCGTGCTGGCCTTGGCCGATCGATCGGCGGACTGGGTGGATCAGGCCCTGCGGGATCTCGATCAGGCGGAGCAGTCGATGCAGGCCGCTTGCCATTATCCGGAGGGCACACCGGGAGAGCACTACTGCTGCGCCGAAGCCTGACGGCTTCGGCAGGCTGCAGAGCGAGCAGGCCCTCCTTCATGCCCGTGCCATCACTGAGGGGATCCGTGCGGCGCTGGCCCGCCGCCGCAGAAGTGCTCAAGCAGGCGGCGGCTTGGGCCGCCCTGCAGCGCAGCGGCCATCCAGACCTGGTGGCGGTGGGGGTTCACCGCTTCGCGCAAGCCTGGCGGCTACGGCTCCTACGGCCGCGGCACAGCCGGCGTGGGCAGCGATCTCGATCTGCTGCTGATCATGCAGCGCTGCGACGAACCGATCTGGAACCGGCTGCGCCGTTGGGATACCGGTTCGCTGCCGCTGGCCTGCGATCTGCTGGTGTACAGCCAAGAGGAATGGCGCAGCCTGCCTCGCTGGAATCCAAAGAAAGCTGGCGGAGGCGTTGCTTCGTGATACCCGCTGGCTGGGGAGAATGCCGGAGCCCCCCGGCCAGATGCCGGCATCGCCCTTAGCCTGAAACCCTGCACGCCCGCCGGGCCCATGCGCGCCCCCGCCAGTCCAGAAGCGCCGCCCTCCTCCCAGCCGGCTTGCCCTGGGCTGCTGAGCCCGGAGCAGCCGTTTGGGTCGATCACCCTGCCGCTCCTCCACAGCAGCAGCCTGCGGCTCACCCCCGACCAATTCGCCGAGCTGTGTCAAGCCAACCCCGACGCCGTGCTGGAGCTGGCCGCCGATGGTTCCCTGATCTGCATGACCCCCACCGGAAGCGACACCGGCGCCCGCAACGCTGAGCTCGCTTTTCAGATCAAGTCCTGGGCCCGTGCCACCGGCGGCTGGAAGGCGTTCGACAGCTCCACCGGCTTCCGCCTGCCCGACAACTCCGTGCTCAGCCCCGATGCTTCCCTGGTGGCCCTCGAACGCTGGCAGTCCCTCACAGCCGAGCAGCGCCGCGGTTTCGCCCCCCTCTGCCCCGATCTCGTCGTCGAATTTGCAAGCCCCAGTGGCGCAAGCCCCAGCGACGAAGGCCCCCGCGGTCTCACTGCCCTGCGCCAAAAGATGGCCGCCTATCAGCGCAACGGCGCCCTCCTCGGCTGGCTGTTGATTCCGGAAGAGAGGGCGGTGGAGGTGTGGGAACTGTTGGCGGATCCCCAGGCCCAGCCGCGGCGAATCGAAGCGGCCACTCGGCTTGAGGGAGATGCCCAGTTCGCCGGGCTGGCGCTGGAGCTTGAGGAGATCTGGGCGGGCTGATGGCGACCAGTTCCCCTTGGCTCACGGCAGGGAAACCCGACGGAAAGGCTCACGCCGGAAGCGCCGATAGACATCAAAGTCGCTGTCCAAAGACAGGATCTCGGCGATCTCCAGACGCTCCGAGAGGGTCACCAGGGTGAGATCGGCGAAATCACCGGGCAGATCGGCGTAGCGCTGGTTGAGTTCGGCGCTGCGGGCGTAATCCTCTGGAAGCAGGTTGATCGCCTCGATGCCACCGCGGCTCACCGCCCCAAGCAGGTGATTCTGAGCGGCGAGAACGCGGCGATCGCTGGGATCCCCCAGAAGCCACAGCACCTCGGCGATGCAGATCGGCGAGGTGATCAGTTGGGCGGCGTTCTGATCAAAGAAGGCCACAACCGCTTGATGCAGGGGCTCCTGCTGCTGGTAGTAGCTGAGCAGGATTCCCGAATCGATGAGGATCCGCCGCATCAGCGGCGCTCCAGCCGGCGAGCCTGGAGCTGCTCGGTGAGCAGCCGGCGCCGTTGCTGGCGTTCGGCGCTGCCGGGTGGCAGCGTATCGAGGAAGTGATCTGGATGCCCGCCCAACTGCTCGGTGATCGAGGGGGAGGGCCTGCGCTGTTGCCAGCGATCGCGGATCAGCTGGCGGATAAGGGAGCTCTTGTCCTGGCCTGTGGCAGCCAAAAGCTCCTGGAGGCAGCGTTCGGTTTCGCGATCCAGCCTGACGGTGAGTGGCATGGACCCCAGGCTCGATCCTGTACGACGGATGATTCGATTGTAATACGGTTGCCGTGGTGTTGCCTGTTGCGAGCCTTGCCCTCTAGTGAGGGCCTGCGCCTCAGGAGTCTCGATCCCCGCGACCCAGCTCGCGGAGGTAGTCGCCGGAGCCGCTGACGCGCCAGCCGGAGCCGCTGAGCCGCCGAGCCGGGAACGCCGCCAGGTGCTCAGCAGCCCCTGCTGGAGCGAGCGATCGCTTCCAGGCCGCCGGGCCAGGGCGGCAAAGCCCAGAGCCAGCGCCAGGCTGGCGAGGGCATTGCGGAGCAGATCAGGCAGCAGGAGCAGGGGGGTGCGGGGCTGGCTGACCTCGCGCTCGCGGCTGATCTGCAGGGCGGCCTGATCCAGCACGGCGCCCACCTGGGCCTACTGCTTCGCAGAAGCCTTCGGCTCGACCAAGGGCAGGGGCTGGGCGATGTCGGCCGGGCCAAGCACCGGGCCGCTGCGCTTCTGAAGCTTCTGGTTGAGATCGGCGTTGCTGGTGGAGCTGGCCACGACCTGGCGCAGGGCCTTGAGTTTGGCCTCGGCGCCCTGGATACGGGCGGCCTGGGCGTTGTTCCGCGAGCGGCCTTGCTGCAGGCTGGCCACGGTCTGCAGGGGGGAGGAGCAGCAGGAAGCCGAGGGCGGCCGCCACCGCCTGCTGGCTACAGAGGCGGGCACGGCATTTCAGCGGAGGATCATCGGGGCCGAGCTCGGCGGCGATCTGGAGCAGCGCCAGGCCGAGCAGAGGGAAGGCGGCGGTATTGATCCGGGTGCCAGCGAGGCGCAACTGCCAGGCGGGATCCAGCAACTGCAGGGGGAACAGGGCTGCGGCCACCAGGGAGGCGAAGAGCACAAAGAGCACCAGCGCCACCACGCTTAGGCCCGGGGCGGAGAGGAGCACAGGAGCGCCAGAGCTGGATGGTTCGGAGCTGGGGGGCATTGCGGAACGCAGGGGGAGAACGCAGGGCAGGATGCAGTGACCGTGGCCAGAGGCCGAAGGGTGATGCAGGCCGTAGCAGGCACCATCACGATGCGCGACGGCCACAAAAAAGCCCCGCCGATGGCAGGGCCGAGAAAAGGGGCCAGGGCTGCAATCAGGCCTGGGGCGGGGTGCTCAAAGGAGCGGCGATGCGCCTGCGCAGGCGGCGGCTCCAGCCGAAGGCGGCGCCAGCACCGAGCAGGGGCAGGGGGCCGGGGACAGCGGCTGGAGGAGCCCCGACGATCACCTGGATTGACTCACTGGTGCCGTTGAGAGTCCAGGTGCCGATCAGGCCTGTTGTGGTGAATCCGAGGGCTGCGAGGGTTTGGCCATCAAACGTGGCACCGCTGATGATTGGAGAACCAGAGACGTATGCAGAATCAATTGCTAGGTAACCGAGTCGTCCTCCAAGCCAAGTCGTTATTCCAGATGCGCTGGACGCATGGTTATCAACACCGTTTCCGTTAAAAGTTTGAGGGCCTGAAATGTGATATAGTGGTACAGAGCCATCGGGGCCAGTGCATACAACTGCATTAGCCGAGAAGATTACTCCACTAGCGCCACACGCCCCGGCACCATTAGCCGTTGCCCCAGTGAGATTCAGACCGCCACTCGTCTGCATAACAGTATTTCCGGCAGATTCAAAAATGTTGTAGGTCAGAACGGCCTTGGCCTGCCCCTGGCTCAACAGCAGCGCAGGTGCGGCCAGCAAAGGGATAAGGGCTTGCACTGTTGGGCGAGGGTGCGAAGCGGCGTGGTCATAGTTTTTGATGTAGGACTGCAGTAACGATGATCTCCCGCAAGAACCAATCCTGCGCTTGAGACCAGTTTAGGAATGAGCACATGAAAAAACTTTTTCGGGCTTTCGGTAGATGCGTTTTTGTGGGGACGCCTCAAGGCGCCCCGTATTCGCAGGCGTCGTCCCATCCCCTTCCAGTTGAATCACCCTGGTGCGGCTCCCTAAGCAGGGGCCACCGTGATTTGGTTCTGCCCTGGCTGGCTGGATCAGCGTCACCGCTGTGCCGAAGGGTGGTGCCTGAGGCAGGACTCCAACCTGGATTTCAGCATTCGCCGTGCTGGCCTTGGCCGATCGATCGGCGGGCTGGGTCGATCAGGCCCTGCGTGATCTGGAGCAGGCGGAGCAGTCGATGCAGGCCGCTCGCCATGAATGGGCCTGTTTCGCCGCCCATCAAGCGGTGGAGAAGGCGCTGAAGGGGCTGAATCTGGCCCTGGGCGGTACTGCCGTAGCAGGATTGGCAGCCGGCGCCGCCCGAAGGCTGGTGGCCTGGGATTCTCGGCTAACAGATCAACGGCGGCGCCAATGCGCAGCTGCTCCCGCCGTTGCAACAGGGCAAGCGAGCAGACGGCTCGCCGCGCCAGCCTTCCGTCGTAGCGCTGGGTCACGGGCCTGCAGACCTCAAAGCAGCCCGAGATCTGCCTTGACGTGCTCCCACGGCACCGTGTCATCGTCCGGGGCTGGGCCATGGCCTGGCGGTCGCTGGTTTCGTCGGCGGCCGCCACCAGACGCTCAACCAGGGCGTGATCCAGCACCACGGCCACCGGCCGGCCGTGGCGGGTGAGCACCACCGGTTCGCCACTGCGTTGCGTGCTGTCGATCAGTTCCGCCAGGTTCTCCCGTGCCTGGCTCACCGTGAGCTCGCCCATCACGGACCGAAAGCGTACGTTTTGTACGATACGAAGTGCCGATGGTTGTGGGGTTGGTCTGTTCCCTTTGATCTTGGTCTGTTCCCTTTGATCAAGGTGAAGCTGCAACCCACCTGCCCCCAACGTTCTTAGCCGTAAACTCTGCACGCTCGGCGGGCCCATGCGCCTCCAGCCACTCCGTGCCAGCCCCCGGCTCCGCTGAGACCATCGATCCGGCCGAACAGTTCCAGCCGCTCCAGGCCTGGATGCTCCGCCGCCACTTGGGCCGCCCCAGCGCAGCAGCGGTGGCGTCAAGACTGGAAACTGTGCCGAGCCCATGGCGTGCCGAGCCCCTGGAGCGTTACACCACAAACCCCAGGATCTGCCCCACGATCTCCAACACCTGGTCCAGCCCTTCGTTGTTGAGGGAGCCCATGGGATGGGGCCGGGCACCCCGAGCCTTCCAATCGAAGGATTTGAGTTGGTGGCAGAGCACAAAGCTGTGGGCCTCTGGGCGCTCTGGAATCGGCCCCAGATCCACCGCCAGGGAGGAGGCGCGATTGTAGGCCGCCGATGTCATGGCGCATCCCACCACCAGCCCCACCGAGGCATGGAAGGGGGCGGTGGAGAGAACCAGAAAGGGATGGTGGTCCTTCATCTCCCGTCCGGCTTGGGGATTGTGGTCGATCCAGATCACCTCACCCCGATCCGGCACCCAGGTAGCTGGGGGCCGCGGCGGGGTCATTCGATCACCTCTGTGCCGATCGGATCCCAGACCATCGCTTCGGTAGCTTCACCTTCCATGGGCGTGTAGCCCGCCAGGCGCTCCGCCAGGGAAAGCCGGGGCTGGACGGGCCGGATCAGCACCCCATCGGCCACCACCTTCAGTTCCACGGTCTGGTTGTCGTGAAGCCGGGCCTCACGGGCGATGGCGGCGGGCAAGCGCACCCCAAGAGAATTCCCCCAGCGGCGTAAATCCTGGCGAGGGAGCTGGCGAGCCATCCGGTGTCAAAGGTTTATCACTTAGTTTAGACGTCCATGCCGAGGCCGCTGCATCCTGACCAGCTCCCCAGGCCAGGCAAGGACTAGGCCCAGGCTGACCTCGCGCCAGTGGTTGATCACTGGGCAGCGATCTCCAGCCGCTCCGAGAGGGTCACCAAGGTGAGATCAGCGAAATCAGTGGGCAGATCGGCATAACGCTGATTGAGTTCGGCGCTGCGGCTGTAATCCTCCGGAAGCAGATTGATCGCCTAGAGGCCACCGCGGCTGACCGCTGGGCCGGACAGCCTCGATGTCATCCGCAGCCAGGCTGACGCCGTCGAGCAGATCGTCGTCGCCTAGCGCCATCGCCTCGGTGTAGGGCATCATGCCGGCTTCATCGCTGAGGGCCTGGCGGGTGAGGAAGCCGAGGAACAGATCCAACATCAAGCTCTCTTCCTCTCGGTCTGCCTCGGCCTGCGGTGCAGGTTCAAGGTGCAGCAACAGGGTGGTCTCGCTGAGCACTTCCACCAGGCCGGATGCCCCTCTCGAACTGGGGATGATTGCAGAAAAATCGCGCCGGCAGTCGCAGGCCCGAGACATTGCCAATGCGAGTTGCGCTGACGCGGTAGGGGGAAGCGGCCATGGCGGTCTCGCCGTAGAGCACAAATCCAGCCCTGGCCAGGCCCGCCAGCGACGGCCAGAGCCGCTGCTGCCCCTCAGGCAGGATTTCGAGGTGGGGGCGAAGGAGGCTCAATCGGCAGCGTGATGGCTCCCATCACCATCCCCGAAGTGGCGCCGAGGCAGCGGCAGAACGGCCCCTGAGTGGGCGCGGTGGCTTAAGCCGCCCGCTGGCTGGGGAGTCAACAAGCCCTTCGTCCCAAGGCCAATCAGCCTTTGGCAGCCGCGAAAGGTGTTAGGTATCGGATCAGAGGCTGACGGTTCTGGAACCAGCGTTAGTGGTGCCTTTGATCCGGTTCCTCAGCTTGCGACTGAAGCCAAGGGTAGCGATAGCTCCAAGAGCAGGCAGGGGGCCGGGGACAGGGGCATTGGCTTCAACTGCTTCGGCTTGGGCCCATACATAATACTTCGCGTAAGAGGGGTTATTGCACAGGAGGTAACAAGCCTGAGAAGAAGGCGGATTGTTGGTGCCCCCAGCTCCGCCGTCCGTTACGACTCCATTGATCAGCGTTATGCCCAACTCATTCCAAACGGTCGATTGTCCGTATGGGAATCCCTTGTCCCAAAGAGGATACTCCGCATAGGTTTGTCCGGAAGACCAGGCAAACAGAGGGCCGTAGCGTTCACTTAACCCACCCACCAAAGATTGAAGGCCCAATGAAGATTTCACTGCGGTTGCGAACTGCACTGCTATGTCAGGGTGATGCCACCATGGCATCAATCCGCCATTGGCCGCAGTTTCAAACTTACTGGAATTATCGTTGTATGACCCGGTGAATGTGGTCACGTTATATAGACCACCGGCGAATGTATAAGTTCCACCGAAACCGTGGCCAACATAGGGAAGGCCTGGGACATTCACAACCAAGGCTTGGGCCTGGCCCGCGGTAAGCGCCCCCATCGCTAAGGCAGCGCCAAGCGCTGGCTTGGCCAGCGATGCCCAGCCTCTGCGGCGGAGGGTACTGGAGGTGCTGCGCCTGGCACTGCAGGATGGGTTTGAGAAGCGAGAGAGGGTAAACATCTGGATTTGGAAAAGCTTGTAGCTTTTTTCCCGGAATCCTGGAGATGCAGGTAAAGCTATGCTGATTAATTAATTTTTAGGGGGGTGGACACTCTCAAAGGCGTCCATCTCTGCCGGTTGTCGTCAGGTTCCCGTTGGAAGTGGGGCCAAGCCAGGTCAGCGCCGGGTTGCCTTCGCAAGCCTTACGCACGTGCCTTTCGACCGACCCTCGCCAGCGCAGCGCCGGCACCTAGCTCGGACCACTCAGGTCCCAGCCTGAAGGCCACCGGCGCCCAGCCAACCCAAGCCCACGCGCCTCCAGCCACTCCGTCCCACCCCCTGGTTCCGCTGAGAGCAGCGATCCGGCCGCTCTGCGGCTTAGCGCTGCCACAGCCAGCGGCTGTCTCGCTGCAGGGCGGCGGCCATCGCTGAGCCGCTGGCCAGCAGCTCGGCGTGCTCGCTGGGGGTGAGCACCAGGGCATCGCAGCTGAGCGGAAGCTCCGCCAGGGGCCAGGCCAGCAGGCGCTGCTGCTGCGGGCCGCTGCTGCCGGCATCGATCAGCAGCAGATCGAGATCGCTGCCCACGCCGGCGTCACCCCGCCCGTAGCTGCCGAACAGGCCCACCCGCTCCAGGCCGGGATGCTCGGCGGCCACCTGGACGGCCCAGAGGCGCACCTGGTGGAGCACCTGCTCCGGCTCAGGCCAGCGCAGCAGCGATTGCGTCAATGATCGAACGGGCATGACGTCGAGCGTCCTCGCTTTGGAGCCGGCCAAAATGGTCCGTGGGGGCTCCGTCGGGAAGGCTATCGGGGTAGCGCGTCGGGATATACAGCGCATCCAGGATGCGCAGCCGGTCCTCCAGATCGCTCACGCTGGCCGCCAGGGCGGCGGCGACGGACGGCGGCAGATCGCGCCAAGAACGCCCGAGGCCGTGGCCCCAGATCTGCTGGCCATGGGCGAGGTGCAACCCCTTCAGGGCCTTCTCCACCGCTTGGTGGCAGGCGAAGCAGGCCCATTCGTGGTGGCCGGCGGCGGCGCTGACTCCGGCCAGCTCCAGATCGGCCTGCGCCTGATGCAGCCAGTCGGCGGAACGATTCATGACGCCATTGTGGCGGCCACCCATGGCCAGGTCCCTGGCGTGTGAGCTGGCTAACCCCATGAGCCTGGTCCGCCGGAGCGAGGACGGCCTCAGCAGCGGCATGGGGCCAAGGCTGGGGCCACCCTTGAGGCGAGCGGAGAGGGGCAGAGCGCCGAGAAGGGAATCGCCGATGACGGCAGCCACAAAAATCCCTGCCTTTGGCAGGGCTGGAAGGGACATCAGGGGTGCAATCAGGCCCGGGGAGCTGTAGTCACAGGAGTGGCGATGCGCTGGCGCAGACGGCGGCTCCAACCCCAGGCGGCACCGGCCCCGAGCAGGGGCAGAGGGCCGGGGACAGAGGACGGCGGCGCCGATGTGGGGCCATTGAAGTTGGAGATGGTGGTGGAAGCCCTGCCTGATGTAGAATCAAAAGTTTTCTGTCTGAAGCCAAAAACATCTCCCGTTAGCACGGAAAAAGATGCTGTATTACTTTGAGAAGTGGCTCCAGAGCCAGATAGTTGTATAAAGTTCCCATTTAATAGATAGCCAAACGGATCCGAAAGGGGGCTGTAGTCAGATGTGCTGTAAGCCCAATCAAAGCTTACGGTTCCAGGTCCTGGTGCCGCGATGGTGAAATCTACGTTTTGGGCATTATATGATTGATCGTCAGAGCCATTCAGCATGATGCTGACTGGGGCATCGGAAGTGTTGATTGACCCGTTGCCCTCAATGCTTTGGGTCCAGTTGGCCGGGGCGTAGGGGCCAGTGAAGAGAGTAATGGCTTGGGCGGGATTCGCGGCAAGGCCAAGGGTTGCGCCGGCAAGGGCGAGCGGTGCCAGCATGCTGAGCGCGCCAGCTTGCTGGCCGTAGCCCTTGCGGCTGCTGGTGCTGACCGATCGAGAGGGTGAAAAGTTGGGGTGGCTCATGTGAGGTAAACTATGAAGCAAGGAGATGCAGCCATATTCGCTGCAATATCCTGGGCGAAAAGTTAGGGAATGTTTTTTTGGGGGGGGCGTGGCGTACACTTTCAAAAGTGTCAGTCCCTGCCGTGGATTGTCAGGGTCCCGTGTGGTCGCAGCCGGGCCCTGCGAGCGTGGCTGTCAGCGTCGGTCGCCAACGGGCAGCCACCCCAGCCGCCCAGGCGGCATCAGCCAGCGCGTCTTAGCGGGTGGCCATCGGCAGCTGCAGCACCAGGACCCGGCTCAGCACGGGCCGCACCATGGGCAACCCCCGAGCCACCAAGGCCCAGAGCCGGCGGGTCAGCGGGGCGACATGATCGCCAGCCAGCCGGAGAGTGACGAAAAGCTTGTCTGAATGCCAGGGCTTGATCCATTCGCTCCGAGCACAAGCTCCATTCGTCCAAGCGGGCCGTCGCCCTCACCCGCCGGCATCGCCCTTAGCCTGAAAGCCAGCACGCTCGCCGGGTCCATGCTCGCCCCAGCCAGTCCGGAAGCGCCGCCCGCCTCGATGGTGGCGTCCCCAGGACTGCTGAGTCCGGAGCAGCCCTTCGGGTCGATCACCCTGCCGCTCATCCACAGCGCCAGCCTGCGGCTCACTCCCGAGCAATTCACCGCGCTCTGTGAGGCCAACTCCGAGGCCGTGCTGCAGCTGGCCGCCGATGGTGCCCTGATCCTGCTGAACCCACCTATCAACGTAACGGCGCCTGCCTCGGCTGGCTGTTGATCCCAGCGGAGCGGGCGGTGGCGGTGTGGGAACCACTGGCGGATCCGCCGGCCCAGCCGCAGCGGATCGAAGCGGCCCCTCGTCTTGGGGGAGATCCATACTTCCCCGGGTTGGCGATGGAGTTGGAGGCGATCTGGGCGGGCTGAGGGGGCACCAGGGGGCCAGCAGCGTCGCGCATGCGATCCCGGTAGGCCGCCACACCCAACGTTAAGGCCTGCGTTCCCCTGCCGCGCCAAGGGATCTCGGACCGGATGATGGCCTTGATCCTTGTCAGCCGAGCGACCACCGGCAGCGGCGGCACAGGGCTATCTCAAAGTCCTCTCCAGCGGCCTGTTCTAACGACCTCGGCACCACCAGGTTTCACGTCAGGCCGTGTTGTGTCGTCTGCGAATGCAGCCGAACCCCAGCCTGTCGAGTTCGGGAGAGAAACTTTGAGATAGCCCTGCCCTTGGCCGTGCTGACGGGGCATCCCCTCTCAACTAATGCGCCCTAAGGTGCGCACATCCACGGCTTGGGCATGTGCACAACAGTGGAGCTGCCCGATCCCCTGTTCGCACGGCTGAAAGCCCGGGCGGCCCGCGAGCGTGTCACCCTCAAGCAGCTTCTGCGCAGCTACGTGGAGCAAGGGCTCGGCGCCGCACCTGATCGCGATGGGCTGAACCGCTCCGCTGCCACACTGCCGCGCTTGGAAGGGGCCCTGGCGATCGCCCATGGCTGGCGACGGGTGAGTTTCGAGCGTGATTTCGACGGCTGGCTTCACCCCACGAAGAGCGGATGACACAGCTCGAGAACGAAATGTTGTAGGTCGAGACAGAAATCGAGCAGCTCAGGCAAGCGAACACCAATCCGAGGCCGCAGAATGCCAGAGGCAGGCAACTCAACTGCTCGCCTCGATCGATGCGCTCTGCTTTCCGCCCGAGTCCAGCTTGAGCCCAGGGGCAGCAACCGAGCCCGCCTTCAGTCCTACCTCAGCCTGATGGCCGAGCGGCCGATGGGGGATGGGGAAAAGCTTCAAACCCAGCCCCAACTGCCCCAGGCGTAGCCAAAGCACGGAAATCAGCGCGGGGATGACCATTTCCCCTGCCGCATCCAATCGGCTTGACAGCAGGTGTGGCTACGTTTGTGGTTGCTGTCATGGCGTTCCTCGCAGCGGAGGTACCACTCGCCACGGGCGAGATCCAGATCGCCATCCACAGCCGCAGCCCAGCTTTCTCTGTGTGGTGAACGCTAAGATCAGCGCCGAGAGTAAGCGGTGGGGATCGCGAGTATCAGTAGGATGCTGATTGGGTTTGTCGTGCTGATGGGCTACACCTGACGGGTGAATGGTCCAGAAAGCTACCCGAAGCTCGGCTCCATGGTGCGACCAGAATAGATCGGTTGAAGAGGTCTCTTCGGCCTGATATCACTGGCTAGAAAAAGCTTTATGATCGAGACTGATTGTAAAGACTTTGCCGGCCATGGTCCGGCTCCTTCGGTACCAGCAATTAAGCTGCGCATAGATTGCTTTCATTCTGGTCAGTCGCCTTCATTCTGTTCAATCACCTTCGTGAGGCCTGGGTCGTGGCACAAGTGTTTGTTTCTCATTCAAGTCGTGATGCTGCTCCGGCGCGGTGGATCGCGGATTGGCTCGTCGCACAAGGTTTTGTCGCCCCGTTTCTGGATTTTGACAAGCATTCAGGCATCCCCCCAGGGGCTGACTGGGAGCAGACCCTTTACAAAGCTATCTCCCGATCGCAAGCACTGGTGATCGTGCAGAGCAGGAACTGGAACGATTCGAAGTGGTGTTTTGCGGAATTTACCCAAGCCCGAGCCCTCGGCAAGCCCATCTTCCAGCTGTTAGGAGTTCCACCAGATCTTTGCGATTCTCCTGACTTGGCTCCCATTAGTGCCGACCTCCAGCAGTTGGACCTGCGCAAGGATCGCGACACGGCCTTAGCCAGTCTGGCCAAGGCGCTCAGCGAACTAGCCCTCAATGATCGCGATGGGTTTGCCTGGGATTCAAGCCGGCCCCCATATCCAGGGCTCCTCGCCTTCGATGCGGACGATGCAGCTGTGTTCTTCGGCCGAGAGCCTGAGGTTCGTGAGCTGATCGAACGATTGCAAGTTTTGCGCATCCAAGGCGGCGAGCGTTTGTTGGTGTTGCTGGGTGCCTCAGGCGCAGGCAAATCATCCCTGCTACGAGCTGGTGCCCTGCCGCGGCTGGTCCGTAGTGGCAATAGCTGGATACCCCTTGCTCCTATTCGTCCCCAGGCCAATCCTTGCCTGTCCCTATCCACCGCTTTGGCCGCAAGCCTCCGAGATGGCCGCACTCCCGGTCAGATTGAGCAGCTGTTGCTGGATGCTGCGTTCACCGGCAACTTGAGCAGCGCTCTGGACACGCTGGTGGCTGAGATTCGCAATGCTCATCATGCACCTGACGCGGTGATTCTGATCAGCATTGATCAGGGAGAGGAGCTGTTTACTCTGACTGAACCCCAGAAGCTCAGGTTATTCACCGCCATCCTGAACGCGACCTTGGGCCATGGCTCTTCCATCCTGGTCGTCCTCACTCTGCGATCGGATTATCTCGAACAACTTCAGACCATGGAGGGTCTCAGCGTGGCGCTGTCCGGGATGCCCCTGTCCCCCATGCCCCGAGAGCGTCTCGCCGATGTGATCAAAGGTCCCGCTCAGGTTGCCGGCCTCCGCGTGGGAGAATCATTTGTACAGGCCGTCATTGAGGACGCCGCGACCACTGACGCCCTGCCGCTGCTGGCCTTTGCCTTGCGAGAGATCTACGACCAGAGAGCTGCGGATGGCATTTTAACGCTTGACGACTATCGACACCTTGGTAATCAGCGACTATCGCCGCTAGAGAATTCTGTGCGGCAGGCCGCAGAGACGGTGTTCACGATGGCGGCCCCTAACCAAGAGCAAATCGAGGCGCTACGCGAGTCGTTTGTGTCCGGCATGGTCGGCGTCAATGAAGCGGGGGACTTCGTCCGCAAACCTGTGGCCTGGGACACGTTGCCACCCTTGGCTGAGCCCCTGTTGACGCGCCTCGTGCAGGCGCGTTTGCTGACTGTGTTTCAGCGGGACAATCAACGCTGGCTGGAGGTGGCCCACGAAGCCCTGCTGAGGAATTGGCCGATGTTGCGCCAGTGGTTGGATGATTGCCGCGATATTCTGGTGGGAACACGTCAGCTTGAAGGGGATCTAAAGGCGTGGGCTTCGGCGGATGCTCCTTTGAAGGATGCGGCCTTGCTCAGTGGCCTCAAACTGATCCGGGCCGAGGAGTGGCTGCAACAGCAACCCCGTCACTTCTCCTCTCAAATGAAGCTGTTTGTGGAGGCCAGTGTCGCCAGACGGGATTTGCTGAGCCGACGCCGCCAGCGCAATCAGCTGATCGTTTTGCTGAGCTTGGGATCACTCACTGTCCTCGCCACGGCGGCCTGGTTATGGGGTGAATTGAAGGCCAGAGCGGCCTACAATGCAGACACTCTCCAGTTAAAGAGTACCCACCTGTTGTTGGTGGATGCCGATCCCAAGCGCAGTGTGTTGTATGGACTGGCTGCCATGCATCGCCTGCAAGGATCCATCAGTGAAGCCCTGCCCTTAGCGTTGAGTCTCGATCGGGCCGCAAGCAATACCATGCTGAAGACACTGTTTCCCAGCCACCAGGGTGAGGTCTGGAGCCTGGCCGAAGCCCCAGATGGCCGCATCATGAGTGGATCGAAGGAAGGGACGGTGCGCATCTTTTCCTCACAAGGCAAGGCAATAGGCGAGGCCATCACAACACCCCATCGCAGCGGTGTGCGGGGTTTGGTGGTCATCGATGCCGATCACTGGTGGAGTGCTGGTGATGATGGCAGCCTCCAACTCTGGAAGAACCGTCAGAAGCTTGGCCATCCCATCTCTAGTGGACATGGATCGATTCAGGCGATGGTTCGGGATCGTCAAGGTGATTTGATCACCGGAGGTACCGATGGCCTGCTGCGGCGCTGGCGCAGCTCAGACGGCACTCCATTGGCTGCGCCGATCGTTACTAAGCATCAGGAAGTGTGGAGCATTGCGGTGCTCGACAATGGCGACTGGGTTACCGGTGGACGGGAAGGGGTTTTGCGCTGGTGGCACAATGGGCGACCCCATGGTGCTGCCGTAGCAAGTGGGCAGGGTGCCATTTCGGCACTCTTACCAATCGCCAATAATGGTGTATTGGCAGGTGGAGGTGATGGTAACGTCAGCGCTTGGAATTCCAACCGCCGACGTGTGGAAAAGATCCGTAGCGGCCATTCGTCTGTGTTGGCGTTACTAGGCACTCGCAAGGGCTTCATCCTGAGCGGTGGATCTGAATCTAATGAGACAAATGGCACCAACTTTATCCACGTCTGGGATCCTAAATACCACAACAACTCGCAATCGCTTCGAGTCCCTGTTATCCAATATCTGAGTGTTGTGGAGCTTTGCAATGGCGACCTGATGACTGGTGCCAATGATGGCTCGTTGCAGTATTGGCGTGGCAATCGGCCTGTTGGTAAGCCCATCCAGACGGGCCATGGCAGCATTTTTGCCTTGGCTCGCACCCGCCATGGTGACATTCTCAGTGGCGGCCGAGATGGTACAATCGGATTATGGCAGAATGGACAACTTATTCGATCATTCTCCACAGGACAGCAGGGCATCTATGCGCTGCTTGCATTGCAGGATGGTACAATCTTATCTGGAGGGAACGACGGCACCATCCGGCAATGGCGTGAAGACGGACGAGAGGTTGAGGCAGCCATCCGCCACGCCAATTATGGCAAGGTGTGGGCACTTGCAAGCTTAAGCAATGGTGATTTGCTCAGTGGCGGAGACGGTGGCACCATTCGGCGCTGGCGGCATGGGCGCACGATTGCGACGTACCAAACTCCGCACAATACCGTGATCAGTCTAGTTGTCCGAAGAAATGGTGAATGGTTGAGCGCTGGAAGTGGTGGTGAACTTCAGGTCTGGGCCCATGGTAAGCCGATTGGCCCATCTTTCCTTACAGGATATGGTAGCCTTTGGATGTTGATTGAGAGACGGAACGGTCATCTGGCGAGTGCCAATGGAGATGGTACTGTCGTGACTTACCCAACCCCGGCTGAGGCTATTCGTCACGGCTGCTCCGTGCTTCACGGGATCCCGCAAATTACCTCGATCACGGTTGATAATTCGCCCATTAATAATCTCAATAAGGATGTTCGCTCTTTGTGCTTTCGATAGAAAGTTAGCATCGATCCCTGCTCAACCCTGATCCTGTTTCCCGACTCTCTCCTCTGGCTCATCTTGATCGATTGGCATGCCGCTTTTCTGCTGCAGTGCTTTGCTCTTCCTCTTTTTGCGCGGATGGACTGCTTGTATTCTAGGTTGCAAGTACACTCAGCGAAAACCTGTGCGGACATGGATAAGGACTGGAGGGCGGTCGCTCTATGCATTTTTTGGGTTATCATGCGGCTTGGCAAATCTTCGTTGAGCTGTCTTCGGCAGATTGTGAACCTGCACGATCCACTTCTCATTCGGACGCGCAACCAATTCTGGTCAACGTTAATCATGACTGCATCATTGATGCACGCTGTTGATCAAAAGACGTGAGGCTTATGGCTGGATCTGGCTTAGGTATTCTAGCGATCCTATGTCTAGGAGCTTAGCAGGCCTGAATCCGACCTTCTCAACTTATCTGGCTTTCCGCTGCGGCAGCAGCGACTTGTCATCATTGTTGCAACTGTATGGCCAGGTCTACCGTTCTAGCCCAAACAAATACTCCTATTCAATCCTCTTCTCTCCGGCATGCTCTGCCTGAATATCTATGTGTCTGCTGGCGGACTTGGCGATACTTGATTGTTACTCTAATCTGCTGACTGAGCTAAGGATCGTCAGCGTTCTGTGGGCTCTGTTGGTCCAGGCACTGCTGTCATGCTGCTGCTGCTGCTGTCGTTCTTCGGTCTCGACTTGACTCTTTCTTGATCGCCGTCCTGGCCTTGCGGAGCCCTTCCGCACATTTCTGATGCCAGGGCCATCGCCCCGGGCTGCGGCTCTGGCTTGGCCCCTGCCGCGGTTCATCATCAACTTCTCCACGGGGGCAGAGCCTTCATCCCGGCGCCTCCGGTGCCAGGGCCGCCACGATTCTCCCCAACAGCGCCTCCAGGCGTTGCAACCTCTGGTCGAGCCGTTGCTCCAACTGCAGCAAACGGGCATCCAGCTCCACCGCGGTGAGGGTTGTTGTGGCTTTGGCCGGGCGCTTGGGCTTGCTCGCTGGCCAGGCCCCGGTGCGGCAGGTTTGCTCGATCACGGCCCAGGTGGGGCGTGTCGGTCCCTTGCCGATCCGCTCCTCCACCCAGGCCCGAGCCTGGGCCAGCTGGCCGAAGCGGGCCTTAAGGCTCGGTAGCGCGCAATCCTCGCCCGGCAGCAGTCCTGCGGCCACCAGCGCCGCCGCGATTGGCACGCCAGCGCCGCCGCCGCTCCCGGCCTCGATGGTGTCGCTGCTGTCGCTGGTGTGGAGCTCGTGCACCAGTTGGCGCACGCTGCTGTTTTGTTCGCTGATGGTGCGGAACAACTCAGCATCGCTTTGGGCCATGCGAGCCATCAAGGCCGCAAAGCGATGACTCAGATCCGTCATGCCTGCTTCACTCCTGGCTGCGATGGTCTCTGCGCAGCAGGGCGCGCATGCGCTCCAGCAGCTGGTTGATCTGGAACACTGACCAGAACCCTGCCTGCTGCTTGGCGGCCTCGAGGTCATCGAGCAGCCCATCGAGGGCGCGCTGCTTAGCCCCGAAGGCCTCCAGCTCGCGATGCATGTCTTCGGCAAGGCGCATCGCTTCAACCTTTTCAGATCCGATGCGCAGCAGCCGCTGTTCATAGCTGGCGAGCGTGGCCAAGAATTGGGTTTGCGCCGCGCGAAAGTCGCGCGAGCGGCGCTGCAACTGGCCCCGCGAGCGGCTCAACGCGGCGTGGCTGTTGCGCATGGCGCCGTAGAGATGGGCGACCCGCTCCGGGGAAAGACCGCTGACATCCCGTGGGAAGTCGCCGGTGGGGCGGATCCCCTTGCAATCCAGCTCGGAGGCGAGCCCGGCGGTTGGGCTTGCCGCCGCCAGGGGCGCGGCGGTGGTGGCCGCCGGATCTCCTGCAGCGGAGCCCTTGACCCCAACCCGATCAGCTCGACCGCCCTCGGCTGCCATCGCGATCATCCCAACGCCATCACCCCCGAGAGCCTCGTCCCCGAGCCCCTTGGCCTGCGACACGGCCCTTGCGGAGGGCAGGGGCAACTCGCCTTGGATCAGCTTCTCTGCGGCCATGGCTGCTGCGGTGCGATGCATCCGTGATGCATCCATGCGGGATGGAGCTTAAAATATAGAGCTTACACGTGTGATTCTGCAGGGAACCGCCCCTCGCTGGCGGGGCGTGCTGCCCGAGCGGTATTTCCTCGTTCGTTGCCTTGCCTCAGGGGTATCCCGTGGGCTTTACCCCTTGCATCTTGCCTCCGGCGGACTGGCTGACCGACCTCAGCCGTACGTCTTCCAAACCCGTCGGCGGCGATCAGCCGCTGCGGGTCTGGGGCGAGGTCATGGCCGCGAAAACGGCCTCCTGGGGGTTTAATCGAGCCGGTGGTGGAAGCGAGCCGATGGTGGAGATGCTGGACCGAGGTCCGGCGGGCCCGGGGGCTCGTGTCGGGCTCTGGCTTGGGATGGATCGGATGCGCTCCACTCCCATCGGCCTGTTTAGGCCCCCGATGCCAGGGCGATGATCCTGAACTGAAATGTAGATTCTCTTTATGAATGCAGCCTTTACGAATGCACCCCTTTTGAATACAGCCTTTGCGAATGCACTCTGACTGAATGCACTCTGATGTTGAAGCTGGCAACCTTACAGCGCAGCCACGGCGCACGAGATTTGCAATCCTGAACATGAAGTATCGCGTGCCTAGGCACCTTAGACCGTTCAGGGGGTTGGCGTGCCGAGTCGTCGCCGGGACCGCTGATTCAAAGTTCCGCGAGGCGTCCTTTTCTCCCGCACGTCGGGAAAGGATGACGGCCCCAAAGAATCAGGGGGACTTGTAGATACTGACACGTGCGCGTGCAGGAGATCAGCTTCCAACAGTCCGCCTTCGCGAGGTAGGGCTGATCACCCGGCACGCCGATGGGCCACCGGGGATTGGCTGGGGATGGGGAGCAGGGAAGACACGACCCAAGCCATCGACGAGGCCAGCGCTGCTCACTCCGTGCTCATTCCGTTGTCAGAGCTGACGCCGGTCGAGGGCATCGGCCAGGCGCGTGGCGGCAGAGGCGAGCTGGGCCTGGGCATCCGGCGGGGCCACGGCCTCATCGCGACGGCGGAGCCCCTCGATCGATCGCACAATCATGAACACCACGAAGGCGATAACCAGAAAGTTGGTCAGAGCCACCAGCACGGCACCAGCCGGCCAGTGCTGAAGCGAGTCCACATGGGCAGCCTTGAGGGCAGGCTTGAGCAGGGAGCCCATGACCCAACTGACCACGGCATCCACCACCTTGCCAAAGGCTCCACCGAGCACAACCGCGATGGCGAGATCCACCACATTGCCCTTGTTGATGAAGTCCCTGAAGTCAGAGAGAGGCCTGCAGCCAGGCCCCCCAGATCCTGGGCCGGCCGTGAGACGTTCAGCGCCGTGATGGCCTGCGGAAGCAACGGCGGCTGGCGCCGCTGATCGAAGGCGTCAAGACGCCCACTCCCCGCGACGGGCGGGAGGCCGGCAGTGGCACCCACGGCCGCTCCATCGACTGTTGCTCACGCCTTTTTGTTACCCATCTTTGGAGAGAGGTGCACGCCACGGCCCTAGCTTGTCAGGCCCTAGTTAGCACCTGGAAGGGATGGCTCAGCAATGGTTCCCGCCCCAGCGCGACCGCCCCTGAGGCGGCTCGCGCCATTGCCTTCCAGATGCTGGTGCCGGCCGGCCGTCTCCACCAACGGGCCCGGGATCAGAGCTGCGATCAGGTGAACGAGTTGTAGTTGGGGGGGGTGGAGCTGGTCTGCTGGTCGTGGTTGACGCCGGTGAGCATGGCCTTCTTGCTGAGCAGGTACTCCACCAGCTCCTGCTGAAGGATGAGCAGCTCGCCGGTGCAGCCGCGGAAGGCGGCGCGGTGGCGGATCTCGTCGTGGCGGGTGTGCAGGTCGCGCAGCATCAGCTCGATGGCGTCAAGGCGTGCGCTCTGGACCCGCGGTGCCGTAGCCGTGTCCATGGGCTGGGATGAGCAGTTGATGTCTGTAGCGTATGCAACGCCCCCTGCCGCTGGGAGGCCGGCCGTTGGCGCCCGCTGCCGCAGAGGCGCCACTGCCGCATTTGGCGCCGTCGCAGTCGCTCACTGGGCCCCAGCTCGGCGCCGCGCCAGAGCTGATCCATCTCGGCCTCGAAATGGCGGGCCAGGGCGGGCGAATCGATCCGCAACAAAAGCTCATCGTTTTGATGGGCCGCCGATGGACTCCAGTTGAACGAGCCGCTGATCACCCGCGCCCGATCCAGCACGGCGAACTTGTGATGCAGTTTGTCGCCCCCAGCGAGGCGGGGGATGCCGACCCCTTCCAGCGGTTGTTGCCAGCGCTGGTTATCGGCTTCGAGGGCGCAGAAGCGATCCGGGATCGCCACCCCCATCAGATCGAGCACTTCGCTGAAGGAGCGATGGGCAAAGCCTGGATCGGCCAGCAGGCGGATCGCCACACCCCGCTGCCGCAGCACCGCCAGGGTATCGGCCAAGTTCTGGGCGGAGAACACGAACAGACTCAAGTCCAGCCGCCGCCGCACCGTGGCCAGCTGCCGCTCCAGCCACAGCAAGCCGTGGTTGGGATCGAGGCGGTGGTGCGGGGCGAACAGCACCTCCACCGGCGTGGCCCCCACCAGCACCCGCCGGGCCGGGCCGCTGGCTTTGCCCAGCCCGAAGCGGCTGTCGTTTTTGCCACCCGGGCCATCGCCCCAGAGCTTGCCGAACTCCTCCACGAACAACGCCGCCAGGGCGGGACTACGCAACCGCAGCAGATGGTTCACATTGCCGCGGGTGCGGGGATCATCCGCATCGCCATGGACGCAGGAGGGGCTGAAGTTGGTGGAGCCCGTGACCACCACGCGCCGATCCGCCACCAAGAACTTGTGGTGCATCAGGCCGCTGCCGGCGCTGCCATCGGCGGTGTCATCCAGCAGCGGCACGCCACCGCGCCGCAAGAGCGCCACCGCATCCCCCTGGTTGAGGCGCTGCAGCAGCAGGAACCGCTGGCGCTGGTGGGGATTGAGATCGCTGGCGTGCTGTTCGCTCCAGGGTGTGGAGTAGGTGTTCTCCAGCACCACCCGCACCCGCAGGCCCTGTTGATGGCGCCGCACCAGGGCTTCCGCCACCTTGGGCAGCGACAGCTCTTGCACCGCCACCAGGATCTCCTGCTGGGCCTTGCCGATGGTGTCGAGGATCAAGGCTTCGAGGTCATCCCCCTGCCGCCACTGACCGCTGATCGGGCTGCGGTATTGGGCGTCGCCGCGGTGGTTGAAGGCCACCTCCACCCCCTCCGGCAAGGGGGGCAAGGGCTGGTCGCCGCCCCGGCGTTGCACGGTGGCCGCGCCGCAGCCCACCAGCAACGGCAGGCCGATCAGGCCAGCCAGCAAGCCGAGGCCGCGCCGCCAGCGCTGGCACCAGCTCCCTGGCGGCGAGCCCATGGGGCCCTGCGCCAGGTCCAGCGGGGCGGCAGGGCTGCTGATGGTGCCGGGCTGCGGCTGGGGGGAGCGGGACACGGGTCTCGGGAGGCTGCCTCAACAGGGTTCCCGGGGTCCGTTCAACCGATCAGGCCATTGCCATCGAGATCCAGCTGGAAGTTGCTCTCCAAGCCAAGGGCCGCCGCTGATAGAGGATTGATGGTGCCAGCGGAGGATTGCCAGTTCCAGGAGGCATCGAGGCTCCAAACATGCAGGAAGTTGGCGGGGTTGTTGCGCCAAAGAATCTGGTTTTGCCCGCCCACGCTTTCGGCAGCCAGCATCTGCCATTCACCGCAGGGGTCCTCGGTGCCGAAGTTGAAGGGTGAAACCACGGCGACACGATCGCTTCCTACTTGCACATAAGCCTTGCCATCGTTGCGGCGCAGCAGGGTGGTTTTGCCATGGCTTTCAATCGTGCTGAAGGCGGCGCCGATGATCGCATCCCCGTTGAGGTCGGCGTTGAGGCTGGTTTCCTCGCTGTAAAGCTGATCGTTGCTGAGGAAGCTGCCGGATTGGTAGGCGCCGCTGGCATCGAGGCTCCAGCGGGCTGCTTGCTGGGTAGCATCGTTACTCCAATAGAGGGTGATCGGCACGTCGTAGGGCGGGTATCCCATCGACCGGATGAACGACTCCGCGAGCGAGTCGCCCGTGACGGCGGGTACGGCAGCCGTGGCGGTCCAGCCGTTGCCGGGGCTTGCGGCAGAGGTATGGCCGCTGGCCCAGCGCACCGGCACCGACCTGCCACCTCTCGCCTCGATGACCGATTGCAGGGCATAGCCCTGGGCGGTGCGGCCCAGGTTGACACCCTGGAGGGTGCTCGTTCCAGCGATGAACCCATCGCCGTTGAGATCACGCTGCAGGTTCACTTCATCGAAGACCACCTCGGTGGGAGGTAGGAGGGTGACCCCCCGCTCGGCGCCCGTGGCGTCGATGTTCCAGCGGAGAACATCATGGGTTAAATTGTTGTTCCAATAGAGGTGGAAGCCGCTGCCGTCGGCAGCGGCGGCCGTGGCCGTGGCCGTCCAGCCATGGCCTGGGTTGCTTTCCGAGGTATTGTGGCCTCCCAGGTCGGTCACCTGGAGTGGCGGCTGACCGGTGCGCAGCAACGCATAGCCTTCAGCCGTGCTGGTGAGGCCCACGGCAATGATCCCATCACCATTGAGATCCAGGTTGAGAGTGGCTTCTGCGCTGCTGAGCTGTGCGTCCGCGAGCAGGGCGCTGGTGGTGCGAGCACCACGGGCGTCGAGGCTCCAGCGCTCCACCTGCTGGCTGGCGTTGTGGCGCCAATACAGGGTGTAGCCACTCTCTGCGGGGGCGGCGGCCACAGGGCTCCAGTCGCTTCCGAGGCTCGAGGCGGTGGCGAAGTTGCCGTTGTCGAAGCTCACCTGGATCGGCGTGGCGCTTCCCGGCTTGAGGGCATAGCCCCGGGAGGTGCTGCCCAGGTTGAGACTTTGGATGGTGGTGGACCCTGCCACGTAGTCGTCGCCGTTGAGATCGATGTTGAGGTTGGCCTCTTCGCTGAGCAGCAGGTTGCCGGACAGGTAATAGCCGGATTCGTAGGCGCCACTGGGGTTGAGATTCCAGCGGGCCACTTTTTGGGTGGCGGTATTGCGCCAGTAGAGGGCGTAGCCTGTGCTGGTGGGGCTAGCGGCGACAGAACTCCAGTCTTTGCCGGGATTGCTTGTGGAGGCGTTGCCTCCGTGGTAGGTCACCTGGATCGGCGTGCCAGTGCCGGAGAGCAAGGCATAGCCCAGGCTGGTGCTACCGAGGTTGACGCCTTCGATGGTGACGGGCCCCATGGCATACGTGCCTGGCGAAAGGCGATCGTCCATCAATGGATTGGCGAAGCCGACGACGCCAGAGCTAAGACGGCTCGACACGGAACTGCTATCACCGCCGTAGAGTGGGTAGCCCCAGGTGACAACCGAGCCATCTGTCTTAAGGGCTGCAAAGGCACCGTAATTGGAGAAAATCTGATGGACGCCGGAACTGAGTTGGCTGGCTACGGTTCTGCTGTCGCCTCCCTCATTCCCCCAGGTCACGACGGAGCCATCACTTTTCAGTGCCGCAAAGGCTGAGCGAGTCGCAAAAATCTGGGTCACACCGGAGCTCAGACGGCTGGCTACGCTGCGACTATCTCCGCCGTAGAAGGGGTCTCCCCATGTGACGACAGAGCCATCGGCCTTAAGCGCAGCGAAGGCGGCAAAGCTGGAGAAGACTTGGTTGACGCCGAATCTAAGACGGCTGGCCACGGCACCGCTATTGCCGCCGTACATGGAGCTGCCCCAAGTAACAACAGAGCCATCGTTCTTGAGCGCCGCGAAGGCACCAAAACTCGAGGAAATCGTTTTGACACCGGAGCTGAGAAGGTTTTCCGCGACATCAAAGACATTGCTACTTTCGCCCCAGGTCACAACGGACCCGTCGCCCTTCAACGCCGCATAGCCGGTATTGGTGGAGAAAATCTGGCTAACGCCAGAGCTGAGACGATGGGCGACGTTGCTGCTGTCACCACCAAACCCAGCGGTCCCCCAGGTTACGACCGAGCCATCGTTCTTCAGTGCCGCGAAGGAATTGAACGTGGAAAAGATTTGGCTCACGCCCGAGCTGAGACGGCTGGATACGGCACTGCTGTCACCGGCAGCCCCACCCCACGAGTATCCCCAAGTGACGACAGACCCGTCGCTTTTAAGTGCCGCAAAGGCCTGAGGACCCGAGAAAATCTGGGTAACGCCGGAGCTAAGACGGCTGGCGACAGCACTGCTATCTCCGCCATACATGGAGTTACCCCAGGTCACGACGGAACCGTCGTTCTTGAGGGCGACGAAAGCGAAGGCGTTGGAGAAGATCTGGCGAACGCCGGAGCTCAGGTGGCTGGCTACGGCACTGCTATCCCCGCCACTACCGGAGTAGCCCCAGGTGATAACAGATCCGTCGCTCTTCAGCGCCGCGAAGGCGGCACAGGTAGCAAAAATTTGGTTGACGCCGGAGCGGAGAAAGCTGGCCACTGCACGACTATCTCCGCCGTAGAGGGGATCGCCCCAAGTGACGACGGAACCATCACTTTTGAGGGCCGCAAAAGCATAAAGAATGCCAACTTCAAATTGTGAATCCAAGGGCCGTGATGCTGCAATCGGCGCGCGCACCAGCCTGGCGGGCTGGTCATTGTCGAGAATTGTGCCGGTGGTGGCCGCCGTGCTGGCCGCCAAGTATCCATTGCCTGGGGTGAGGCTGAGGGCAATGGTTTCATCCGCTTCGGCCTGGTCGTCCGTGCTGGGGACCAGGTTGAGCAGGGCCATGCTGGAGCCTGCCACAAAGGTGATCGACCCACCGCTGGCGGTGTAGCTTGCGGCCCCGCGCTGGCTATAGTCGGATCCGTAGCTGGCACTACCCGCCACGTTGAAGTTCACCGTGAGCGAACTGTCGAGGGTGCCTGTACGCGTGAAGCTATAGATCAGCTGTCTGGGCCCATCTTCGCTCACAACTTCCGGTGAAACCGCCAGGCTGATCACCGGAATTGACGGAGGCGTGACTGCCAGCTCTAGGTGAACGCGTTGGCCATCTAGATCCACCACGGCACTGTCATCCTGTTCGTCGCGGGCCTGTAGCCCATCTCCCCGGCGCAGGCTGCCTTCCGTGGCAAGCAGCAGCTCGGCGAACAGAGCTCCCTCCTCCCCCGGGGTGTCGACCGCATTCAGGCGCTGATCGATCAGATGGCCGATTTCCTCCAGCAACACGCGCATGGCCAGTGACGGAGTCAGGTCCCCGCTCCACCCCAGCGTGGCGGAAAACAGGCGCTCATCCAGAACGATCCATTCGGGATTGGCCGCAGTTCCGCCAAGGCCTGTGCCAAGCTCACCCGCCGAGCGCACGTCGATCCTGGGCAACGTGCCCAGCAAGCGCTGGAGCTGGGGCGGCGGGATCGCTTGGCCAAAGCAGGCTTCGCCAATCGCGTCCCAGTCGCTGCGATGGCTGGCCGCTTCAAGGATCTGCTGAAGGCAGGCCAGTGCACGGGCAAGCTGCTGGCTGTAGGCGCTTGTGAGATTCATGGTTCCGCTGGCGTTCGCCATGGCAGCACAGGGGGCGTCCACCTGTACGCCCCCCCCCCCTCAATGCCATGCATGGGGCAGGGCCCAGATTGGGCTGTTGGCGTTGAATCTGCGTTGAATTTAGCATTTCTATCATGAATGAAAGGGGCAAATTCCGATCGATTTGGCCCGCGTTCACAGCTTGTGATCGGCAAGCCCCCCACAGAGATCCTCGCCTGGCTGTGTTCAAGCACACTGAAGCCTTGCCGCGCGTGGCGAGCAGCATTCCTGCTGGTCACGCCTGGCAAATGCACGTCAAACGCACAGCAGAACCACAGCAGAACCAAAGCAGATCCACAGCCACTTCACAGTACTGACTGCCTCAACTAATCCCCTTCCCCCCTTGCCATTGAGGTCAATCTGGCAGCTAGCTTCCAAGCCCAGGGCTTTAAGAGAGCAGGGACTGATGTTGCCTGGGGAGGATTGCCAATTCCAGGCAGGATCGAGGCTCCAAACATGCAGGACGTTGCCAGGGTTGTTGTGCCAGATGATCTGGATCTTCCCTGCCACGTTGTCGGCAGCCAGCATCAGTCAGCTACTGGAGCTGTCGCCGGAGCTGTAGCGAACTCTGCGTTGGGTCAGGTGATTCAGAAGTTACCTTCCTGGATCGTTGCGCCTGAACAGAACATTGAGATTGTCGGCTCTGTTCTCGCTAGCTGAGCCAGGAATCACCGACAGCGGCGGGCTGGAAGCCGATCGGAACCATTCCAAGCCCAGGGCTTAGCGTTGTTGCTGCCGTCTGTGGCGCTGAAGTAGAGGCTGCTGCCCACCGCCGTGAGCACCCTTGGGGAGGCAGGGCCCCTGCCGGGATTGCTGTTTCTGGGCCGTCGTGGTGTGTCCCTGTCAGGCAGGTGACCCCATGGTGGGGCGATCGGGCGGAGCGGTACACGGACCCATGTTGACGTATGAGTTGTTTGGCGCGGATTAGGCTCATTCTGTTACCCCAAGGGCGGCACCAGCCAGACCATCTGGTTGGCATCGGTGTTGGTGTCGGGGCCGATCAGGGCCGGATGGCGCCAGCCCGGCAGCACCACGGCGGCAAACACCTCCTCCACGCCGGAGTTGAACCACAGGAACCCCTCCACAGTGTCGCTGCTGAGGTTCACAATCGCTAAGCCACAGCGCAATTCTTGGCCGGAATGCTGCAGCGGCAAGCCCCCAAACACCGCCGTTTCGCGGATCTGCGATAGCCCCACAAAGGCAAGGCCGGCGAAACAATCCAACCCCCGCGTGAAGCCCGGCAGGGTGGCGATGGTGTGGCGCTCTCCAGTCAGCGGATCAACGCGCAGCAGGGCGCCGTGGCCGGAA
>JBKCTK010000242.1:0-11172 GCA_046319055.1 Synechococcaceae cyanobacterium
CGCACCACCGAAGCATCGGGACTGAGCACAGCGCCATCGGGCATCCGAAACCCAGTGGCGCTGTCGAACACCTTCCAGGTGCCCTGGCCCAGAGCCCACATCTGCAGACGGGTGATCAACAGACTCTTGCGGGCGCCGGTATCGCCGCCGGTAGGGGTCATCGCGATCAGTTGGCCATCGGCCGCCAGTTCCAGCACCGCCTCGGGATTGGCCTGGCACACCAAAGCGAACTGCTCCGGTGTCAGCCGCAGCTCAAGCGGCAGCAGCAAGGGCGGCAGACCGGGGGCCGCGGGCTCGGTGGGGGCCGGCGGCGCTGGGGTGGCTGGTGGGGCGAACGTCATAGCCCCGGGGGGCGATGAGATCAGTGAAAGGTGATTGGCCGTGGCTGGAGGGCTCCCCGCGAGGCCCTCGCCCTGCCCACAACCACACCACAATCAGCCGCTCGCGGCATCAGCGGTGGTAGTTCCTGCATCGTTCATCGAAGCCAGGACCGGATCGGACCGGATTGGCCTCGCTCAGCGACCGCGCCGTGTCCGGTCAGCCCAGGACATTCAACTCCAGCCTGCGGCAGCGCAAGCTCCGCTCCGCGCCTCGGATCTGCTTGGGTTGATGGAGCGGCCCGCGGCAGCTTGGGGCTCTGGAACGATGCGCAGGCTATCACCAGGGATTGCCTGAGTCTAA
Source organism: Synechococcaceae cyanobacterium (assembly GCA_046319055.1). Lineage (GTDB taxonomy): Bacteria > Cyanobacteriota > Cyanobacteriia > PCC-6307 > Cyanobiaceae > Cyanobium. The sequence continues at coordinate 682 of JBKCTK010000242.1, forward strand.
TGGTGGTGCTGAATGGGGCATGTTCATCATGGGCTAAGCCTCAGCAGAAGGGACGAGCAGCACAACCTTCTCCAGCGACCATAAGAGGGGATGGATGCGAATCGATAACCCCTGGCGGCGCGCCAGGATCAAGCCTTTGATCGAGCAATCACTGCCGCAATGGCTTGAGAAAGGCCCTCGTAACGGCCAGGGGGCATAATGTACTCTTCAAAGCAGGTTCGACAAGCTTGACGCATCGCCGGGAGATTGCGGCGGACATGATCTATTGCCTGCTGCAACTCGTGCAAGTCAGTCACCATGAAGCCACAACCAAAGCGCTCCAAGAATTCATAGCTAGGCTGCCGGTTGCCGATCACCGGCACCCCCATGGCCAGAAACATGCAGAGGCGGTTAGAGCTGATGCCCATTTTTTGAAACTGGGAACCCTGTTGACGGTAAAAAGCCATGCCAACATCAAGAGCCACGGCGGACTCCCACGACTCCTGCCAGGACAGAGCCTGGGGCTCGACATAAACCTTGGCGGTCTTCGAAATATAATTCAGCAAATACTTTTCTAATGGGCTATAATTTACGGGCTGGACGACAGCATAAAGGCTCTGATCTGCAGCCAGCGCGTCGAAAAGCAAATCAGCACCAAGTTCGAGGTTAAAATGTCCGGAAGCTCCAAGCACAAACGCCTCGTTTGGAATACCCCACTGCTGCCTGAGCTGATGACGATGATCAACAGGGGGCGTGGGCGGCTTGTGGTAACAGCCCGGGTAAACAATCAGGCGCGCGTCATGGCGTAACGAGGCATAGTCGCGAAGCAGATCCAGCCGGGCTTCATCGTTAACGATATTGAGCTGGGCACGGCGGTTCGTCCAGCGACAAAGCCTTTTCCAGGATTCGGGTCTCTTGCCGTAATAAAGATCTGACCTGATTTCATCAGCAAGTACAAAGCTTGGCCGTTGGTGCAAGGCCGCCAACACGCCAACGACACCCAGGGGATCCTCGCTTGTGCCCGAGAAACTCGCGTAGGCTCTCCAACGAGGTTTCCAAGCATTCTTGAGCAGCCATTTCCATGAATAGGAGACCGGACCTGTACGCACTGCACCACCATAAGCGACACCTACTGGCATCTCCGGAGCGAATACATCAACCTGGAAACCCTGTTCCAGTAGCGCCGTGATAATGGCTGTGTTCGGCGGGGAGTGAATCAGCCCGGGTACATGCAGAAAATGGGCCACGCGCCGCGGTTTCGCAGATGAAGACTTTGCGAGTGCCAACCGCCTTGCGTCCATGAACTTGCGTCACGGATTATACACCTTGCCCTCTGAGCAGTGGGTTGACATGGAACACAAGCAGGATGCTTTCCACAGTTTGCCCCACTGCAGTGGCTGGGTGCCAGGCGTCGTCGGTGACCACGAAAGGAGTGCTCAAGCCGAGCAAGCTAATCAATGAAAAACAGAAAACCTAAGACTACAAACAACTCAAAGAAATTCTATCTTGCATGCCAAATTTCCAATCAACACACAGAGATGCCTAAAAACCTCTTGTGGGCTATCTTTTGTTGGCTATTGCTCTAGCCAAGAAAACAACTCTCGGTTATCGCGCACCCAGCGGATCAGATGGCGAACGCCTTCCTCCACATGGATCTGGGGTTGCCAGCCAAGCCGCTCCGCTGCGCGGCTGAGATCGCAAACGAAGGCCGGTTGGTCGCCGGGCCGGGGCGCTGCCATCGCGGGGCTGAGCTGAACGGAAAGCTCTTCTTCGAGAAAACGCAACAAATCCCTCAGACACAAGGTGTTTTGTGGGCCTCCACCAATGTTGAAAGCCTGGCCGCTGATCGCCTCACGCCGCTCCCAGGCCATCGCGTAGGCCCGCACGAGATCGCGCACATCCAGCACATCCCGGGTCTGCCAGCCATCGCCATAGAGCGTGATCGGCTTGCCCAACAAGGCGGCGATGCTGAACCAGGCCACCCAACCCTGGTCCTCAATCCCGAATTGGCGGGTGCCATAAATGCAGGACTGACGGAACGTGCAGGTTTTTAGTCCGTAAATGCGTGCGTAGTCAATGTTGTATTGGTCGGCTACGCCCTTAGAACATCCGTAAGGAGAGTGAAAATCAAGCGGCTGACTCTCAGGAATGCCACCCTTCAGGTCGCGAAAATGCCAACCATTGGACTCTAGTGAAACAGGAACGGACTCGAGTCCGCCGTAAACCTTGTTTGTAGAAGAATAAAGAACGAAAGCCTCCGGCGCTTTGAGCCTGACGGCCTCAAGCACATTAAATGTGCCCAAGGCGTTGATCTCGAAATCCTCCCGTGGATTGTGATAAGAAGTGGTGACGGCCACTTGGCCGGCAAGATGGAGCACCATTTCAGGCTGATGTTCCCGCAGCACATTCTCCATGGCTTCCGCGTCGCGGATATCAATCTTTTCGAAGCGAATCTCTGGGTGCTGCTGCATGAGCCAGCTTAGATTCTGATCGGTACCTCGACGCGACAAATTATCGAGAACAATGACAGCCCAGCCCAAACTGGCAAAATGGGAAGCGGCATTAACCCCAATAAAACCAGCTCCACCCGTAATTAAGATCTTGGGCATAAGTAAAAGCAGAGGGCAAGCCCGCTTTCAAGTTTCAGGGGCGACTCTACACGACCACCCCAGTCATCAACGCCACGACATCCTCAAATCTGGCCCCCGGCACGCCGGACCCCTCCGGTTTGCAGCGACCCTGGTTGGGTCGCTGTGCCCCGGTCGTTCAGGGGCCCGCCAGTCTGGTCTCAGAGCCAGTGGCGTGGATAGGGCAACGCCCCTGGAACCCAGGTGCTGAAGCCCCAGGCCAGCAGCACCAACGCCAACGAACCGAGCAGCACGGGAAACAGCAAGAAACTCCAGGGCGCCCCCAGCAACACCACGAAAAAAGCCATGCCGCCAGCCGGTGGATGGAGGCAGCGCAGCAGCTGGCCCAACAGCACCGTCAGGGCGACCGCGGCCGCCAGCACCAGCGGCGACTGGCCGAACAGGTGGTGCAGCACCATGCCGTTGAGAGCCCCCAACCCATGGCCCAGCACAAGGTTGCGGGGCTGGGCCAGCGGGCTGCTGGGGACGGCGAACAGGAGAACGCTGGAGGCGCCCAGGGGGGCCACAATCAGCGCATGGCCGCTCCAAACGGAGAGAAGCCCGAGCAGGGCGACGGCGGCCAGGGCTCCAAGCCAGGTCACCCCCAGCTGGGAGAGCTGAAAGCGGGGCTGATAATGGCGGCCCCGCCGTCGCTCGCGCCGCACCAGCACCGCCAGTTGCCGGCGCAGCCCGCGGCCGCGCCCGACGCCCGCGGTCTGGATCTCGTCCTTTTCAGCCATCAACCCGACTCCCGCAGCCGCGGCAGCAGTTGCACCAGGTTGCAGGGGCGCGTGGAGCTGTCGAGCTGGGCGACGATCAGCCGGTCCCAGGCGGTTTGCACCGCATCGAGGGATCCGGGCAACACGAAGATCAAGGTGCCGTTGGCCACGCCCGCCAGGCAGCGGCTCTGCAGGCTGCTGGTGCCAATCGTCTCAAACGAGAGCACGCGAAACAGCTCCCCGAAGCCCTCGATTCGCTTGTCCAGCAAGGGCGCCACCGCCTCCGGGGTGCCATCGCGGCCGGTGAGGCCGGTGCCGCCGCAGCTGATCACCACCTGCACGGCCGGATCGGCGATCCAGGTGCTGACCAGCGCCCGGATGCGATAGCGATCATCCGGCACCAACTCGCGAGCGGCCAGCTGATGTCCGGCGGCTTGCAGGCGCCGCTGCAGGGCATCACCGCTGGGGTCATCGGCCAGGGAGCGGCTATCAGACACCGTCAGCAGTGCGATGGACAGAGACACCAGGACTGCGCGGCTGAAGTGATGTTAGAGAGCAAACCTGAAACTGAGCCGCACCCTGGGCCTGGGCTGGGCCCGTCGCGGGGCTGGTCCGAGTGGGGAGCCTCAGGGCTCTTCGGTGCTGGCCGCCAGTTCGGCGGCGATCAATTCCAGGAATCGTCGGTGCAGGGGGGAGGGGTCGAGTTGGACAAGTGCTGCCGCTCGAAGCGCGCGAGCCTGGAGTTGATGGCGTTGAGCAAGGCGTTCTCGTTCTTGAGCGCGTTCATCCGTTTCTCGTGCGCGATCCTCCTGCTCTCGAATTCGATCTCTCTCCGCCCGAATTCGATCTTCCTGATCTCGAGATCGACGACGGGTCGCCAATTGAGCATCGCCAGCCAGCGTCGCCAGCGAGGCAATGAGGAGAGGAATGCCGATCTGCTGATCAAGCCGGATGGAGCGGAATCCAGGGATGTCGACATGGTCATAGCCAGTGAACAGGGTGATCAGGGCCAGCAGGCACCCAGCAACAAGCGTGATCCAGCCCGGAAGATCAAGTCCGAGAAAAACCATAGCCAGCAGGATCGAGACCCGAACCACCCTGGTACACCCGAACCATGGGGACAACCGGGAAATTGCCTGGTCACCGGGGTGAGGGGGGCTGGGACAACGTCCAGCAGCGAACGTCTGCAGCGGCTGCTCATGGCGTTCGCCTTGGGCGATCCATGCACCTCACTGGCGTGTCAGGGGCCACCGGGAGTGCCCCAAGCGTCGTTCAAAGGCTCCCTTACCGCAACCCTGGGTTCGCCCGCTTCGCCCGGGCACCGCAACAGCAAAGCTCGCGCCGAGGCGGCTTCCCCGCCCTCGCGCTGCCCTGGCCTCCGCTGCCGGCCTTGATTCGCCCCAGAATCGAGGCAAGATTTGCCAACTCCGGCATCCGCCCTGGCCTGCCTGCCCTGGCCTGCCTCCCCTGCAGTGCCCGCGGGCTGCCGAGAGGCCCGCGGGCTGCCGAGAGCCGCCGAAGCCTTAGCGCCTCCCCGATCCGCCATGACCACCTCCGACGGCGCCAATACCGACAGCACCACCAATGCCGCCAATGCGGCGCCAGCCGCCGATAGCGCGGCCAGCGCCTCGGCCGCGACGACCGCCGGCCTGCGGCTGAGGCTGTTCGCGGCCCTGCGCGAGAGGGCGGGCTGGGGCGAGCGGGAGCTGCCGCTGCCGGCCGACCTGGCTCCGATCACCCCCTTGGCCATCTGGGAACGCCTGGAGCTGGGCCCCTGGCCCGCGGGGGTGCGGGTGGCGGTGAACCAGCAGTTCGCCGATGCCCTCCAGCCCCTGGCGGCTGGAGACGAGCTGGCCTTCCTGCCACCGATCAGCGGCGGCTGAACGGGGCGCCCAGGCCAGCGCGGTGGCCGTGGTGCGGAGCGGAGGGGAGGGGGCACGCCGCGACTTGAATGGGCGTGTGTCGCCCCGGGGCCAGGCTGTTGGTGTTGCGTCAAGGAGCCTCCCTGCAGCCGTGATGGACGCATCAGCGACGGTCCCCATCCGGATCGAGCTGCGCCAAGACAGCTTCGATCCCTACCAAGAGTTGGCCGGCTGGGCCGGCCCGGACGGCCTGGGCGCCGCGCCGGCGGAGGCCGTGTTCATCGGCCGGGTGCGCGGGAGCAGCGCCGCGGGCCAGGCGTTGGAGGCGTTGGAGCTGGAGCACTACCCCGGCATGACCGAGCGTCAACTGCGGCGCCTGGCCGAGGCCAACGGCGCCGACCCGGCCGTGCGGCAGGTGCTGGTGCTGCATCGCGTCGGCCGGATCCCCACGGGCGAGGCGATCGTGCTGGTGGCGGTGCGGGCCGAGCGGCGCGGTCCGGCCCAGCGCTGCGTGCAAACGCTGCTGGAGGCCCTGAAGCACGACGCCCCCTTTTGGAAGCGGGAATGGCGGCGCGACGGCCACAGCGACTGGATTGAGGGCAACACCCCCCTGTAACCCCCAGCTCCACCAGGGATCGAGCGCCCCTCGAAGGTCTGATCCCCCACGCCCAGGCGCCGCCGTCAGGGCGCCTCCAGCGGGAGGCAGGAGCGCCCCTCGCCATGGTGCCGGATCGATGAGTGCCGCTCAGAACAATGGCAAGCGCAGCAGCTGGGCCCAGAGCGCCGTGCCCGCCTCCAACGCCCCCAGCTCCGCCGGGATCTCCAGCAGCAGGTCGGCCTCCTGCAGCGAGGCGATGCGGGAGGAGGCCTGGGAGCCACCGACCCGGGCCCAAAGGCCCCCATCGTCGGCCACCACCAAGGAGGCCCGGGCCAGCTCGGGCCGGCCGGCGCCACGCCGCAACGGCGCCTCCAGCCGCACCCGCAGCCGCGGCAACAGCTGGGGCTCGGCCCCCTCCAAGCGCTGCAAGGCCGGCCAGAGCAACTGCAGCGCCGTCACCGCCGCCGCCACCGGATTGCCGGGCAGACCAAAGAACGGCCGACCGGCCAACTCCCCCCAGGCGAAGGGCCGACCGGGCTTGAGGAACAACTTCCAGAAGCGCAGCGATCCGAGCTCCGCCAACAACGGCCGGATCCAGTCGCTGTCGCCGGCCGACACGCCACCGCTGGACACCACCACATCGGCGGCGGCGGCCAACTCCAGCAGCGCCTGACGCAAGGCGGCGGGTTGATCGCCCACCACCTGCTGCGTGATCAGCGGATAGCCGAGCCGCTGCAGCAACGCCGCCAACAAGGTGCCATTGCTCTCCCAGATCTGGCCGGCACCGCGCTCGCCGCCGGGGGCGACCAATTCATCGCCGCTCACCAGCAGGCCGAGGCGGGGTCGCGGCGTCGCGGGCAAGGAGGCGACGCCGCAGCTGGCCAAGCGGCCCAGGTCCGCCGGGGAGAGGCGCCGGCCAGCCGGCACCAGCTCCTGACCTGGGGCCGCCTCCTCATCGGGCGGGCGGATCCACGGGTTGGGGCCAGCGGGGCGCACCAGCCGCAACCGATCCGCCTCGGCCTCGACAAGCTCCTGGGGCAGCACCCGGCCGCTGCCCTCGGGCAACGGCGCGCCGGTGAGAATGCGCAACGCCTGCCCCGGGGCGAGAACCCCGGGGAACGGCGCGGCAGGCGCCGAGCGCCCCACCAGACGCCAGGCATCACCCACCGCCGGCACAGCGTCGCCAGCGATGGCGTAGCCATCCATGATCGACGCCCGAAATCCCGGCACGGCCGCCAAGGCGAATACCGGCGCGGCCGTCACCCGTCCCAACGCCGCCGCCAGCGGCAGAATCTCGGCACCGGCAAGGGGTTGCAAGGCCGCGAGGATCTGCTGGCGGGCGTCGGCCAGCGGCAATCCCTCCGGACCGAACGGCTCAGCCATGGCCACCCTCTGGGGTCAACGCCGGATGCAGCCAATCGCCGTGGCGCCCACCGCTTTTCGAGAGCAACCGCACCGGACCAATCTCCATGGCGGGATCGACAGACTTGAGCATGTCGTACAGCGTCAGCAGGCCCACCTGCACGGCGGTGAGCGCCTCCATCTCCACGCCGGTGCTGGCGGTGGTCCGGGCGCAGGCCTCCAGGCGCAGGCCCGACCCGTCGGGCGTGGGAGCGATCTCCACCGCCACGCCGCTCAACGGCAAGGGATGGCAGAGGGGAATCAACTCCCAGGTGCGCTTGGCCGCCTGAATCGCCGCCACCCGAGCCACCGCCAACACATCGCCCTTGGGCACCTGACCATCCCGCACCAACGCCAAGGTGCTCGCGGCCATCATGAGGTAGCCCTCTGCTACGGCTTGGCGCACGCTGGCGGGGCGTTCGGACACATCCACCATCCGCGCCGCGCCGCAGGCATCGAGGTGGCTGAGTTGTCCAGCGGACTCGCCGGCAGGGGGGATGGGCATGGCGGGATCAGCTGTACAACAGGCCAAAAAGGCTGATGGCCCCATCCTGGCGGGGCGCGGGAGCGGCAGGGGTGCGGCGCACCTGCATGGCAACGGATCCCAAAGCAAGGGTGGCTGCAGGGCGTCCGCCAGAGGTGGGTTGGCCTCGATCGGAAGTTCCCGAAAGCCGTCATCGTCCAACGCGAACGGCGGGGAGACCCTGAACAGCCCGTACGGGAGCGTGCCGGCTGGAGCAGCAGACCCTATAGCCACTGCCACGCCGAAGCCTCGCAACCACAGCACGGGCACCTCAGGATCAAAACCCTGATGAGCCGATGCGGCTGGGCATGGGGGCGTGATCGACCGCCACGGAGCCTGCAGCGAGCACGGAAGACGCCTGGCCCCGCAGAAACCAGGGAAACAGGTGGGCCTCCCAGCGCGACATCAAAACAACAGCGAATAGACAGTATAGCGCAGATCTGCAGCACAACAGAGCAAGATGAAGTGCAGTATCGCAGAAAAGGGGTGAATCCCGGTACCGCCATGACTCAAGCAGCCTAGGTTGAAATTGCAGTGCATCTCTCTTGCCGAGGAGCAACTCAATGAACCGTCCTGACTTGCAGGTTGAAATCGATGAACTTCGCACACGCCTTGAACGGCTCGAAACCGAATCCTTGCCAACATCACTGAATTCAGAGGAAGCCACAGGATGCGAATGTGGCGCGAATGCAACGGAACCAACCACCAAGCGTCCAGACAGCCAGAGTCGATTCCATCTGACTGGAGAAACGTCCTATCCCGGAATTCAAGGCTCAGGACCAGCCGCCGCTGCCGGGCTGCTTCGGATTCGAGCGACCATCGACGGAACCAGGACGGACAACGGCTTTCTGGGCTGTGTCTATAACGCCTACAAAAAGTCGGGTAATGTGACGGTTCTGACGCACTGGTCAACGCTTCAGGCAAGAACGAACATCAGCAGTGGCCCTGAGGGCTTTAGCATTATTGTCGGTCATGGCGCTCCTGGCTTAATCGTCACAGGCACAGGCCAATCGGTTGATGGGGTCGCCAAATATATCGCCGCCAGCAACATAGCAACCTGGCGACCGATTCTCTCTCGCGGTGTGATTGGCTCAGGCCTGACCTTGTTTGGTTGCGAAGTTGCCGCTGGCACGGCGGGCCGCAATCTGCTCCGACTCGTTGCCAATACGATCCGCAAACCCGTGGGAGCCTGGACGGGGTTGGTCTGGTGCAGCAATAACAGCACTGTGTGGGGAACTGGCACGTTCGTGACCGTGAGCCCGGGCACCGCAATGGAATCCTTGATCGAAGAAGCTCCCTGCATGTACAGCGAAGGCGGAGAAGCGCTTCAGGTGATGCGCCTGGCCACCCATGGGGACGAGCAAGAGGAGGTCTTGCCGGATCAAATCGTCTCCGTTCAATTCACGCCTGTTGGTAATTATCCCGTCTTATCCGATGTTAAGGCCATGCGGGCGGAGCGATCGGATGCACTCTCCGTTCTGCAGCGAATCGATCTGGAAAACCCGTTTGTCACCGAAGACAAACCAGGATCCATCCACACCGGCATGCTGACCGTGACCTACGGCAGCAGCTACGGGGATGATCAGCGGACGCGCACGTTGAAGGTGTTCAATTCATCGCTGGTCCAAGATGCCATCCACACCGATACCTACTACTATGCATCGCCAGAGCTCCAGCAGCTGCTTCGTTAGATCGCCTGGTCCAGCATCCCGGCAAGCTCAGCACTCGCCAACGACCTGATCTGATGCAACCTATTCTGCGGAGGTGGCGCATGCCCATGCCCCAACAACCAGCCAGCCAATCTGGCTCAGCGATCCTGGATCAGGGCGCTCCACCTCCGGGAATTCCTTTGGTGACGGTTCAAGGAACGACAACACAGCAGCCGTTGGCCCCGCAAAGCCACCACGAAGCTTCTCCATGCATGAACCCTAGCCAACGACGCTCTTTCCTCCGCCTCGCAATCAGCGAAGATGCCTACCAAGAGATCCCCGCGCCAAACATCACGGCCATGCAGTTCACACCGGCACCAGGCATGAAAGGGTGGTATCGCTCGGTTTCCAGCCAAGGCCGTGATGCAGCCAAGATCACGGAATTGATCGATTTCGAAAACCCCCAGGCAACCGATGCCAAGCCCGGGGGCGTGATCACAGGCATCTTTAAGGCAACCTACTCAACCTCTACAGGCCAACAGGAATCACGCAGTTTTCGTCTGCTTGGATCGTCTCTTCTTCAAGACACAGCATTCCCCAATATTTACTATCAAGCCTCCGAGGAGCTCGGGCGCTGCATAAGGAATTAGAAGGGGGAGCCACAGGGGAGCACCCGCGCACGCAGACATTCTCATCGTCGCCGACCACACACAACCCCCAGACCGAGCGACACGGCGGCCCATTCCTGTCGAGATTCAGTGGCAACGCCACCGGCTGGTCGGTGGAGCGTCGTGGAGTTCATGCATCGATGCTGATCTGTGGAACGACCTCGTTTCTCTCCAAGACCGCTCAGCCCAGCTCCAGGCAGGCCAAGCCATACACATCGCCCAACGACAGCCGCGGAGCCTCACCGCGATACATGCGCATCGTGGTACCGATCGGCCGAAACTTCAGCCCTTCCAATAGCGACGCAGCGGCGGGATTGGCGCCAGGTGTGGTGGTCCGGCTTTTCTGGACAGCTCCGATCGTTAACCTCTGAGGCGGGGCACCGCCCCTGAAAGGGGCCATCCACCGATGAACAAGCGCCGTACCCACAGCCCAGAGTTCAAGGCCAAGGTCGCCATGGAGGCAAT
>JBKCTK010000243.1:0-3785 GCA_046319055.1 Synechococcaceae cyanobacterium
GGGTAGGGATGTGGTTGCGGAACTTGAAGTTCTCAAGCACATCCTGCACGTTGTCGCTGAAGCCTTCCAGATAGGCCTCGAAATCGGCCCGCAGCTTCTGCTCGCTGCCTCGCTTAGTGAGGTCGCGCAACATGAAGGGCGTCACGTTGTAGAGGCCTGGCCTGCCGCTGCCCGCAGGGCCGCGGCCTGCTCCTTGATCTCGGCGGCATCAAGCTTCTGCTTCGCCTCCAACACCCTGGCCTTGGTGGGTTCCAGCACCGCATCCAGCCTCCGCAGCACACACATCTGCATGATCACATCCGGAGACTTGCCGCGCCGGAACAGATCGCGCAGCACGTCGTCGGCGATGCCCCAAAGGAAGCTCACGATCCGGTTATGGGTGGCCTGGTCCATGGGCGGGAGCTGGCTGGCCGCAACGCTGTCGATCGGTTCAGGGTAGACAGAGGCCGGAGGTGGGACACTGTCTGGGCGATGCCGTCTTCCCGTGGCCAGCCGTCTCCCGCGTCCGCGTGGCTTTGGCGTTTCGCGACATGCCACGGTGTGGGAGATCGGGGTAGTGTCGCCGCCCGCCACGGTGCCCGACGAGGATGGCAACCGCTTTCGCCCCATCGTGGCGCTCGTGGTTGACGCCAGTGGCGCGATTCGGGCGGCGGCGCCGGGCCATCCGAATCAGCCGTTGGAGCCCTTGGCCAAGGCCATCACCCAGGCTCGCGACCATCCCCAACCCCCCAATGTGCCGGGCGAGCCGCAGCGGGTGGTGGTGGCTGGCGCTGGGCTGCAGAAGCTGGTGGCCAAGTTGCTGCCCGGGGTGTTGGTGAGCGAGGGGCCGACGCCCCATCTGGCTCGGGTCGCCGAGAGCTTGATGGAGTCCATGGCGCCGAAGAGTGCCCCGCGCGGGTTGGAGGCGCGCACCACCTACCTCACCGAAGACCTCACCCCGGATGATGTGCGGCGCTTCTTTGAAGTGGCCGCGGCGCTGTATGACCGTCAACCTTGGCGACGCTTCCCCCGCGACGGACATCTGTTTGAGGTCACCTGCGCCCCAATGGGCCTGCATCGCCTGATTGGTTGCGTGATCGGTCAGTACCAGGAGAGCTATGGAGTGCTCCTGTTTGCGTCTGTCACCGACTATCAGCGCTATGTGATCGGGGTGGAACGGGTGGAGGCTGGGGAGGATGGGGTGCTGCCGCTGTTTCCCAGCTATCGGGCGATCAACTTCGAGTCGAAAAGCGACATGCCCAAGGGGCTATTGGGGGAGATAGAGCATTACGACTGGCCTGTGGCCGGCCCTGATGCCTATCCCACCGTGATGCTCGTGGAGCCGGATCTGCTGTTGCTACCTCCGCGCCGGGTGGACATCTGGCGCCTCGAACTCGTGGCCCTGGCCCTGTGCGAATGGCTGGACGCCGAGCCGCAGCTGGCCAGCCTGTGGCAACAATCCCCCCTGCCGGCCCGCCGTCGCTTTTGCGTCAAAAGAGGTGAATCGGAATGGCCGGTCTTGATCGGCGTTGCCGATGGGCGGCTGGCCTAGGTCGCGATCATTCGTTACCAGCTAACGCCTCCATGCTGTGCCCATCAGTCGGCAAACCCCAACCGGAGCTGGCGGCCGCGCGGCGGTCATGCGGACACGCGGAGCAGGCGACGCGGTGGACAGGCGGAGACCACGCTCCGACAGCCTCCAGGCCCGCAGAGAACATCCGGTGACGCTCAGGGCTGCCTCAAGGTTTCACTGCCCAGCCCCAAAGGCTTGGGCTCGGCTGCGTTCCGAGGCGATTCAGCAGGGGCTGACGCGAGTCCTGGCGCCGCCGAAGCCGTGAGGCCAGGTTGCTGGAGACGCCTTTGAGGCAACCCTGCGGTGACAAGGCGGAACCTGATCAGCAATCAAGCTCCGCAGAGCCAACGATCACTGGCTGAGGAATGCTGAGACGAATGCTGACTAGCACGCATGAGCGCCCAAAGGCGAGGCGCCGGAAGCCCGTTCTTGCCAGGCGTGAGAACGCATTCCTCGGATGAGGAGCTTTGTTGCTGATCAGGATGCGGAAACCCTACGCAAGACATGCGCCGCCAGCCTGCGGCCCCGCAGAGAGCCCTTCGCGCCATGCTCTTTCGCACAACATTCTTTCGCGCCACGTTCTTCGAGGCGGTTCGCGTGGGTCAGATGTTCTGTACGTCTTCAGGCCAGCTCAACGGAGCAGCCCCCACGCCTCGCGATAATCAAGGCCCCCTCGCCGGGCAGCCTCTGCCTCCGCCGCCATGGCCGGCCGTCCCAGCCTCAATGCCCGGTCGTTGGAGGCCCTGGGGGCGGCGCGGCTGGCGGCGTTGCTGCTGGAGCACACGCAGGGGAACGCGGCGGCGCGGCGCGCCCTGCGGCTGGCGGTCGCGGAGGTAGGGGGTCCCGCCGAGATCGGCCAGCAGGTGCGGCGGCGGCTGGCCACGATCGCCCGTTCCAAGCGCTGGCTGGGTCCCAAGCAACTGGCGCCGTTGCTGGCCGATCTCGAGGCCCAGCGCCTAGCAATTGGCGGCCCCATTGCCGAACAAGCACCGCAAGTTGCCTTGGAGCTGCTTTGGTGTTTCCTCGACCTGGCCAATGCCCTGCTCGATCGCGTCGACGACAGCGAGGACAAGGCCCTGAAGCTGTTTCATCGGGTCAGCGCGGATCTGGGCCGCGTGGCCCTTCAGGCGGGGGTGAACCCCACGGTGCTGGCGGACCAGGTGGCCGAGGCGCTGCTCGCCAACCGCCATGGCCAAGCGGACTTGTTGGTGCGCCATGGGGCTGAGGCCTTGCAGCGCCAGGGGCTGCTGCGGCTGCGGCAGCGGCTGGAGGCCGAGCGACCGCGGCCACAGCCCGAGGGGCCGCTGCTGGAGGACGAGGCCGAGGACAGCGAGGCGGCGGGGGTGATGGTGCGGGAGGCCTGCCCTTACCTCGAACCCTGGCACCCGGAGGCCATTGATGCCGATGCCAACTTTGAGGACGAGGACGATGACGAATCGGAGGACGATGGCGACTTCGGTGATGAGGACGAGGATGCCGATTATGAAGATGAAGATGAAGATGAAGATGAAGATGAAGATGAAGACTTCGACGCAGATGAAGACTTTGAGGACGGCGAAGATGAAGACCTAGACGACCCTGATGTAGGCCGCTTCGGTGGCATGCGCCTGGGGGTTGCGGATGTGTGGGATGGGCAGGAGCCATTGGGCACCGCCCCCGCCGACGCGATCCGGGAGGACCGGGCGCTTGCGGGCGATGCCCACCACGACCCCGGCGCCAGCGCTGACGGGATCAATGGCGCTGCGGACGTTGCCGACGCCGACGACAGCGATCTCTGGATCCACCTCTTTGAGCCCGAGGACGACGAGGACGAGGAGGACCGCGACGAGGCGTGGCGCGACGGAGAAGACCGCCGGTCCGAGGCCCCGTGGCAGCGCAGCCAGACGGTGCGGCTGGCGATGTTGGCGATCGCCGATGGCTTGGGAGATGCCGAGGCCTATCTGGCCGAATACCGCGAACACCACCCCCACGCCCTGCGGCAGCCCCGCATCGCCGCACGGGTGGCGATGCGGCTCACGGCCGCCGGCCAAGCGGAGCAGGCCCTGATCCAGCTCGATCGGGCGGTGTTGGAGGACGGGCTGCAAAGCGATGGCGCCCGGCTCTGGATCGATGCGCGCCTGGAGGCGCTCGAGGCGTTGGGGCGCCAGGAGGAGGCGCAGCGGTTGCGCTACCGCTTTGCCCTGGAGCGGCTGTCGATCCCCCATTTGCGCGCCTATCTGCAACGCCTGCCGGC
>JBKCTK010000244.1:0-1238 GCA_046319055.1 Synechococcaceae cyanobacterium
CAAGGGCGCGTTCGAACACTGCGTCATCGAGGACGACCGCGGCAACCGCAAGCTGAACTGGTGGCCCGAGACCGGGGAGCTGCTGATGGTGGGCGATCCCGAGCTGCGCGAGCCGCTGGAGCCCCGCCTGGAGGTGCTGCCGGGGGGCTGATCCGCCCCAGCGACAACCACCGCAGACCCGTCTCAGCGGGACCTTCCGAGCAGGAGCGTCCGCGCCGGACGTTCAAAGCAGGAACTCGCTGGCCCGCCCGGGATCCGGCTGCAGCGGCAGCGACAGGGCCTTGCCCAGCCGCGGCCGATCGCTCACCAGCGCCAGCCACTGGCGCACCTGTTCGGCCACGCCCCGATCGTTGAGTGCGGCCGCCACCTGATCGAGGCGCGCCCCATAGGCCTCGGCATCCATCGGAAACGACTGCTGCTCCAGATGCCCCCACATCACCTGGAGGTAGAGCCTGCCGCGGCGTTGCACCAGCTGCAGGTCGTAGGAAGCCTGCCAGCGCTGACGCAGCAGGGCGATCAGCTCGGGGCCGCTGAGGGGGGAAGCGGAGCGGTCCAACGGCGCCACGCGGTGCACAACAGCATGTTGCAGCGGCAGGGGTGCCGCTGGCTGGTGGCGCGGGCTGGGAACTACAGGAGTTAGTGTGGCCGGCACCGACACCACGGCCGAGCCGCCATCCAGCGCATGACCCAGATCCCCGCGAGCTCCTCCAGCGGTGACGTGCCCGGCATGGGTCGTCGCCAGTTCATGAACCTTCTGACCTTCGGAACGGTGACGGGCGTGGCGCTTGGGGCTCTCTATCCGGTGGTGAACTACTTCATCCCGCCCAGGGCCGCTGGTGGTGGCGGTGGCACCAGCGCCAAGGACGAACTGGGCAACCCGGTCACCGCCAGCGGCTGGTTGGCCAACCACAAGGAGGGCGACCGCAGCCTGGTGCAAGGCCTCAAGGGGGATCCCACCTATCTGATCGTCGACGGGCCTGAGGCGATCGGCAACTACGGGATCAATGCCATTTGCACCCACCTGGGTTGCGTGGTGCCCTGGAACAGCGGCGCCAACAAGTTCATGTGCCCCTGCCACGGCTCCCAGTACGACGCCACCGGCAAGGTGGTGCGCGGCCCCGCTCCCCTTTCCCTGGCCCTGGCCCATGTGACGGTCGACAACGACAACGTGTTCGTGAGCCAGTGGACCGAAACCGATTTCCGCACGGGCGACAAGCCCTGGTGGGCCTGATCTTTCC
>JBKCTK010000245.1:0-3786 GCA_046319055.1 Synechococcaceae cyanobacterium
CACCAGCATGAGGCGCTGCCCCACCTCCACCTGCTCGCGCACCCCCTTGGCGCCGGTTTCCCGCCTCGCCCGCGACCGGTGGCTGCGGGCCTGGGGCTCTTGGGGGTAGAGCGTCACCGCCGTGCGGGCTGATTGCAGGGCGGCGCGGGGCTGATCAAGCTGCAGCTGCAGCCAGGCGAGTCAGGTCCAACCCGCCGACTGGCGCGGCAGCTGGGCCGTGATCGCCAGGAATTCATCGATCAGCTCCTCGGGGGCCGCCCCTTGCTGGTAGCGGCTGATCGCCAGGTCGAAACGGGAGGTTTCGCTGGAGGGGGGGCTGGCCGTCATGGTGGCGGTCGCGGCGGGCTCAGCTCTCAGGTTCCCATGGCAGGGGCCCGGGTGTCGCCAGGGCCACGGGGCGCGGGCTCAGACGGCGAAGGAGCTGCCGCAGCCGCAGGTCTGACTGGCGTTGGGATTGGTGAAGTTGAACCCGCCGCCGATCAGGGCGGAGGAGAAGTCGAGTTGCATGCCATAGATGTACAGCAGGCTCTTGGGATCGCTGACCACCCGGAACGAGGGCGCGTCGGCAGCCTCGTAGGTGTAAACCTCATCATCCGCACGGATCTGGTCGGCCGCCACGAAATCCATCGTGTAGCTCATGCCGCTGCAGCCGCCGGAGCGCACCCCCACCCGCAACACCCGGTCGTCGCCCTGCTGGCGGATCAGCTGGGCCAACTGGCGCATCGCCGCGTCGCTGATCAGGATGCCGCGGCCATCCACGCCGGTGTGGCTGCCGCTCGACCCGTCGGGGCTAGCCGCGCTGACGGCTGGGGCCGGGGCGGTGGTGCTGGCCTGTGCCGTGGCGGTGTTTTCGGAACTCATCGGGACGGGCGGATCGAGAAAGGGCGAGGAGCCGCTCCGGCGCTTGCCAGGGGCGGTGGGCGGAGGCGTTTCCCCACTCTATGGAGGCCACCCTGGAGTTGCCGTCACCCCGTCGGGCCTTCCACTCCATAGAGTCCAGCGATCAAGGGAGGACATCGGTGCGGGTCGCCATCGTGGGTGCAGGGTTGGCCGGGCTGGCTGCGGCGGTCGATCTGGTGGAGGCCGGCCATGGCGTGGATCTCTACGAGGCCCGGCCGTTCATGGGCGGCAAGGTGGGCAGCTGGGAAGACGACGACGGGAATCACATCGAAATGGGATTGCATGTCTTCTTTTACAACTATGCCAACCTGTTTGAACTGATGCGGCGGGTAGGTGCCTTTGAGAACTTGCTGCCTAAGGAGCACACCCATCTGTTCGTGAATCGGGGCGGCGAGCTGCGGGCCCTCGATTTCCGCTTCCCCCTCGGGGCTCCCTTCAATGGACTCAAGGCCTTCTTCACCACGCCCCAGCTCGACTGGATCGACAAGCTCCGCAACGCCCTCGCCCTCGGCACCAGTCCGATCGTGCGGGGTCTGGTCGACTACGACGGCGCCATGGGGGTGATTCGCGCACTCGATCGGGTGAGTGTCGCCACCTGGTTCGAGGGCCATGGCGGCAGCCGCCGCAGCATCGAGCGGCTCTGGAATCCGATCGCTTACGCCCTCGGCTTCCTCGATTGCGACGCGATCTCCGCCCGCTGCATGCTGACCATCTTCCTGATGTTCGCGGCCCGCACGGAGGCCTCCCGGCTCAACCTGCTCAAGGGGTCCCCCCACCGCTGGCTCACCGGCCCGCTGCTGGCGCACATCGAGGCCCGTGGCGGGCGGCTGCACCTGCGCCATCGCGTCCGCCGGGTCGACCACGCCGTCGGTGCCGATGGGGTGGAGCGCGTGCTGGGTCTGGAGCTCGGCACGCCGGAGGGGGACCGGCGCGTGGAGGCCGATGCCTACCTGGCGGCCTGCGACGTGCCCGGCATCCAGCGCCTGCTGCCCGAGGACTGGCGACGCTTCCCCGAATTCGCCGCCATCGACCGCCTTGAGGCGGTGCCGGTGGCCACCGTCCAGCTCCGCTACGACGGCTGGGTCACCGAGCTCGGAGACAGCGCCAGCAACGCCGCCGCCCGCCGCGACCTAACCACCCCGACCGGTCTCGACAACCTGCTGTACACCGCCGACGCCGACTTCAGTTGCTTTGCCGATCTGGCGCTGGCCAGTCCGGTCGACTACCGCCGCGAGGGGCTCGGCTCGCTGCTGCAGTGCGTTCTCACCCCCGGCGACCCCTGGATCCCCCGCCGCAATGAGGAGATCGTCGCCCACACCGATCGCCAGGTGCGGGAGCTGTTCCCTTCGGCCCGCGATCTCAAGCTGGTGTGGAGCCATGTGGTCAAACTGGCCCAATCGCTTTACCGCGAAGCCCCCGGCATGGAGCCCTTCCGCCCCGCCCAGCGCACGCCCGTGCCCAATTTCTTCCTGGCCGGCAGCTACACCCGCCAGGACTACATCGATTCGATGGAAGGCGCCACGATGAGCGGTCGCTTGGCCGCCGCCGCCATCCTCGAGCGGCCGGTGGCGCTGGCCGGCGCCCCGGCCGCTCGCTGAGGTGCGCTGATGGGACGTTGGCTCGACAACAGTGTCACCACCGAGATCGACGCGCCGGTCGCGCGGGTTTGGGAGGTGTGGAGCGACCTGGAGGCCATGCCGCGCTGGATGCGCTGGATCGAATCGGTGAAGCAGGATCCCAGCGATGCCGACCTCACCGAATGGACTCTCGCGGCCCAGGGATTCCGCTTTCAATGGCTGGCCCGCATCACCCGCCGCGTGCCCGAGCAGCAGCTGCACTGGGAGTCGGTGGGCGGGCTGCCGACCCGGGGAGCGGTGCGCTTCTATCCGCTCGGCGGTGATCGCACGGCGGTGCGGCTGACCGTGAGCTACGAGCTGCCCGGCGTGCTTGCGCCGATCATGGAACCCACCATGATGGGCTCCATCGTCACCCGCGAATTGCAGGCCAACCTTGACCGCTTTCGCGATCTTGTCGTTCATGGCTAATCGCTACCGATACCGCTTCGTCCTGCTGCCACTTCTGCTCCTCTGCGGTTGCGCCGATAGCGGCCCTCCCACCGCCTCCGCGCCCCCTGCTCCTCCAGCGGGATCGGCCCCACCAGCTGGATCGCCGCCGCCAGCAGGTGCGGCCCCTCCAGCTGGCCAAACCCCGCCCGTTGGTAGCCAGACGGCGGCGCCTGGGGGCGCGGTCACCCCTGGCACCCCGTCTGGGACCCCGGTAGGAACCCCGGTAGGGGCCCCCGCCCCCCCTGCGCCGACGGGGCCCGTCGCCACGATCCAGTCCGATCCCAGCTTCACGCCGTTACCCAGTCCTGACCAGGTGAAGCGGGCGCAGCCGATCGGCCAGCTCGATCCCTTCCGCCCCCTGTCCCGGGAGCTTCAAGACCTGGTGGTGAAGCCGAAGGACGGCGCTGCCAAGGGCCAGGGCGCCGCGTCGCTGAGCGGCAAGCCCCAGCCCCTCGTTACCCCCCCGGGTTGGCAGCTCTCCGGCTTGATCGGCGGCGCCGACCGCCCGGAGGCGGTGGTCACCTACCTGGGGGCCAGTGGCACCTTGCGGGTGGGCGATGTGGGCTCCGCCACCGGCAAGGGAGCCCATGCCACCAACCTGCTTCCCGATGGTTGGCGGGTGGCCGAAATCGATCCGACCCGCGGCACCATCGTTCTGCAGTTCAAGGGGCAGACGACGACGAAGCAGATCTGAACGGCAGGCCGCAGCAGGCGGCCACCAGTCCCCCCAGGTCGTGGGGATCCGCTTCGGCATCCACCCGGCCCAACAGCTCCTGGCAACGGCGGCTGGTCTGCGGTCCGATCGACACCAGCGGCACCC
>JBKCTK010000246.1:0-23368 GCA_046319055.1 Synechococcaceae cyanobacterium
CGGCATTGCCGAGGAGCACGATCACATTGATGCTCATGCCTCCACCTCCAGCGCCGCGCCGGTGAGGGCATCGATGCGCTGCTGAGCCGCCAGCAGCGACGGCAGGCCGATCAGGGGGTGGGTGCGCACCAGCTCATGCAGGGCGCCGCTCCAGCTGATGTTGTGGCGGCGGGCGAAGGCACTCACCCGCTCGAAGGTGTCGTTGTTCATGGTGATCGTCTTCTTGTGGTTGCCGATGCGCTGGCGCAGGGGCCGCGGTCTGGCTTGGGGTGCGGTCATGGCCGGAGCCTCTGAAAACGGCTGGTGTTGCAGGGGTGCCGATAGAGCGGCGCCTGAGGCCTCCCGTCCACTGGCATCAGGCGCACGCAGCTGGGGATCAGCGGACAGGCTTCGACCCGGTAGAGGCCCTGCTCACTGCACCAGTGCTCACCCGGCCGGAAACGTGATGGAGCCAGAGGGAAGCCCTCGGCGCCGATCACGGCCTGGCTCTGGAGCATCAGGGCGCGGACCAGGACCACCCGCTCGATCAGCAGCAGCAACTGCTGCAGGCTGCGCTGACCCCGTGCCATCTCAAAGATCCCTCGATCCCTCTCATGACGGGCCTCCTCCAGGGCCGCCTCCAGCAGGCGCTGCACATGGCGCAGGTAGGCGGTGGTGCTCATGCCCCTGCCTCGCTGGTTTCAGGCCCGGAAGCCTCCGCGGTTTCGAGCTGGCGGCGCCGCCGGGCGATCGCTGACCAGAGCCTCTCGGCGTTGGGGTCATGGATGCGGCCCGAGCTCAGCAGCTGGTTGACCCGCCCGTAAGCAACATCGAGCTCCAGCAAGGTGGCGATGCGGGGGATCTGCCGCAGCCCGGCCTCCACCGGGTCCACTGGAGCTCACGGCTCCTCACTGGGGAGCTCGTGCTGGGCCTCGGGTGCCACGGGAGCCCGCTCTTCCTCACTGGACGAGGGAGTGACTGCTGCGGGCGGAGCGGCGCCAGGGTTGGTCGCGGGATCCCTTGCTGCCGGCGGCTCCGCCGCAGGGGCTTCCGTTCGGCCGGGGTTGGCCTGCGTGCGGGACCGACGCGGCGCAGCAGACGCCAGTTGCGGCTGCTCCGGTTCGGCATCGACGATCTCCGCCTCGATCACACTGTCAGCCACTGCAGCGGTGTCGCTGCTGATCAGAAGCGCATCGCCTCCCCCATCATTCCGGTCAGGCGCGGCGCCTTCTTCGCCTTCGCGAAGGCGTAGTGGCTGGGGCACAGCGGCAGGTGTTGGTGCGGTGGCGCGCCTCCTGGCGGCTGGCTTTTCCGCGACCGCCTCCGGGTGCGCCTGCACTGGTGGTTCCGCCTCCGCCTCCGGCAAAGCCCTCCCCTGGGATGCGGGTGCCACGCTCATCGGGCCGCCGGCCTCGCGCACCGTGACCGGCTCGATGTCGAGCGCCTCCTCCTGGGTCAGCAGGCCCAGGGCGATCTCCGGGCAGTAGACGTTCGCCCACCAGGCGGCCGCCCTGTAGCGCAGCATCTGGCCCGTCATCGTCTGCCACTTGCTTGTCTCGTTGCCCTGGCGGTCCTTACGGCTCCACCAGCCCTCCTTGCGGGCCAGCTCGAGCGTGATCGTCTCGCCCTCCAGTACTTCGCCGGTGGCCTTGTCAGTCGCCACCGCGTGGCAGCGGGTGGGGTTCTCCTTGTCGTCGAACACAAAGCGCAGCGGCGAGAAGCGGCCGCTGGCATTGACGGTGGCGATCAGGAACTTGCTGCTCCAGGTCGGGCGGCCATGGATCGGCGTCATGTTCTGCATCACCACCAGCGGCGAGAGGCGCATGCGACCGGCGATCTCCAGGGCGATCAGGCTGTTGGCCAGGCCCTGCTGACCCTGGTATTCCCTGGGCACGAGGGTGGACGAGCACAGGGCCTTGGCCATCCGCTGGGCAGCATCGAAGGCCGCGATGCCGCTGAACACCTGCAGGGTGTCGCCCGTCGTGGCCAGGGCGGTGGAGGCCTGCGGGGAACCGGTCGCCTCGGCGCCGGGATGGGGAATGAGGTCGCTCATCAGAAGAGGTCAATGGAATCCGGATCAAGACCTTCGGCTTCGGGAAGGCTGAAACTGGTGGACACAGGACGAAAGGCCTGGCGGCCGTGGCTCGGCCAGATGCCGCTCTCCTGGCAGGCGGCGATCCGCTGAAAGGCCTCCTCCCGCCGCTGCAGGCCCGTCTGCTGATCCTGCGCATCGAAGATCAGCAGGCTGCAGTCGATCGCCGCCGCCGGATCGCTCGGCCACTCAAAGGCGATCACGCCGGCCTCCGCAGGCGGCTGGCCATGCCTGTGCTGGTGGCCCAGGGCCAGGTGAGCGATCTGCAGGTCGTAGGCCAGATCCTTCGCCTGCCAGTAGAAGCGGCGCGGCACGGCGCTACGGGTCTTCTTCAGGTCGAACAGGCGGCCATCGCTGGTGACGACATCAGGCAGGCAGCGGCAGGGCCGGCCCGCCTCGTCATCCCAGAAGTGCGGCACCTGGCTGTGGGCCGGATCCAGCATCCCCAGCACCTCGCCCACCACCGGGTCGGCATGGAGTGCGTCGCGGATGCGCATCGCCTGCTCCACCATTTCGAAGCTCACCGGCGTCAGACCGGCCGCCTCGGCCTCGGCGCAGTTGGCGGCGCCGGTCTTGGTGTTGCGGGCGATCGACTTGTAGGCCGCGAAGCGCTCCTCGATACGGACCGGCGGGGTGAGCAGGGCGTCCACCAGATCGCCCTTGACCATGTCGGCCGAGGGAACGAACGGCGCCGCCCCTGGCCCGAAGCGATGCCACCAGGCCCGCATCGTGCCGGTGACCGCTGCCTTGAGGGCCGTGGGGGACCAAGCGGGATGGCGGTGGTAGTCCGCCAGAGAGATGTTGCTCATGGGGAGTCCTCCAGGCCATGGCCGAGAACGATGCGCCGCGCTTCCACCAGCGAGGGGCAGAGCCCCGAATCAATGCCACCGCCATCGCGGTGCAGGAGCGTCGCCACATAGCCCCCGCAGGTGCTCTGTCGGAAGCTGATGGCGATGCCGTGACTGGCCAGCGCCGCCAGAGATTCTTCTGTGATGGCGCGCCAGTGCTGCTGCCAGGCGGCCAGCGCCGCGGAGAAGGACGCCTGGATCAGGGTGTAGTGCTCCAGTTCGGAGCGGCGGGCCCACTGGGAGCCCGGTTGCTCAGGGGTCCTGGAATCGGAACCCGGCGAGCCGCGTTCGTGTCGGTCCACCTTTCCAATGAGATGGACGCCAACGCTACCCCTATAGGCATCCTTTCGGGAACGCTAACTGCAGGTATTCCAGCTGCGCATAGTTTGCCGTTGGGTAGCTCCTGCGACGGCGGCCGCTCCCCACCTCAGCTGCGTCAACCCTCTGCCGAGATCAAGGTGCGGCTGCGGCCAAGGCCTCTGGCTCCAGGTCCGGCGCCACATCCCTGACCCAGCCATGCAGGGCTTCGCGGGCGATGGGCACGATCGCCGGCGGCAATCGCTCTCCGGCGAACAGGGCGTTCTCGATCGCCACCACCTGCTCCATCGGCAGATCACCCGCCTTGCGCAGAACCTGCATCGCCGCCGAGACCGGCCGCACACCTGCATGCTCAACCGCCTGGTCGAACAGGCTGCGCAGCCGTTTGGAGTCCGCCTCCGCGTCGATCTCCTCCTGACGCGGCCAGAGCTCTGTGGGGCCTTCCAGCTTGCCGATATAGCAGGCAAACCAGTCTTCCGCTCCCCAGGGGCGGCCATCGGGATGAAGCACCGGCTTGGCTCGCTGCACTCGCTCGCGCAGCGTCTGGTCCTTGATCACGCCGCGGTCCTCCCGGGCCAGACACTCGTTGAGCACACCGAGCTGGATGAAGGTGCTCGGCTGGGGCTGGAGCACCTTGCCGTTCTCCAGGTTTCCCCATTGCCCGCCGGCCACCCGCAACGGCCAGGGTATCAGCGCAGGACAGGCCTTGGCCCAGTCCTGGGCGGTGGTGACGGACCAGTCGTTGCTGCGGCGCCAGTTGCGCAGGAACTTGCCGAACTGCACCCGCGCCGCATCGAGCTTGTGCTGAAGGCTCTGCACTGGGTTGCCGTTTGGGAACCCTAACAGTATGCCTGTGGACTTTGCGAACGACCAAGCTTGGTGGTCGGCTTCGTGACCTTCCGTAGCGCGACTGGAGTTGGCGCTCCCGTGCAACCGTCCTCCTGGCGGGCAATCGGGGCCATGCCCTTGGGCGCGCAGGGCGCCGGTCGGCACCCAGACAGGAGATCCGAGCCGCGGACCACAGGCCGCCCGAGGAACCCCGGGAGGCTTGGACGACGCCGACAGGGCCGCCCAGCCTTGCTGGCTACACCGAAGGCGCCGAAATCCACGCTCCAACGGGTGGCCGGCAGGCGGCAGCTGCCATCGCGTTGGGATCCTCGACAAAGCAGCAGGCCGGAATCAGCGGAGTAAAATCGGAGACCTCATACATTCGTCCCAATCGATTTGTGCACGGCATTCGATGGATTCAGAGCTTAAACCTTCAGCCATAAGGCAAACCAGGAACCAGGCCCATTGAAATCAAGGATGAGCCTCTGGCTGCGGACCTTGGTGATCATCAGGTCACAAGCACCATGGCACGAGAGGAGAGGACAGATTGCAGGGTCTTCGGACTGAGGAGCCATCTGACCCGATATAGCCAAGAATCTGCAGAGCGTCGGTGGAGAGCGGGTTCCCGAGTAGGGGGCTTGCGAGGAACCCGCAGCATGACGTAGGCTGTCTGATGTTGGCTGCTGTACCTCAGTTGTACCTCAGAAACCATGACTGAAGCACCTCCAGATCATCTCAAACGCTCAAAGTCGGCTTTTAACCGATTGGTCCTGAGTTCGAATCTCAGGCGACCCATGTTTGAGCCGGCGGCCTGATTAGGGCTGGATGGATGGCTCTACGCCGTTGGCTTCCCAAGATTTTGAGATTCACACATCGCCCGGCAGAGCTCAGCGGAATCGAAGGTCCTGGTCTGCGCACTCCAGGGTTGAGGCTCACTGTCTCTCAGGCTCCCACCGCAGGCTTCAGACACGGACGGTGTGGGAGAGCCCGTGGCCCCCTTGCCCAGACCCCGCGATGCCCAGCCGCGCGGCACCGCTGAAGATGCCGTGCACCGCCATCAGCAGCAGCAACTGCTGGGGAGAATGGGCGCGGCGGCGGCAGCGGCCATCCGGGATGGCCTGGGGGAAGATGAGCAGGTCATGCGGTGCAGCTTGATCAACGGGGGACCTGATCAGCAACAAAGCTCCGGAGCGCCAACGATCATTGGATGAGGAATGCTGACTGGCACCCATGAGTGCCAAAGCGAGGCGCCGCAAGCTAGTTCTTGTCACGTATCACGAAGCATTCCTCGGATGCTGAGCTTTGTTGCTGATCAGGACTGGGGAAGACCAGGTTCCTGGCAACTGCTTCGCGCAGGACTGCGTTGGCGAAAGCACCCCCCTGGTTGGGCAGTGCGCCACAGACGGCCACAACCTGCTCGGAGCCTGGGATCATGGCTTCGCCAGGGCAGCCCGTCGCTGAGGGGCGGAGTGAGCTCGACGCGCGCCGAGATGGCGCAACCTTGTCAAAAAAAACCGGCCCTGGGGGCCGGGTTGGGTCACGGAGAGGGAGGGATTCGAACCCTCGATAGAGTTGCCCCTATACAGCATTTCCAGTGCTGCGCCTTCGACCACTCGGCCACCTCTCCAGGAAGCGGCGGGGCAGGTGGCAACCTAGCAGCTCGGCCTCCCCGATCCACTGCCCACCTCTCCCCCCATGCCCCCGAGATCGTTCCCGGTCACCGTGCACTGGCGCCAGGCCGGCAAGGTCATCACCCACCAGGTCCCTGAGGGGGAGTACATCCTCGCCAGCTTCGAGGCCCAGGGCGATCCGCTGCCCTTCAGCTGCCGAAACGGCTGTTGCACCGCCTGCGCCGTGCGAATTCGCAGTGGCAGCCTCGATCAGCACGAGGCCTTGGGCCTGTCCCGCGAGCTCCGGCAACGGGGCTACGGCTTGCTTTGTGTGGCCAGAGCCATCGCCCCTTTGGAGGTGGAGACCCAGGATGAGGATGAGGTGTATGAGCTTCAGTTCGGTCGCCACTTCGGTCGCGGTCGTGTGAACCCCGGTCTCCCGCTCGACGACGAATGACCTCGACCCCGATGGCCGACCACCGCGACGGCCCCCAGAGCGCCCTCTCCCAGCAGGCATGGCAAGGGAGTGGGCTCGCCGATGAAGAGATCGCCCGCCTCCTGGAGGTGGCCCGGGAGGCGGCGGAAGCCGGTGCTGTCCCCTTGCGACAGCTGTTCGGCAACCTCGATCGCGTTCGGGAAAAAGGGGCCGCGGGGAATTTGGTCACCGAGGCTGATCTGGCCGCGGAGGCGGCCGTTCTGGAGATCCTGGGCCGTGCCACACCCGATATCCCCGTGCTTGCCGAGGAAAGCGGGCGCCGGGCGGGCAGCGGCAGCCTCGAAGGGTGTGTGGATCCGCTGGACGGCACCACCCACTACGCCCCTGGCTTTCCCTTCTGCGGCACCTCGGTGGGATTGACCTGGCAGGGGATGCCGCTGCTGGGAGCCTTGGCGGTGCCAGTCCTGGAACAGCTCTTCTGGGCCGCGCCGGGCCAGGGGGCCTGGTGCAATGGCCAGGCCCTCAGGGTGAGCGATTGCAGCCGCCTCGCCGATTCCCTGCTGGCCACGGGCTTCGCCTATGACCGCGTCGAGCAACGCGACAACAACTACACGGAGTTTGCCTACTTCACCCACCGTTCTCACGGCGTCCGGCGGGCCGGAGCCGCGGCGCTGGATCTCGCCTACGTGGCCCTCGGCCGGTTGGATGGCTACTGGGAGCGGGGCTTAGCGCCCTGGGATCTGGTCGCCGGCGTCGTGCTGGTGGAGCAGGCCGGTGGTGTGGTGAGCGCCTACGACGGCAGTCCGCTGGAGCTGGGGGCAGGCCGCGTCATCGCCTGCGCCCCCAGACTCCAGGCGGAGCTGATCGCCGGCCTGGCGGCCTGCGCCCCCTTGCCCGGCAGCCTCTATGGGGCCCCTGAGCTGGATGGCGCGCTCGGCCCTGCGGGCGGGTAGCGAAGCTCTGCACACCGCACTGGCAACACCTGGGCACCCCAGCTGCCAGCTGGCGCGATGGCTGGCTGGGCTGGGATTCGGAGCGAAGGGGCTTCCCCCAGCGGCGGGTCTTCTGCTTGGGGAGGCCCGCCGTTCGGGTGGGCCTGGGGCACGGCTGCGTTCCAGACCCAGGGCTGCTTGAAAGTTTCGCTGCTGAACTCGAAAGCCTGGGGTTCGGCGGCGTGCGGAGACGATTCAGCAAGGGCAGACGTGAGGTCTGGCGGCGCCGAAGAGTGGGGCCAGGCCGCTTGGGAAGACTTTGAGGCAACCCTGGCTCCAGACCAGCCCCTCCTGATTTCGGCCTGCCCCCTGAATCCATAGGATCGCGCCATCTTGAAGACCGGTTCGATGGCCCTGCAACCTGCCGCCGGCGTGCGGGACCTCAATCCGCGGGAGGTGGAACGCCACCGTCGGCTTTGCGAACTCCTCGCTGAGGTGTACCGCCTCTGGGGCTACCAAGAGGTGGCTCCACCCACGATCGAACGGCTGGATACCCTCCAGGCTGATGGGGCCATTCCCTCGCGATCGTTGGTGCGCTTGGCCGCGGATGAACCGCTAGGGCTTCGACCGGAGTGCACCGCCTCGATCGCCCGGGCCGCGGGTAGCCGCCTTGCGGAAAGGCCAAGGCCCTTGCGGTTGTGGGCCTGTGGCACCACGTTCCGCAGCGTGCTGAGCGACAGCGGCGGCCTGCGGATCACGGAGGATCTCCAAAGCGGCGTGGAACTGCTGGGTGTGGCCTCCGCGGCCGCCGACACCGAATTGATGCACCTGCTCCTGGCCGCCGTGGCCAGCCTGGGGTTGGAGGCGAACCACCAACCCACCTTGCTGGTGGGGCATCAGGGCCTTCTGAACAGCGTGCTGCATCCGATCGACCCCGGCCTGCGTGCCGAGGTGAGGCGCGCCCTCACGGACTTTGACCCGCTGACTCTCGCCGCCCTGGATCTGCCCGTGAGCCAGCGGCAGGCGCTTCAGGCCCTGCTGGCGCAGCGAGGCGAACCCTCCGCCGTCCTGTCGGCCCTGCGTCGCCATCTCGGCCCCTCGGAGCTGCTTCAGAGCCTGGAGAACACCCTCGAGAGCGTGGCGCCCCTGGCCCGGCGCCAAGGCGTGCGGCTGCAACTCGACCCCACCTTCCAACCCCACTTCGATCTGTACGACGGGCTGGTGCTCAAGCTTGTCTGCCAGGGTCCCCACGCGCCGGTGGAGATCGCCAGCGGGGGGCGCTACGACGCCTTGGTGGCCCGCTTCAGCCAGGACCCCATCCATGCCACCGGAACGGGTTTCGCCTTCTCGATCGAGGCGATCGCCGATCTGCTGGGTGCCGGGGCGCCAGGCCTGGCCTCGAGCACCCCCTGGCTGGTGGGAGCGGCTGGTGCGGATGGGCTAGCGCGGGCTCTAGGCCAGATGGCCGAACTGCACGCCAGCGGCCAAGCGGCCGAACTCTGCCCGTGGCCGTGCGGGGATGAGGCGGAATTGAAGGCGATCGCCGCGCAGAGGGGCTGTCGCGGGGCTGTGTGGCTCGCTGAGTAGCATCCCGATCCCTGCCCTCGGCCCCATGGCCCACAGCATCGTCACCGACATCTGCACAGGCGTGGCCGACTGTGTCGACGCCTGCCCGGTGGCGTGCATCCATCCCGGCTCGGGCAGCAATCAAAAGGGACTGCCGTATTACCGGATCGACTTCGACACCTGCATCGACTGCGGCATCTGCCTTCAGGTCTGTCCTGTCGCGGGAGCGATCGTTCCCGAGGAGCGGCCGGACCTGCAACGGGAGCACTGAGGCGGTTCGGAGATTCCACCCTAGGCAGCGGTTGAGTCTCCCGGGGTGGCCTGCCTAGGGTCAAAGAGATTTCAATCGCTTTGGCATGACGGTGCTGGAACAGGGCCAGATCCAGATTCATACCGAAAACATCTTCCCGATCATCAAGAAGGCCGTTTATTCCGGCCATGAGGTGTTCCTGCGCGAACTGATCAGCAATGGCGTCGATGCCATCGCCAAGCGGCGCATGGCAGCCCTCGCTGGTGATTGCAGTGAAGGCCCCGAAGCCAAAATTAACATCCGCATCGATCGGGAAGCAAAAACGCTGACCATCTCTGACAACGGCATCGGCATGACCGCCGATGAGGTGAAGCGCTATATCAACCAGGTTGCCTTCTCAAGCGCCGAAGAATTTCTTGAGAAGTATAAGCGAGAAGGTGATGCCATCATCGGCCATTTTGGCCTGGGGTTCTATTCCAGTTTCATGGTCGCCCGCCAGGTGGAGCTCATCAGCCTCAGCGCCCGCCCCGAGGCGGCCGCGGTGCGCTGGAGTTGCGATGGATCCCCCCAGTTCAGCCTCGAACAGGCCGAGCGCGGCGAGCCCGGCACCGATGTGGTGCTGCATCTGATGGAGGAGGAGCTGGAATACATCGAACCAGCCAGGATCCGCAGCCTTGTTGTCACCTATTGCGACTTCCTGCCTGTGGAGGTGCAGCTGGAGGGTGAAACGGTGAATCGTCGCACCGCCCCATGGCGTCAGTCGCCACGCGATCTTAGCGAAAACGACTATCTGGAGCTGTACCGCTATCTTTACCCCTTCCAAGGCGATCCTTTGCTGTGGGTGCACCTTAATACCGACTATCCCTACAGTCTGCAGGGGATTCTCTTCTTCCCTCGGCTGGGTGGCAGGGTCGATTGGGATAAGGGGGAAATTCGCCTGTATTGCAACCAGGTGTTTGTCAGCGACTCGATCAAGGAAGTGGTGCCCCGCTACCTGTTGCCGTTGCGCGGCGTGATCGATTCGCCAGACATTCCTCTCAACGTCAGCCGCAGTGCCCTGCAGACCGACCGTCGGGTGCGGTCGATCGGTAGTTTCGTGGCTAAAAAGGTGGCGGATCGCCTCAAGGAACTGCAACGCGATAATCCTCAGCGCTATGCCGAGATCTGGGAATCCGTCTCCCCCTTCATTAAGATTGGAGCGATGGAGGATGAAAAGTTTGCCGATCAAGTTGCAGATCTGGTGTTATTCGGCACCACGGCTGAAGCCCCAGCTGCAGAGTCGGTCCCTGCCTCCGAAGGCGACGGGGAACCAGCAGCCCCCCAGGATCCGATCCGCTCTGGCGAGCGCAGCTTCACCACCCTGGCCGGGTATCGCGGCCGACTGCCGGCCGACAAGCCCAATCGCATCCTTTACTGCACCGATGAAGCCGGGCAGGCCGGAGCCTTGGCCCTCTGGAAAAGTCAGGGCGCTGAGGTGCTGCTGGCCGACGGTCTGATCGATGCCCAATTCATCCCCTGGCTGGAACATCGCCACAGCGAGTTGAGCTTTCAACGGGTGGATGCCGAGTTGGATGCCGACCTGCATGAAGACACGCCGGAACTGAGTGATTCCGATGGCAAAGACGCTGGCGAAAAGCTGCGCGAGGTCTTCCGAAACGCTCTCGGCAACGACAAGGTCACGATCCAGGTGCAGGCCCTCAAAGGGGACCATGCCCCCGCCGCCTTGATTTTGCTACCCGAGCAGATGCGGCGTCTCAACGACATGGGGGCTCTGATTGAGCAACGCCTGCCCGGACTACCCGATCATCACGTGCTGTTGATCAACCGTCGCCATCCCCTCGTGGAAGGGCTGCTGCAGCTTTCCGCTGGAGCAGTGATCACCACCGGGGGCGGCCCATCCCCCAGCCAGGAACTGGCTGCCGATCTCAGCCGCCACGTCTACGACCTCGCCCGTCTTGCCGTCGGTGGTTTGGAGCCGAACCAGCTGGCGGGCTTCCAACAGCGCAGCGCCGACCTGATGGGTCAGCTGATGCAGCGCGGCCTCTGAAGCCTCAGCCACAGCCGGCGTCGGCTTCCACCTGGATCCGGCCCCGGCTCTGGCCTTGCCAGGGCCTTAATCGGCCGTTGCTCTTGACGACGCCTGAGCAGCGTCCTAGGCAGAGGAAAGGTTGTTCTAGCGCCGCTGACCTCCCCCCTCGCCAGGACGTTCCGACGTCGCCCCGGAGTGGCGGCCCTCATCGGAGTGGCCCTGCTGGTGTGTCTGCTGGCTAGCGGTTTGGCTGCCGCCGCCAGCTCTTGGCAGGCTCCGGTCAGCGTGCGCGTGCTGACGCCTTCGCCGTTTGTCTCGGCCCTGGCCGAGTCCGTCCGCCGTTTTGAGCGCAGCCACCCGCGCATCCGTATCCAGCTGGTCGGCGGCCCCCTCGACACCGAGCAAATCTCCGATCTAGCGATCAGCAGCCTGCTGTTGGGGGACACCCCCTACGACCTTCTGATGGTGGATGTGAGCTGGCTGCCGCGCTACGCGGCCGCGGGCTGGCTGATGCCCCTGGAGACGTGGTTCGGCCCTGACCAGCTGGCGGCCATGGAACCCGGGGCCCGTCTTGGCAACAGCGCCAGCGGCCATCTCTGGCGCATGCCCCTCACCGGCGACACGGGGCTGCTCTACTGGCGCACCGATCTGATGGCGGCTCCGCCCCGCAACACCGACGAGCTGGTGGCCATCGCACGGCGCCTGCAACGCCAGGGCAAGGTGCGTTGGGGCTATGTCTGGCAGGGGCGGCAATACGAAGGCTTGAGCTGCTTCTTCCTGGAGGTGCTCGAAGGTTTTGGCGGCCACTGGTGGCGTGCCGATCCGGTCGGCGCGGCTGACGTCAACGCCACGGCCCCGGCAGGTTCGGCAGGTTCGGCAACCCCGGCGTCGCCTCGGCACCTCTGGCCACGGGGGCCCGAATCCCGAGGCAACGAGGCGTCCGTGGGCCGAGCGGCCCTCACGGTGGGGCGCACCGATCTCGCCAGCCCCGAGGCGATCCAGGCGGCGGCCTATCTCGAAACACTCGTGCGGACCGGTGTCACACCGGGGGCCGTGGCCAGCTTCGCCGAAAATGAGGCCCTGCAACTGTTCGCCGCGGGTGAAGCCGCTTTTTTGCGCAACTGGCCCTATGCCTGGCGCGAAATCGAGCGCAGTGGCGGCCCCGCCAGCGGCCATGTCGGGGTGGTTCCGGTGGTGGCCTCTCCCGGCCACGACACCGGGGGCACGCTGGGCACCTGGGGCCTCTCGATGTTGAAAGGCACCCCCCATCCCCAGGAGGCGGCTGCGGTGTTGGGTTGGCTCACCGGACCGGAGACCCAACGCCAGTTGGCCCTGCACGAAGGCTATGCCCCCACCTGGACAGCCCTCTATGACGATGACGATCTGGGGCGGCGACAACCGCTGCTCGCGGTGCAGCGCCAGGGCCTGGCCCAAGCGGTGCTGCGCCCCCCCAGCCCGCTTTACTCCCAGCTCAGCGATGTGTTGCAACGACAGGTGAATGGCTTGATCAGCGGGCGCGGCAACGCCGCCCAGGCGATGGCGACCGCCCAACGCCAAAGCCAGGCGGTCCTGCGCGCCGCTTCAGGGGCGCAGGGCTGATGGCACTGCTGCTGCTGCCGGCCACGCTGCTGCTTCTGGCGGTGTTTCTGCTGCCGATGCTGCGTAGTCTCTGGCTGAGCTTTCAGGCGGATTCCCTGCTCACCGGCCTGGTGGCCCGTCCCAATGGCGGCGCCAATTGGCAACGGCTGCTGCTGGATGCTCGCTTCCTGCAAGACACGCTGCAGACCCTGCGCTTCGCCTTGCTGTCCGTGGGCTTGGAGCTGCTGCTGGGCTTGGCTCTCGCCCTGCTGCTGCATCGGCCCCAGCGGGCCCGTGGGCTGGTGCGAGCCCTGGTGCTGCTCCCTTGGGCTCTGCCCAACACAGTGATGGCGCTTGGCTGGCGTTGGATCTACAACGAGCCGTATGGACCGCTCAACACCCTGCTGCAACGCTTCGGCCTCCCCACCGTTGGATTTCTCTCCACCCCCTCCAGCACCTGGCTGACCACCGTGCTGGCCGATGTCTGGAAAACCACGCCTTTCGTGGCGTTGTTGCTGCTGGCGGGCCTGCAGGGGATTCCCAACGATCTGATTGAGGCCATGCGTTTGGAGGGAGCGGGCTCCTGGCACATCCTGCGCCGGCTCACGCTGCCGCTGCTGGCGCCCTACCTGGCCTTGGCCGCCCTGTTCCGATTGGCCCAGGCGCTCGGGGTGTTCGACCTGATCCAGGTGCTGACCAATGGCGGACCCGCCGGCAGCACCGAGAGCCTGGCGTTGTACGCCTACCTCAACGCCATGCGCTTTCTCGACTTTGGCTACAGCGCCACGATCACCGTGGCCACGTTCCTGCTGTTGCTGCTGCTGGGGGCCGGCTGGCTCCTGCTGCAGCGCCGTCTGCCAGCCCGCCAGCCATGACAGTCCGCCAGCCATGACAGCCCTCGCCCTGCTCTGGAGCCTCGCCCCGCTGCTCTGGCAGCTGCAGACCTCCTTCCGCCCCGCCGCGGCGCTGGTGGACCCGGTTGGTGCCATCGGCGGCCCTTGGACCCTGGCCAACTATCAGCTGGTGCTGGCGGCGGATCCGCCGTTCTGGCGATCGATGCTCTCCAGTGCCCTCGTGGGGCTGATGACCACCGCACTGACCCTGCTGGTGGCGATTCCGGCGGCCTATTCCCTGGCTCGCCAGCACGGCCCCCTGCGGATGATGGTGAGCGGCGTCTTGCTGGCGACAGCCCTTTTCCCCACGGTTCTGCTGTTTTTGCCGCTGCTCGAAGCCGCTAGGTCTCTGGGTCTGGCCAACAATCTCGCGGCCCTGGCGCTGCCCTACAGCGCCCTGACCCTGCCGCTGGCGGTGCTGCTGCTGCGGGCGGCTTTCGCGGACCTTCCCCCGGATTTGGAGGAGGCCGCCCGCTTGGAGGGCCTGGGGCTGGGGCAGAGGCTTTGGCATGTGCTGCTGCCCTTGTTGCGTCCAGCACTGGCCAGCACCGCCATCTTGGTGTTTCTGTTCTGCTGGAACGAATACCCGATCGCCCTGACCTGGATCAGTCGGGCTGACCTGCTGACCCTGCCGGTGGCGATTGCCCGCTTGTCCGGCTCGTCGGTCTACAGCGTGCCCTACGGACCCTTTGCCGCCGCCACCGTGCTGGGCAGCGTGCCACTGCTGCTGCTGGTGCTGGTGTTTCAGCGCTCCATCGTGACGGGACTCACCCAAGGAGCGGTCAAGGGATGAAGGGCCTGGAGCTGCGCCAGCTCAGTCGCACCGTGGGCGAGCGGGCGCTGGTCGATCGCCTCAGCCTCGCGATCGCCCCCGGCGAATGCCTGGCCTTGCTCGGACCCAGCGGCTGCGGCAAAACCACCACGCTGCGCCTCCTGGCGGGTCTGGACCAGCCCAGCCATGGCCAAGTGTGGCTCAACGGGGAGGACATCACCGCCCTACCGCCCGGCGATCGCCAGGTGGGCATGGTGTTTCAGAGCTATGCGCTCTATCCCCACCTGAGCGTTCTGGACAACCTCTCCCTCGGCCTGCGGGTACGCGGAGTGCCCAGCGCCGAGCGCGAGCAGCGCATCGCCGCCACCAGCGCCCTGCTCAAGCTGGAGGAGCTGTTGGGCCGCAAGCCGGCCCAGCTCTCCGGCGGCCAGCGCCAACGGGTCGCCCTGGCCCGAGCCCTGCTGCGGCGTCCGCGGCTGATGCTGCTGGATGAACCGATGAGCAATCTCGATGCCCAGCTGCGCGAGGAGCTACGGCCAGAGTTGCGACGCTTGCTGTGCGGTGGTGAGCCACCGGTGGTCTATGTGACCCACGATCAGCAGGAGGCCTTGGGGATGGCCGATCGGATCGCCGTGTTAGCCGAGGGGAAACTGCAACAGATCGGCACCCCCAGCCAGTTGCTGCTCGAACCCAGCAACCTATTTGTGGCGGGCTTCCTCGGCCGACCGGCGATCAACCTGTTTCCCGCTCGGGATGGCAAGGTCCTCGGCCTGCGACCGCAGCACCTGCGCTTCGGCCAGGCTGGGGGTCTGCCCGTACAGGTGCAGCGGAGCGAGTGGTGGGGCCACGAGCGGCTTTTCTGGCTGCACTCCGAATCGGGCGTGCTGCGCTTGCTCGCCCACGCCGATCAGCAGCCTGGCGCGGCGCCCCAGGTGACCTGGGAACCGCGCCACGCGTTGTGGTTTGACCAACACACCGGTGAACGCCTCAGCCCTGAGGCGGCCGGGGCCTGACCACGCTTTGATACATTCGATTCTCAACTGACCGCCTCGGTCAGAGATCCGTCGTTCGTGTTGCGTCAAGCCATGTCCCGTGTCTGCCAGCTCACCGGCAAGCGCGCCAACAACGGCATGGCCGTTAGCCATTCCCATGTGCGCACCCACAAGCTCCAGCAGGTGAACCTCCAGGAGCGGCGGTTGTGGTGGGCCGAAGGCAACCGCTTCGTGCGGCTGCGGGTTTCCACGAAGGCCCTGCGCACCATTCAGAAGAAGGGGTTGGGCGTTTACGCCCGGGAGTTGGGGGTCGATCTCGGCCGGCTGTGAACCTGCGGCCCCAAACCGCTTGGCTGACCTCACCTTGATCCCCCCCTCAGTCCCCTCTTCAACACCAGCGAGGCGATCTCTGTCGCGACGCCAGCTGTTGCTCAGCGCCCTCGGCTTGGCTTCGCTTGTTCTGCCGGCCCCGCCAGCTCAGGCTTTGGGGGGAACCCTCCCCGTTCTCGATCAACCAGCACCTGGGTTCGATCTGGAGGGTGTGGCTCCCGCCGCAGCCGGGTTGGGGGCAGGCAAATCCGGGGGCGACAGCCAACCCACGCACCTGGCGCTTGCCGATTTCCGCGATCGCTGGTTGGTGCTCTATTTCTATCCACGGGATTTCACCAGTGGCTGCACCCTGGAAGCCCGGGGGTTCCAGCGGGATTTAGCTGCCTTCCGCGCCCGCGGTGCCGACGTGGTGGGTGTGAGTGCGGACAGCCCAAGCGACCACGCCGCCTTCTGCGGCAGCGAGGGTCTGCGTTACCCCTTGCTCTCGGATCCCGGCGGGGTGGTGAGTCGCCATTGGGGCTCCTGGCTTCCGCCCTTCTCGTTGCGACACACCTTCTTGATCGATCCCCAGGGAATCCTGCGGGCCCGCTGGACTGCCGTGCGTCCGGCCTTGCACAGTCAGGAGGTGCTAGCCGAACTCACCAGGCTGCAAGCCAGCCAGGTGCCTGGGTAACCTTCCCCAGCCTGGCGCCACCATCCCTGTCTCGCCCCAAACCCTTAGCGGACCTTCCGCTCAGCCGCAGGCACCTGCTCGGGGTGCTGGCAGGCGGCACCCTGGTCAGCAGCGTGTTCGGCCGGGCAACCTCCCTGGGCGCCCAGACCGGTGCTGGGGTCACGGTGGAACCGCAAGGACAACGGCTCCATCTTCTGGCCCTGGCCGACAGTGGCAGCGGCGATGCCGCCCAGCGGGCCGTGGCGATTCAAATGGCCGGGCGCCATCGCCAGCGCCCCGTGCAGCTGGTGCTGATGGCCGGCGACAACATTTACAACGACGGCGATATTGCCCTGGTGGAGACCCATTTCGAGAAGCCCTATCGCGAGCTGTTGCAGGCTGGCGTGCCGTTTAAGGCGGTGCTCGGCAACCATGATGTGCGTCGCGAAGGCGGGGCGGGTCAGCTGGCCTATCGGGGCCTGGGCATGGAGGGCCGCTGGTATAGCTTCCGGCGTGGACCTGTTCAGTTCTTGATGCTGGATACCAACCCAGGAGATCACTGGGGGCCCCAATTGAACTGGCTGCGGCGCCAGCTGGCCGCCAGCCAAGCACCCTGGAAAGTGGTGGTCGGGCACCATCCGCTCTACTCCGAGGGCTTCTATGGCGACGATGCTGGGTTGATCGCCCGGCTTGCACCCCTTTTCAAAAGCTATGGCGTGCAGCTTTACATCAACGGGCATGACCATAATTACGCCCGCACGCCACCGCTCAATGGCACCACCTATCTCACGGTTGGCGGTGGAGGAGCCTCCCTGCGGCCGGTGACACTGAGGCGGACTGGAGCCAAGGCTGTGAGTGCCCATAGCTTCGCCGAACTCGACTTCACGGACCATGAGCTGCAGTTGCAGGCATGGGATCGCAACGGTGCCCGCATCGATGCCCTGCGGCTACCAGCCCAGAGCAACTGAGATCAGCTGCTGATATGACGAAAGACATCGAGAAGTTATCCGCTGCGACCCAAGCAATGGGCGTTCGATTGGGCAGTTTTGCTCCGAAACGCTGACAGTGGCTATGGGCCGCTGTGCTCCCAGTGGAGACTAGTACTGCGCCGGGGTGATGACCTCATGGTGCTTCCATCATCTTTTCCTCGTCACGTGTCGGACATTCCTGTCTCGCCGGATGCGACCATCGCCCTTGTCAAGGGTGTCGTCATTCCATTCCTGTTCAAGCTTGCCGGCGCATTTGCGCTTTGGATCGTCGGCGGCTGGTTGATCCGCTTCGCACTCAAGTTTCTACGCCGCTCATTGCAGAGTGGTGGCCGGCTCGATGCCAGCTTGGTCGGCTATCTCGTCAACATCCTGGGCGCCCTGTTGAAGGTCGTGCTGGTGGTGGCGATCCTGGGCTTCTTCGGCATCCAAACGGCCAGCTTCGCCGCCCTGCTCGCCGGTGCCGGCGTGGCCATCGGCGTGGCCTGGGGTGGCATGCTCGGTGACTTTGCCGCAGGATTGTTCCTGCAGATTTTTAGGCCGTTCGGTGTGGGCGATTTCGTTGAAGCTGGCGGCATTACCGGAACTGTGGATGAAGTTGGTATTTTTGTTTCCGCTGTCAATACCCCTGACAACGTCAGAAAGATCATCCCAAACAACAAGATCTTCGGCGATATCATCACCAATTATTCGGCCCATCCCTATCGCCGTGTCGAGCTGGTTGCCCAGTTGGATAACACGGCGGATGTGGAGAAGGCCATCCAGTTCCTGAAGGAAGGCATGCGCGATGTGCCCCATCAATATCCTGGCATGCCCGCCGATGTGGAGGTGCTGGAATTCAGTGAGCGGGGACCGCGGTTGGCCGTTCGTCCCTATACCAATACGGATACCTACTGGGATGTTTATTTCGCCACCAATCGAAAGATCGTCGTGGTGCTGTCCGCCAACGGCTTCCCAGTCCCCCGCATCCCGATGCAAATCAGCGACTCCCGTCCCTCAGCCTAATTCGGGCTTCGGCGCCAGGCGGCTCAGTACCTGCCGGTGCGCGTCCGCTTGCTGCCGCAGCTCCATTAAGCGGCCACGATCCGGGGGTTGATCCAGGCTCGCCGACCAGGCCTCCAGCAACGCCTCCGGCGATGTGGGGCCCAGGTTGCGGCAGTCACAGCCGATCGCCGCCGCCGCCGCCGCCACCTTCGGGTCGTAGCTGAGAGCAGCCACGGGGGCTCCGGCCAGGGCGGCCAGGATCAAGCCATGCAGGCGCATCGCCACCGCCAACCCTGCCGAAGCCAGCAGCTCCATGGCCTCGGCAGGGGTTTCAGGCCTGACCACGGTGCTGCGGGCCAGAAGCGGTTGGGGGACGAGGCCGTCGCTGCGCAGGTCCGCCAACAGGCTGCTGTCCTGGTCGCGATGGAAGGGGAGCCAGACAACCTGGCGATTCGAGCGTTCCGCCAGGGTTGCGATGGCCTGCAGATAAGGCCGCCAGGCCTCGCCCTTGAGCGCGAACACCGGTCTCCAACACAGCACGATCGGGCCGCCCGGCCCCTGCCAGGTGCCGGGCTCCAGCGCCCAGACCGGATCGCTTCCCACCAGCCCATGGCGGCAGCCAAGCTGCTCCGCCAATCGCGCTGAGGCCCCGTCGCGCCAACTGGCGTCGCTGATCCGCGCCAGCAGAAAACGCACCAGCTGGCGACTGCGCCAGCGCCGCAGTGGGCCCAGGCCCTGGGCCCAGAGCAGCACCGGCTTGCCCTGGCTGCGGGCCGCCAGGATCAGCGCGGCGTAATACACAAGGCTGGTGAAGCTGGTGGCGTCCTGCAGCAGGCTGCCGCCGCCGAGCACCAGGGCCTGGCAGCGGCCCAAGGCGGTGAATACCGCCGCCAGGCTCCGTCGATCCACCGTGTCGGCGGCGTCAGCGCCACCCAGAGCTGAGCTGTCGTGGGCGGTGATCAGCGGGCGACATCCCGCGGGCAGCTGCCGCAGCAGCACCGCCAGCAGGGCATCATCCCCCAGGTTGTGCTCGCCGTAATAGCCGCAGAGCATCACCGGAACTGGGGTGCCCGTGGGGCTGGCCATCTGGCGCTACCGTCTCGCGCGCAGCATCGCATCCGCCCTCGGGCCTGGCGCCATGGCGTGGGGATGGGCCAGGCGGAGGGGAGCCGCACGCCACCCATCAGCGCTCCCAGCTCGGCTTCCTGTCCGGTAGCGCCGCCGCGTCGGAGCCGGGTCGGAGCCGCGCCGGGTGGCCCATGCCTGCCAACATTGCCGGATCATTCCCCACGGCCTGATGCATGCCCTCTCCCTCCCGACCTGGTGGATTCACATCACCTCGGTGTTGGAGTGGTTGCTGGCGATCCTGGTGGTTCAGGCCTACGGGCGGCAGCGCCGGGAGACGGGTTGGCGCTGGCTAGCCCTGGGAATGCTGCCAGCCCTGATCAGTGCCATGGCGGCCTGCACCTGGCATCTGTTCGACAATCCCGCCGCGCTACGCGGTCTGGTGGTGCTCCAGGCCGGACTGACGCTGCTCGGCAACGCAACCGTGGCCTGGGCCGCCTGGTGGCTGCTGCGCCAGCAGCGTTGCGGCGAGGCTCCTGAAGCCGCGATGGAGCGATGAGCGGCGATGGGGTGCTGTCGCTGCTGGCGCGGCTCGGCACGCTCGATGCCTCGCCGTTGTTTGTGTTGTCGCTGCTGCCGTACCTGGCCTTTCTGTTCTGGGCCTCGCGCTTGAGGGCCTTCCCGCAGCTGGCCTTGCGCGGCTTTCAGCTCACCTTGGTGTTTGTGGCTGTCACGATCGTCGCCGCAATCGTGGCCGAGCTTCGCTTTGGTCGCCAGCTGGCCGATGTTGATCCGCTGCACGGCGGCGCTGAAGCGCTGCTGACCCTCAGCAATCTGCTGGTGCTGCTCGGCTTCCAGCAGGCGCTGCGCGACCAGTCGCGCCCCTGAGCCCGCAGCAGCGGCTGCCGCGTTGTGGACGGCGCCCTTTCAGCTCGCGCCTCGGTAGCCCCTGCCAGCATGCGCGGCGGCAGCCCTGAGTGCTCACGATTCCGCTTGGGGAGTGAACAAGTCTTACGGCGGGGGCTGGAATCCTGGTCCGACCCGGAAGATGGGGCGTCGGC
Source organism: Synechococcaceae cyanobacterium (assembly GCA_046319055.1). Taxonomy (GTDB): domain Bacteria; phylum Cyanobacteriota; class Cyanobacteriia; order PCC-6307; family Cyanobiaceae; genus Cyanobium. Next base: position 20,202 of record JBKCTK010000246.1, read on the forward strand.
ATCTGCCCCATGATCACTCCAATTCTGGCCCTGGCCCCCGCTTCCATCACCTGGTCGCCCAAGGTGGCCCTGGTGATGATCATCTGCAACGTGGTCGCCATTGCCATCGGCAAGGCCACGATCAAACAGCCCAACGTGGGACTGCAACTGCCTAGCCCGAATTTCTTCGGTGGGCTGAGCCATGGCGCCATGCTGGGAACCCTCTCCCTCGGCCACATCCTCGGATTCGGCGCCATTCAGGGTTTGGCAGCCCGCGGGGTGCTCTGAGCTCCCGAGCCATTGGCTGCCTGCCAGTCCGATCGCTGGGGCTCTTGGCCTCGGGCTGGCAAACCACTTGCCTCAGGGCTCAGTTCCAGCCCCACGGTCAGTTCCAGCCCGTGGGTCAGTTCCAGCCCGAGGGTCAGTTCCAGCCCAACACTCAGTGCCAGCCCAACAGATAGGGCACCAGCTTCAGGCCAAAGCGTTCGAAGCGGTAGTCGAACAACAAGGCGGAGAGATCCTCGGCTGAGGCTCCCCCTTCAAGTCCCCGCAGCACAGCCTCCAGCCGTCGATCCCCACGGGGGCCGGCCAGGCTGAGCCAGGTGCGGCGTGCGATCCGACCGCTGGGCACCCACCGCCATCCCAGGGCGCGGTGCAGCCGGCGTGGGTAGCGGCGCAGTGGCGCCTCTACGGTCCCTGAGCCGCAGCCTCGCCGTTCCCGCTCCAGGGTGTCCAGCAGTAGGGGAGCGAGCACGCGACTGGCGGTGAGGGCGTGGCGAATCCCCTCGCCGCCCAACAGGTTGGCGGTGCTCACCGCATCCCCCAGGGCGATCAGCCGACCGCGATGGTGCGGTTCGCGACGGGAGATGCTGGAACGCACCAAACCGCCATGGCGATCCAGCACGCGAATCGCCATGGCGGGCTCGGGGTTGGGTTTCTCGCCTGCCTGGAGAAACAACCGCTGGTAAAGAGCCTGCATGAGCGGGGCCAAGGGCAGCGGCGCACTGCCCTCCGGCGTGATGCGGCAGGCTCCCAACTTCAGGAGTCCCTCCTGCATCGGAAACACCCAGCCATATCCCTGGGGGACCCAGTCGCTACCCAGGCAGAAGCTGAGCTGCTCTGCCCAGTGATTCCAAACCTGGAGCGGCACCCGCAGCAGCCACTCCACCCCAACGGCCCGAATCAGGCGCTGATCGCGGTCGCCCCGACCGGTGGGCGCCAGCACCGGGTCGCCGATGAGGCTGCGGGCCTGGCCGGTGGCATCCACCAGCCAGCGGCTGCGCAGCTCCAGCCTGCGGCCATTGCGTTGCCGCACCTGCGTGAGCATTTCCTCCCCCCGCGGCCGACAGTGCTGGGCGCGCAGGCCAAGGGCTACGGTCCCTCCCCAAACCCGGGTCTGCTGGGCCTGCCAGCTGCGCAGGGCGCCAAAATCGAGCACAACTCCCAGCGGGTGACGGCACCACCACTGACGCCTGGCGTCGCCGGGGCCGAGCAACTGCCAACTGCGCCAGCGGTGGCCAACCAACTCGGCTGGCAGCCCGAAACGCTGCATCGCTTCCAAGGGCATGGCGGCGCTGCTGAAGGCCGCCTGACGCAGGTCTGGGAGCTGGTCGATGAGCAACACCCGCTGTCCGGCCCGGGCCAGTTGGCTGGCCAGGTCGCCGCCGGCCGGTCCAGCGCCCACCACCAGCACATCCCATAGCTCTGTGATGCGTTGGTCTTGGGGCGCCGTGACCTCATCCCCATGGTCGGGGAGGGCGAGCTCAGGCGGCAACGGTGGACCGGGAGCTGGGCTGGGTCAGCAAGGGGAAGCGCTGGAGGATGCGCTCGGTCATCTGGGCGGGGGTGAGCCCCAGCTTTTGCTTGCTCTGCTCGGGTGAGGCGTGATCCACCAGCACATCCGGGATGCCAATCCGCAACACCGGCACCAAGACCTCGTTGTCGTTGAGGCACTCCACCACGGCCGCGCCGAAGCCGCCCGCCAAGGTTCCTTCCTCCATGGTGACCACCCGGCCAACGCGACGGGCCTTCGGCAGGATCAGGGCTTCATCGAGGGGCCGCAGGAAGCGGGCATTGATCACCGCGGCACGCACCCCCTGCTCCTGGAGCAGCCCCGCCGTGGCCATCGCCGGCATCACCATCGAGCCATAGGCCACGATCAGCAGATCATCGCCCTCGGTGAGCAGTTCGCCGCGGCCGATCTCCAACGGTTGCCAGCCTTCCTCCATCAGCGGCACACCCTCGCCTTCGCCACGCGGGAAGCGAATCGCACAGGGGCCGTCGTGAGCGATCGAGGTCACCAACATGCGTTGCAGTTCCGCCTCGTCCTTGGGGGCCATCACGGTGAAGTTGGGCACGCTGCGCAGGTAGCTGATGTCGTATTGGCCCTGGTGGGTAGGGCCATCGGCGCCCACGATCCCGGCACGATCCAGCACAAACGTGACCGGCAGATTCTGGATGCCAACATCGTGAATCAACTGGTCGTAGGCGCGCTGCAGAAACGTGCTGTAGATGGCCACCACCGGTCGTAGGCCTTCACAGGCCATGCCGGCGGCCATGGTGACGGCGTGCTGTTCAGCGATGCCCACGTCGTAATACTGATTGGGCAGGGCCTTCTCGAGCAGATCGAGACCAGTGCCGGTGGCCATCGCGGCGGTAATGCCCACAACCCGCGGATCTTGCTCGCAGATCTTGACCAAGGTTTGGCCGAAGACCTTGCTCCAACTTGGCGGTTTGGGCTTGCTGGAGGGGTAGGCCTTGCCGGTGGCCAGGTCGAAGGCCGACTGGGCGTGGTAGCCCACCTGATCCGCTTCGGCATAGGGATAGCCCTTGCCCTTGGTGGTGGCCACATGCACCAGCACCGGCCCCTCGCAGCGATGGGCCAACGAGAAGGTGCGCACCATGGCGGCGATGTCGTGGCCATCGACAGGCCCGATGTAGTTGAAGCCCAGCTCTTCAAACACAGCGCCGAGCTTGGGAACCGCCAGGCGTTTCATGCTCTCCTTTAGGGTCTTCAGTTCGGTGGGCAGCTCACCATGAAGAAAGGGCAGATGGCGGACCGCTTCTTCTGCACTGCCGCTGAGGAACTGCATGGGGCCGCTGTGGCGCATGCGGTTGAGATGGGTGGAGAGGGCACCCACGGGTGGACTGATCGACATGTCGTTGTCGTTCAACACCACCAGTAAGCG
>JBKCTK010000247.1:0-6077 GCA_046319055.1 Synechococcaceae cyanobacterium
AATCCACCTTGTTCGGGTCGCCCAGCACGGCTGCGGCCACCGCCTTGCAAATGTCCACGTCGAGGCCCGTGTAGCGACCATCGGGCCCCACGAAGCTGAAGCCCGGCAACTTGCCATCCACGCCACAAATCAGCTTGCCGCGGCCCCGAATCGTCGTCAGCTTCTGGCTTTGCACACCACCATCCCCTTCGGACGCACATCCCGTCAGCAGGCTGAGGGCGAGCAGGGTTGCGGGCAGGAGCCCGCGCCATCGGGATTGGTGCATGCCGGGTCGGAGGGATTGGGCGCATTGTGGCAGGTGTTCTCAACCGGGGAGCAGCCCACGCATGATCGGTTGTTGAGCGGCCACGGCTGGCCTTGGCGCCACAAGGGCCCCCCGCCAGCTTCGAGAGGGACAGACTGCAGGGACATGGGCGCACCAGCCCGCTGGCGAAGCGGGTAGGACCTACGGCTTGCCCTTGGATCAGGCTGCGGCACAAACGCCCTGGTGCCCTTCAGCCGTCAGGGAATGGCCAGCTTGAGCGCGTACGAACAGCAGCCTGAAAACCTGCTGGGAGGCTCCAGGCGGGCCTGGTGGCGCCAACACGACGGCTGAGCGGATCGAAAGGCGAGCGTTCGATCCCCATGGGCGACACGATCAGCCGGGTCATGGTGGGGCCAGCCATGAAATCTCTCCCCAACAAAACCAGGCTGACGGCAGGGGTGATTGGGCAGCTGGCCAGTTGAGATCAACCCGGCAGGATCACCCGGTTCAGCACGTGCACGATGCCATTATCACATTCGATATCGGCGCTGAGCACGCTGGCATTTTTCACCTCGAAAGGATCGGCACGCCGAATTGCCACCGGTGCTCCCTCCAGGCTCTGCCATTCCGGCTGATCCACCAGCTGGCTGCGTTTGTAGGCACCAGCCAGCACGTGGAACTTCAGGATGCGAGCCAACTGGGGCGGGTTATCCACCAAGGTCTGCACCGTGCCCGGCGGCAGGGCGGCGAAGGCAGCGTCCACCGGCGCAAACACGGTGAAGGGTCCTGGGCTCTCCAGAGCTCCGGTGAGGCCGGCCACCTCGACGGCCGTCAGCAACGTCTTGAAGCAACCCGCACCTTTGGCGGTTTCGATGATGTTAGCCATGAGCGGTGAGAGAAGGGCAAAGGAATTAGCGGTAGACCTGGGATTGGATGGAGCCCAAACGCGCCTCGGGCCGCAGGAAACGATCCATCTGGGCTTCAAAGAAACGACGATTGGCCAGCAGGTGCTCAGGATCAGTATCGTCTAGGGGGTAGAGCAGGGCTCCCCGAAGCGCTTGAATCACCGCCGACGTGACGTTATACATCGAGCGCTGGAAGGTGATTCCAAGTTGGATCAGTTTGTCTTCGTCACCGCGCCGGTGAGATTTGTAGATCTCCTCCAGGTAGGGCGGTAGGAAATGCAGCATGTCCTGCATCAGCAATGTTGGCGGAATGCCAGCCGAGCCCACTGGGAAGACATCGGCGTAAAGGATGCCGTAGTGAAAATCGGCCTGATCAGTGGGAACCTGGTTGGCTTGCGCGTTGTAGCTTTTGGTGCCACGGAAAGGCGACGTTCGGTAAAACACAGCTTCTACATAGGGGAGAGCCGCCTCGTAGAGCCAGGTAAATCCCTCAGACTTTGGAATAATTTCGTGGCACTCCCCATCGATATAAACGTGGTGATAGATGGGGCGGCCGGCCACGGCAAAGATGCCATTGACCAAGAAGTTCATGGCATCTGGCACCCCTTGGAAGCCTCCTTCATCGTAAATATCGCTCATCTCGAAAAATACCGGCGCCATCACCTCCCAGAAGAGGCCCAAGTTAGCGTAGTAACTCAACATCCGCACCTGTTCCATGAACATCTCCGGGAACAGCTTGTACAAGCCAAGCATGACCGGATTGCGCCGGAAATAGGCCTTGATCGCCGTATCGGCGTTGGCGCGATAGGCCTCGCTATCAAGGTAATCATTGAAGCGTCCACCCATGTTCTGGTGCCAGAACATGGCCTGCATGCAGGCCTCAGCGAACTCCATGTTGATGCGGTCGTGCCAGAGGTGATGCAGCAGCTTTGGCATCTTGCCGGTTTCGCCGCGAGCCATGAACTCCAGGAGCTCTGGATGGGCACCGGCTTCACCCCTCCAAATGCGCAGCCTGGATTGATCGCCTGCGTAGGAATTCGGAAGATCGAGATATTCCTGGCTTGGGAAATATTTGAAGGCTGGCAGTGGGTCGAGGAATACCCGCTCGGCGATATAGAGAAGATCGCGCCAATAGAAATCCATCGGCACCGCATAAGCCTTGTAGATGCCGATGATCTGCATCAGGTTTTCCGGTGTGTCCGGAAGCATCGAGCCGCCGGCTTCGAGCCGATGGATGACCTCCGCCCAATGGTGCGTTGAAGGCGGGATCAGGGGCTTGGGGGCGGCAACCGGCGCACTGGCGGTGGGGGTGGTCATCGCTGGAGGGTTGCGGGGGACGGAAGGTGGGCTTGCGGAGACATGGGGGAAGGCCCTGGGAGGCGGTTCAAGCCGCGCCAGTGATCCGGCCGGGATCAGGCCAACGGCGTGGTGGAACCCAGGGCCAGGGTGGCTCTCGCCTGGCTGGACCCCGACTGCGCCAGCTGAATCGGGCCGGCGACAGCCACCTCGCTGCTGAACGGCTGGGAGCGCAGGGCCAGGGCCGCGCTGCTGCCTCCGCTCAAGCCCACCAGGCCGGTGGGCCAGATGCCCAGGACGATGACCAACAAACTGAGGGCCACGGCAGGGATCCGCTCAGGCCAGCTGGTGGATTGCCAGTCGGCTTTGGCGTTATCGAGCCTGCCGAAGCCAACGCGATTGAACAGCCGGATGGAATACACCGCCGTCAAGCCCGATGACACCAGACAGAGCAAGGTGGGCAACGGAAAGGCCGTCCAGCTGCCTTCGAACACCAGCAACTCCGCCGGAAACGCTGCCAAGCCCGGAATGCCGGCCGCCGCCATCAGGGCCAACAGCAGCAACCCCATGGTGAAAGGCAGGCCCCGCAAAGGGTTCATCAATCCGGAAAGAGCGGCAATGGAGTTGGTGCCGGTGCGGCGCTCCACCATCCCCACGCAGTCGAACAGCAGGGCAACGATCAACCCGTGGGCCAGCAGCAAGGCCACCGCCCCCTGCAAGCTCATCGGCGTGGCGGAACCCAGGGCCAGCAGCAGGATGCCCATGTTGGCCAAGGAGCTGTAAGCCACCAGCCGCCGCATGTCGAGTTGGGCGATGGCGTTCAACGAGCCATAGACCGCTGTGATGGCCCCGATGGCAGCGATCCAAGGGGACCAGCTGGACCAAGCCTCGGGCAGAAAGCCGATCCCGAAGCGCATCAGCCCGTAAGCTCCCAGCTTGGAGGTAGCTCCCGCCAACATCATCACCACCGGAATCGGTGCCTGGCCGTAGGTGAAAGGTTGCCAACCGTGGAGCGGCACGAACGGCATCTTGAGGCCAAAGGCCAGCAACACCAACAGGAGCAACCAGCCCTGGGCCTGAGGCGCGTAGCTGGCGTGGGCAAGGGCATTAAAGCTGAAGTCTTGGCCGTTGGCATTCAGCAGGCCGAACGCCAAAACCGCCGCCAACAAGCTCAACCCGGACACCGCCCCGTAGATCAAGAAGCGGATGGCGGCGCCAGCGCGCCGATCACCTCCCCAGATCGCCACCAACAGGGTGGTGGGGATGAGCACCAGCTCAAAGGCCAACAGGAACAGCAGGGCATTGCGGGCCAGGAATGCGCCCATCACGCCCACATTGGTGGCCAGAAGCAGCGAAAAAAACAGCCGCGGCCGGGCTTGATGGCTCGGGGCGGAAAGCACGGACGCGGCGCTGATCAGGGCCGTCAGCAGCACGAGGGGCAACGACAGGCCGTCGAGCCCCAACTGGAACTCCAGGCCCAACTTGGGCAACCAGTGGATCTGCAGATCATCGGGTGGCTGGAGAGCGCACAGCAGGCCGACTAGCAACTGGCCAAAACAGGTGCCTGCCGCCAGCCATGCGAGCTGGCGAGGAGCCCAGGAACTCAGCAGGGGCAGCACCAGGCCGACAACCGCGGGCAGCAGCAGCAGCAAAAGGAGAGGGAAAGAAGCCATCAGGAGAGCGAAGGCAACAGGTGGGCCGCTGGGGCGGCGGTGCGGGTGATCAGCCAGGCCGCCATCAGCAGGACTCCGAGCACCAAGGTGAGGGCATAGAGCTGCGACTTGCCGCTGGTGGTGAGGCTGAGGCGCCTGGCACCCTCCAAGGCCGCGCCCCCGGTGGCGCCGCTGAAGCCATCCACCAACCGCTGATCGGACCAGGCGCTGAAGCGGGAGAGCAACACCACCAGCCCCACGATGGTGCGGTGGTAAAAGCGCTCGGTTTGCATGTCTTGGGCCAGCCAATCCTGCAACCCACCCAGGGTGGAGGGGAGATGGGCCAGCTGGTGGGGCCGGAGGTAGTAGATAGCGGAAAGACCACCACCGATGAGGGTGGACATCAGCAGTGGAATGGCCAGGGGACCCCAGCCGGGGATGGGATTCATCGCCACCACGCCGTTGTGGACCAGCAACTGGGGCAGATGCAGCACAAGCCCGGCCAAAAAGATCGTGGGAAGCACCATCAACCACAGCCCCTCAGCCGAGCGGATCGTGAATGGGGAAGGGCGACCGCCCCAGATCAGGCTGAACATGCGCAGCACGCAAGCGCTGAACAGGGCGTTCGAAACCAACACCAATCCCTGAATCAGCAGGGGGTTGGATCCCGACTGGGCCAACACCATCAACTCCCGCAGGGCCGCAAAACCACCGAAGGGAGGCAGGCCCACCAATCCCGCGGCACCCGCCAAGAAGGCGATTCCCATCAGCGGGCGACGGCTCCAGAGGCCACCGAGCTGGGTCATGTCCTGGGTGACATTGGTAAACATGATCGCCCCCACGGCCATCAGCATCAACGCCATCGGCAACGGATAGACGAGCATCATGTGATCGGCCACCTCAATGCCACCCAGACCCACGGCCACAAACAACAGCCCGAGCCAACTGCTGACCAGAAAGGAGAGGGCGCGTTTGATATCGATCTGGGCCAGGGCGATGAGGGATCCCACCAGGGCCGTGGTGCCCCCCACCACCACAAGAACAGACTGGGTAACAGGGCTCAGGGAGATCAGCGGCTCTAACCTCAGCAGCACCCAGGCGCCGCCGGTCACCACCACGGAGTTGCGCAGCACCGTGGAGGGCAGCGGGCCCTCCATGGCCTCGTCCAGCCAGAGGTGCAGGGGGATCTGGGCGCACTTGCCCATGGGGCCGGCGACGAGGGCTAACACGATCAACGTGAAGCCAGCGGGCAAGACGAGATGGTTGTTGGCCTGATCAGCGGCCCAGGCTTGCAGGCCATGGAAGTTCCAGGTGTGGGTGATCGGCAAGAGGGCGATCAATCCAGCCAGCAGAACAATGTCGCCGATGCGCTTGGTCAGGAAGGCATCGCGAGCACCTTTGACCACCAAGGGCTGGTTATACCAGGTGCCTACGATTAAATAGGTACCAAAGGTGAGCAACTCCAACAGAACATAACTAAAAAACAGCGAATCGGTGAGCACGAGAGCGCAGAGCCCCGATTCAAAGAAGCTGAGGGAGCCGAAGAAACGCGGCCAACCCCAATCCATTTCCAGGTAGGCAATCGAATAGATCTGGACGAGCATGTGGATGCCGGTGATCACCGTCATGGCGATCAGGGCAGGCTCATTGATCAGGCCGTCGAAACCGATCCGCAACCCCGCCGTGTCGAGCCAGGTCCAGCCGAAGGTGATGGGGCGGTAGATCGCCGAGGAGCCGGCGGTGGAGTTCGAATGCAGCGCTACTAAGGCCAGGGTGCTGTGCAGAAAGGCGACCGACACCATCAGCAGATTCAGGTAGCCACAGGGCCTTGGACCGGTGCGGGAGATCAGCCCGGGCGACCAAAGAAACGAGAGCAGCGAGGCGAGGAGGGGATAAAGCGGCACCAGCCAGGCTGTCTGGGCAGGTAGCAGGGTCATAGATGAGGGTGGGAGCGAAGCCAGAGCCTCCGCGGACCTGGAT
>JBKCTK010000248.1:0-5106 GCA_046319055.1 Synechococcaceae cyanobacterium
CGCCAAGGGCGCCGTGATCCGGCTGCTCAGCGAGGCCTATGAGAACCGCGACGAGGTGGCGCTGATCCCGTTCCGGGGCGAGGCCGCCGAGGTGCTGCTGCCCCCCACCCGCTCGATCACCGCCGCCCGCCGCCGGCTCGAATCGATGCCCTGCGGCGGCGGTTCACCGCTGGCCCACGGCCTCACCCAAGCGGCCCGGGTGGGGGCCAATGCCTTGGCCAGCGGCGACCTGGGCCAGGTGGTGGTGGTGGCGATCACCGATGGGCGCGGCAATGTGCCGCTGAGCCGCTCGCTGGGCCAACCGCCGCGGGAGGGGGAGGAGCCGGTGGACCTCAAGGAGGAGGTGAAGCAGGTGGCGGCGAAATACCGATCGTTAGGCCTCAAACTTCTGGTGATCGACACCGAGCGCAAGTTCATCGGCAGCGGAATGGGCAAGGACCTGGCCGAGGCCGCTGGGGGCAAATACGTGCAGCTGCCCAAGGCCAGCGATCAAGCGATCGCGGCGATCGCGCTGGAGGCCATCGGCGGGGTCTGAGTTGCGTGGCTTCTCGCGGGGGAGCCTCGCTGCTGCCGCAGGCGGCGGAGCGTGGCCTGAGACCTGAGATCGTGTCGGGGCATCGGCCGGCGCGGGATAAGGCCCGGCTGGTCATGGCTTCGCAGACCCCATGGCGTCGCTGACCCCATTGCACCGCAGACCCAGTTGAACTGCAGACCCCGTTGCACTGCGGACCTCCTTGCGCCGCAGACTCCGTGGCGCCGCAGACCCCGTTGCGCCGCAGACTCGGTGAACAGTGGGGTTCATGGCTGCCGCCACCGCGGGGGATGATCGGAACCAGTCCCCCCGGCTCACCGCCGCACCTCGCCCATGCTCACCGTGCAGCGGACCCTGGAACACCAACTGGCCTCAGCGCTGGAGCGGGCCTTCCCGGAGGCGGCCGCGGCGGCCAGGGGCGCGGGGAAGCCATTGGATCCCCAGCTGGCGCCCGCCAGCAAGCCGGAGTTCGGTGATTTCCAAGCCAATGGCGCCCTCGCCTTAGCCAAGCCGCTCCAGCAGCCGCCCCGTCAGGTCGCCGCGGCGGTGGTAGCGGAACTGCGGGCCGATCCAGCCTTCACCGACCTCTGCCTGGAGCCCGAGATCGCTGGGCCCGGCTTCATCAACCTCAGCTTGCGGCCGCAGCGGCTGGCGGCGCTGGTGGCGGAGCGCATCGGCGACCCGCGCCTGGGGGTGCCGATGGCGGCCGAGGCCACGACCGCTCCGGTGGTGCTGGACTTTTCCAGCCCCAACATCGCCAAGGAGATGCATGTGGGGCATCTGCGCTCCACGATCATCGGCGACGCCTTGGCGCGGGTGCTCAGCTTCCGGGGCCATGGCGTGCTGCGGCTCAACCACGTGGGCGACTGGGGCACCCAGTTCGGCATGTTGATCACCCACCTCCAGCAGGAGGCGCCCGCGGCCCTGGAGACCGCCGACGCCGTGGATCTCGGCGACCTGGTGGCGTTTTACCGCCAGGCCAAGCAGCGCTTCGATGAGGATCCGGCCTTCCAGGCCACCAGCCGCGAGGAGGTGGTGAAGCTGCAAGGTGGTGATCCCGATTCGCTGAAGGCTTGGGGCCTGCTGTGCGACCCGAGCCGCCGCGAATTCCAGCAGATTTATGATCGCCTGGCGATCAACCTCCAGGAGCGGGGTGAATCGTTTTACAACCCATTTCTGCAGGCGGTGGTGGCTGATCTGGAGGCCGCCGGGCTGCTGGTGGTGGATGAGGGGGCGAAGTGCGTGTTCCTCGACGAGGTGCAAGGCAAAGACGGCAAGCCGCTGCCCCTGATCGTGCAAAAGAGCGACGGCGGCTTCAACTATGCCACCACCGATCTGGCGGCGATTCGTTATCGCTTTGCCGCGCCGCCGGCGGGGGATGGCGCCCGCCGCGTGATCTACGTCACCGATGCCGGCCAGGCCTCTCACTTCGCCGCGGTCTTTCAGGTGGCGCGGCGGGCCGGCTGGATTCCGCCGGGTTGCCGCGTCGAGCACGTGCCGTTCGGCTTGGTGCAGGGAGAAAACGGGAAGAAGCTCAAGACCCGCTCCGGCGACACCGTGAGGCTCAAGGATCTGCTCGATGAGGCGGTGCAGCGGGCTGAGGCCGACCTGCGCCGGAGGCTGGCGGAGGAGGAACGCCAGGAGGACGAAGCCTTCATCCGCCATGTGGCCACCACGGTGGGCATCGCGGCGGTGAAATACGCCGACCTCAGCACCAATCGCATCACCAACTACCAGTTCAGCTTCGATCGCATGTTGGCGTTAAGCGGCAACACGGCGCCCTATTTGCTCTATGCGGTGGTGCGCATCGCCGGCATTGCCCGCAAGGGGGGCGATCTGGCGGCGGCGGCCGCAGGGCCTGGAGCCGACGCTGGCGCTTCGCTGCAGTTCACGGAACCGCAAGAGTGGACCCTGGTGCGCGAACTGCTCAAGTTCGATGCGGTGCTGGCCGAGGTGGAGGAGGAGCTGCTGCCCAATCGCTTGTGCGGCTACCTGTTCGAACTCAGCCAGGTGTTCAACCGCTTCTACGACCAGGTGCCGGTGCTCAAGGCCGACGAGCCAGCCCGCGGCTCGCGGCTGGCGCTCTGCCGCCTGACGGCGGACACGCTCAAGCAGGGGCTGGAGCTGCTGGGCATCCCCACCCTGGAGCGGATGTAGGCCGGGCTGGGGACTGGATTGCCAGCGGGCATGAAGGCCCGGCTGCTGGCGAACGGGCCCTGGCGATCGCGACGGCGGCGCGGGCCTTGGCCAGCCGGTTGATCGATCCGCAACAGGGCCCTACTCCTGCGGTTTGAGGAAGCGCTTCGAGAGCCGCACCGCCAGCACCACCGAGGCAAGGCCATAGGACACAAACGTGATCGCCTGGCCGCTGCTGCCGGCGTCGTAGGCCTCCCGCTGCAGCAGCACGAAATCCGCCAAGGAGGCCGCTGTCCCCCAGATCAGCACCCAGGCACTGACATAGAGGACTCCGCGAAGGTTGGTGTTCATTGATCGTGGCAGCGGCCAGCGCCGTGACTGTGTTTCAACCGCCATGCTATTTCGTATCCTGATCCTCAAGAGCCTTATCGCCTCCCGGGAGGAGCGCCACCGCCCTGCCCTAGCAGTCGTGCCGAACGATGGCCATGCGATCCGGCGAGCCCCGGGCCATGCCCAGCGGCAGGGGAGCAGCTCTGTGCGACTTCACCATGATTAGCGGGACGGAGGACCAGCGTGTGGCGGCGAAACAGACCATCGCAACCAAAATCATCCAGCCAATTTCAACAATGGCGTGAATCGCGATCTCGCAGAGAGCGATGTTCGGCTGGATCACAAACTCCGGGACGCCCTGAACAACCAAGATCCGCCTAAAGGATCGAGCTGTTTCCCCTGGCTGTCCCGGGAACCTTCCGGGTCAAGCGCGGAGATGGCTTGGGCGCAGATCGCGACTTGAAACAGCGCGCGACGCAGGGTTGGCGGCGTTGCCGAGGCCCTTTCGGCCGTGCAGGACTAGCTTGAGATCACGGGTTGCGGATCGCGCCATGGGCAAGCACCACGCCGATCAGCCAGGCCGGCACCACGGGGCCCCAAAGGCGCATCACACCGCCCATCAGGTGGCCATCCATAAGGCCACCCTGCGCAACCAACTCGCCCTGGTGGCCGATCCCGACCATCCGGGCCAAACCATCAGCCTGGTGGAGCTGGAGCAACGGCAACGGGGCCGCCTTTACCGTCAACAGGCGGAACGGGCCGCCGCCGCCAGTGGCTCACTGCCCGCATCAGCCTCCTCCAGCCTCACCCACACGCCCTGACGGCGCAGATCGCGGGCCAGCAAGGCCGCGCAGTCGGGGTCCAGACTGACCTGGCCGGGGTGACCCTCGGTCGCCAGCCGCCCAGCCTCTTCGAGCGAGATCCCCAGGTAGCGGGCCAGGGTGTGGCACAAAGCGCTGAGGCGCTCCGCCCCCAGTTCCGGCGGCAGCTGCCAACGCAACCGACAGCGGGGAGCCCCGCTACGATGAGCGGCCACACGGAGCTGGAGGTCACGAATCTAGTGCCATCCCGCAAGGCTCCAGCGCTGCACAACCCTATCTCAGCAAGGCAGCAAGGGTGTTTGGAGGCTGCTACCGCACTTGGAGGCTGTTAGCGCACTTGGAGATGCGCCATGCAATTGCAACAGGATGCTTGGCCTGGAACAGCGGGTTGGCCCTGGTGCCGTAGGCGGCCCCCCTCAGAATCCAGCTGGGGCCGATCCAGATTCTGGGAGACCGGCCAGTGGCGGATCGCGGCATAGGCGGCCGCGACGTCGAACTGCAGAGAAAAGTCGCGGTACCAACCCCACTTCACCCCTCTTGGCCGCCCGCTGATCACATCGGCGCCAGACAGCCAAAGCCAACAGCAACGCATGGCCGACGGAATACACGCGTTCGGAACGGCACGAAGGCGTGCATCCGCTACCGCGGAAACTCACACTGCCGCAGCACGAAAATGCTGAAGAGGATCATGTTGCGGTTTGCCACAACTGCCCGCGCATAACGAGTCAACATAACAGGATTAATGCGGTGATTGACCAATATTTCTGCCACACAGCAAGAAACGCCAGGCAGCCCGAGCAATAAGGATTGCTTATTGAGTAAGGGGGTGGGCCGCGCGTGATACTGATCGCGGGCATGCTATCATTCGGATGAATCAGATGCAATTTCCGCAGGCCCCGATGCCATTCCGATCGCAACAGTCGATATGCACAAAAGCACAACGGAACGCAATTCAGGAGATAGCTTCAAACGCAAGTCTCCGTAGTCAAGTCATGGCTTATACGCTCGTCTGAGTCAACCGAATTCACTAACCATGCCTCTCATCACCGGAAACGACCTCGACAACCATCTCACAGGTGGCGCCGACGCCGACACGCTCCAGGGCCTGGGCGGCAACGACAGCCTGGAGGGAGAGACGGGGGCAGACACGATCAATGGAGACGGCGGCAGCGACACCATCGATGGCGGCAGCGGTAACGACAGCCTGGATGGAGGAACAGGGAATAACGTTTATCTCTTTGGCAAAGGAGATGGCCAAGACATCATCAACTCCTATTGGGACACAAC
>JBKCTK010000249.1:0-10367 GCA_046319055.1 Synechococcaceae cyanobacterium
GTGGATTACGTGGTGATCCATGAGCTCTGCCACCTGATTCACCCCAACCACTCCAAGGATTTCTGGCAGCTGGTGGCCCGCCATGACGCTGCCTACCCTGAGCACAGGCAGTGGTTGAGGGAACAAGGCGAGGGAATCCCATGAAGGAGCTCTGCAGCGCAAGCCCGGTGCTCGCGCAGCGTGGCCGTCTGCGGTGAGCAGGGTGGCGCCAAGCAGCACAGCCTAAGGGGATCCTGCCACCAACCACCCTATTCTGAAACCAGCCGCCCTCACATCCCCGTGATGCAATAGCCCGCATCCACGTAGATCACCTGGCCGGTGATGCCGCTGGCCAGGGGGCTGGCCAGGAAGGCCGCGGTGCCGCCGACTTCGGCCTGGGTGACGGTGCGGCGCAGGGGCGCCTTCTCCTCCACGTTGTGGATCATGTCGAGGATGCCGCCGATGGCGCTGCTGGCCAGGGTGCGGATCGGGCCGGCGCTGATCGCGTTGACGCGCACCTGCTTCTCGGGCCCCAGCTCGGCGGCCAGGTAGCGCACCGAGGCCTCGAGGGCTGCCTTGGCCACACCCATCACGTTGTAGTTGGGGATCGCCCGCTCGGCCCCCAGGTAGCTGAGGGTGATCACGCTGGCGCCGGGGTTGAACAGCGGCTTGGCGTAGCGGCACAGGGGTGCCAGCGAATAGGCGCTCACCTCCAACGCCCGGGCGAAGCCCTCGGGGCTGATGGCGGAGTAATCGCCGATCAGCTCCTCCTTGCCGGCGAAGGCGAGGCAGTGCACCAGCACGTCGAGGTGGCCCCACTGCTCGGCCACCTTGGCGAACACGGCCTCGATCTGGGCCGGGTCCTGCACGTTGAGGGGCTCGAACAGGGTCGGCGCCAGCGGCGCGGTGAGCTCGCGCACCTTGCCCTCGAAACGGCCTTTCTCATCGGGCAGGTAGGTGACTCCGAGCTCACAACCGGCGGCGTGGAGCTGCTGGGCGATGCCCCAGGCGATCGACTTGTTGTTGGCGATGCCGGTGACGAGGGCCTTCTTGCCGCTGAGGTCGAAAAGCATGGGAGAGAACGCCGGCGTGGGAGGGAGACGGGGGATTCTCCCCCAGCGCCTCTGGGAATGCCTCGCGAACCGGATGGCCACGGTTTCTGGCCCAGCTGGTGGGGGCCCGCTGGGCCTCCGTGCGCCGCCATGACCCGCTCAGCGTCCAGGTCCTGCCCCAGATTGTCATTGCAAGCCCCAAGCTCAGGGCCTTGGACTCTGCGGCCGCGGCAAGTCGCCGGATGGCTCGAGGCTGATTGAGGTCTGCCCCTGGCGCCCCCGGCCAGGGACAGTGGCCGTGCTGCTGATCAGCAGCCTTCCCGGGGATCGCCAGCGCTGCGGACGCTGGGAACGCCGAGCCGCGGAGCCCTGGGGTTCTGGCGGCTCCGCCCGCGCAACCGCCGAGCCCAGGCCCAACCGCCCAGGCTGAGCAGCAGCGGCGGCGGCGCTGGCACGGCCGCCTGGGGGCTGAAGCCCACCCGCTGACCCTGCAAATCGAAGATCACGTTGCTGCTCTGGAACAGCGTGGCGCCGCTGTTGAGATAGGTGGGATCTTGGTCGCCGCGTTGAACTGCTTTCACCTTGTCGAGGCCATAGGTGGTGCCGGTGAGCAGATCTAGCAAGGTCTGCATCTGGCCGCTGGTGTCGCTCGCGGACACTTCCAAATTCACACCCGGCAGCAGAGCGACGGGAGCATGATTGGCATCGAGTTCGCTGAACGGCGCCAAGGCGCTGCCATCCTGGGAACGGTTGTAGTGCAGGGTCACACCGGGGGTGCCGGTGTCGAGGTTCAAGCCCAATGAGGACAGGGTGCTCGCCGGTTGGGAGAGACCGCTGAGGCCGAGGTTGGTGAGTAGCAGCTCGGCGCTGAAGCTGGGCAGGCCGGAGTGCTCGAAGGGTTTGCTGGGATCGGCGCCCTGCATCGCAAACCAGCGCGTGGCGGGGTTGCTGAGATCAGCAGTGGAGAGGCCCAACTGCAGGCTGCTGCCGTCGAGAGAACCGTAGGGGCCGAGCGAGACGATGTAGCCGGGGTTGGCACTGCCGCCGTAGGTGAGTTGGGCAAACAGGTTATCGATGCTGTCAGACCCCTTCTTTAAGGCGAGGCCGAAGTCGCCGTAGAAATAGCTTTGTACGGGCGACAGACCACCTGAACTCGGCCAAACCTCTGACCCATTGTTTTCGATTCGATCGGCACGTCCGACCTTGTAATCGGACCCCGATGTGGAGAATAATGATGGACTGCCCTGGCCTGGCAGGCCGAAGAGCGAAAAGCCCGTCTTCACCACCTTGCCCTTGTAGCGTTCGCCGCTGTCGAAGCTTTTGTCAAAGTCGACGCCCGTGTCGGTGACATTCGCTCCCCACCAGGCGGCTGAAGCGCTGTAGGCGGCGTGGAAGCCCTCCCCGCCGGTGTCGAATTCAAACAACTGAGGTGTTGTGGCGCCGCCGAGGCTCGCGTAAATGCCGTACTTGTAAAACGTGGGTTGGCCGCTGACGGGATAGGCCAGGGTTTGGAGCGGCACCAAGATCGGCTGGGTGACATCGGCCGCTTGCGCCGCAGCGCCCCAGGCCAGCAGCGGCCCCAGGCCGAGCGCCGCAACGAGGCTTCGGCTCGTGGACCACCTCGACCGGCGGCCTTGCCGCTGTTTAGACGTAGAGGGGGGACATGAGGAATCGGGGGCCGCCATTCCTGCAGTTTGTGGAATGACGAAAGATTAGCCATTCCTTGTTGCGCTGCAGCCCAAGCGGTGATCTCACGGGGAAACCTGCGCTGGCGAACGCGACCACCCCCATGTCCGGTATGCCGCCGCCCGCGCTGCTCCCCGGCCAAGCTGCTGCGAGCCGTGTTGTGCCCCTGGTGGCCCGAGACCAATCCTGGAGCGTGATCGGCACCGTGGCGGCCCTGGCCGAACGCCACGGGCAGCGCTGCGGTGGCCCGGTGATCTTTACCGGCCTGGTGCTGGGCCTGGGGGTAGTGCAACTGGCCAGCGGGCCCCTGGGCCAAACCAGCCGCTTCAGCCTTGAACTGCTGATCCTGCTGGTGCTGCAGCTGGTGGGACCGATGCTGGTCGCCCTGCTGGCCCTGGCGCTGCTGTTGCCGCTCTGGCTGGAGCGGGTGCAGCGTCGGGGCGGGTCGGATTGGAAGGCTTCGGGGCCCGCTGCAGCGCTGGTGGGCTTTCTGCTGCTGCTGCTGTTCTTCGTGGCCACAGTCTGCGGTGGCGTGTTGGCCAGCCCCCGCGCCGACCTGGTGGGGGAGTTTGGAGAGCTGCTGGAGGGTGTGCTGCTGATGGATGTTGGCCACGCCTGCCTGCGCGCCGGGGTATTCCTGGCGATGGTGTGTTTGTGGAGCCAGTGGCGCATGGCCCAAGGCCTTCGCCGTCAGCGCGATGCGGGCCTGTTGGTGAGCGACCAGCTCGCTGAGGGTTTGATCCTGTTGCTGGCGATGAAACTGCTCTGGATCACCCTTGTGGATCCCTTGTACTTCGCCGGCAGTGCCCCATGAGCGCGGAACCGGGCGGCAGCTCGTCGCGGGAGCGGTACCTGTTTTTGGGTTCGGGCCTGGTGCTGGCCCTGGCCCTGGTGTTTGGCTTGGCGCGCGAGCAGGCCTGGGGAACCCGCTTCGTGCCGCTGCGGTTGCGCAGCACCGATGCCGAAGGACTGCGGGCCGGCCAAGAGGTGCGCATCTCCGGCATGCCGGTGGGGCAGGTGCGAGCCCTGGAGCTGCTGCCTGATGCCCGGGTTGAGGTGCAGCTGCGGGTGCAGGAGCGTTATGTCTCCCTGATCGGGCCGCGCAGTGTCGCCAGCCTGGGGCAGGAGGGCTTGATCGGAGACCAATTCTTGGTGATTTCCCCCGATCCCCAGCCCGGAGCGCCCCCTGGCGCCCTCAAGGAGCGCCGTCTGACCTACCAGCAGCCGACGACGATTCGCACCCTGCTCCAACGCTTGGACACGACCCAAGCGGAACTGCAACGCACCCTGCGACACACCAGCCGTCTCACCGCCCAGGATCTGCCGCTCACCCTCGGGGAGATGCGCCGGGGGCTGGGGGGTGTGAGGCAACTCACCACCAGCTTGAAGAAGGAATCGGAAACCACGGGGCCCCATCTGCGTCGCGGGCTGGCCGGACTGGGGAAGCTCAGCAGCACGCTGGATCGCGAAACCAGCGCCACCGGCCCCCAGCTGCGCCAGGGCTTGCGCGGTGTGCAGCAGCTCACCACCACCTTGGATCGCGAAACCCAGGCCACCGGTCCCCAGCTGCGCCAAACCCTGCAGCAGCTCAGCCGCGGCGGCGACAGCGTCGAGCGCACGGCGCTGGAGGCCCAGCAGCTGCTGCGCCAGAGCCAACCGCCGTTGCTGGGCAGCCTGAGGGAGCTGGAGACCCTCACCAAGAGCCTCAACCGGATCCTCAAGGGGTTGATGGGGCTGGCCGGCAGCGAGGAGTCCAGCCCGCCGGCGCCGAAGCCTTGAGGCGGGCCGTCCCGCGCCGGGGTGGATCCGCCCGCCGCCCCTTGGCCGCGCCGACCTGGGGTGGCGCTCACCCAGTCCGCCACCTGGGGCGGCGCCGAACGCCGTGGCCCAGGCCATCCAGGAGGGGAGCCGGGCTGCCTCCAGGGTCTTGCGATGGCTCCAGCGCAGCGAGCGAGCCAGGCCCAGGCTTCTTCCTTGGCCGGGAGCGACAGGCTGGGGCCGGGCCTGGCGGAGGATGGAGAGGCTGCAGGGCAGGAAGGGGCGCATGGGCAGCGGCGAGGCCGGGGCCACGGCAGGGCTGACGGGCGCCGCGCCAACGCTGGGGGCCTGCCTCAGGCCCCTGGCCTGGTGTCCTGGGGATCCGCTGCCGCCCCTTTCGCCCCGCATCAGGCTCCCGCCAGGGCCCCTGCCCGGATCCCTGCCGCGATCCAGGCCCCCGGAGCCGGCAGCGGGGCCGTCGCCGCCCCCGGAGGTCGGCCGAGGGGAGAGCGAGCCCCCGACCCTGCTGCTGCTGGATCGGCGTGATCAGCGCCTGATGGCCGGCTGCGATGGCCTTGAGGGGCTGCTGAATCCAACGGAGCGGGAGCGGTGGCAGCGCTTCCGCCGCCCGGATGATCGTCAGCGCCATCTGTTGGGGCGCGCGGCCGTGCGGCTGGCCTTGGGGGCCTGGCTGGGCCGGGATCCGCAGGAGCTCCGCTTCCGGCAGGGCCCCTACGGCAAGCCCGAATTGGACGATGCGGGCCCGGCCGCGCCCCGCTTCAACCTGGCCCATTCCGGTGCCGTGATCGTGCTGGCGTTCCATCGCCACTGGCCGGTGGGGGTGGATGTGGAGCAGCAACAACCCCAGCTGGATTGGCGCCCGCTGGCGGCCCGGCTGCTGTGTGCCGCCGAATGCCAACAACTGGAGCGGCTGCCCGCCAGCGCCCAGCCCCATGGGTTCCTGCAGGCCTGGTGCCGCCTGGAGGCGCGCCTCAAGGCGACGGGCAGGGGGCTGGGCGGCATGGAGGCGCTGCGGCGGCAGGCGGAGCGGGCCATGGAGCAGTCGAGGGAGCTGGCCGTGGAGCAGGCGCTGGAGCTGGAGCCCGGGGCAAGGCTGAAGGGCGCAGGAGGCAAGCCGGCCGGCCCGGGGCTGCGGTTGGGAGGCCTGGGGCTGAACACGGAAGAGAGGCTCTGGGATCTGCAGCTGCCCGACGGCTACTGCGGTGCGTTGGCCTGCCTGGTGGGGGCTGGCCAGGTGGAGCGAAAAGCCGGCGCTGCCACCGATCCGGGGAGCGCGGCGTGAAGGAGATAGATGTTGAGGTGAGCCCGCCGAATCGAGCTGTGAAAACAGTGCAGCGCATCCTCGCGGAAGCACCAGTGGGTCAATCGTCGCGAGCGCCCAAAGCAGTTCATCGTCGACAGATGGAGCTCATGGGTTAGCCGATGGCGGAGGTTAACGATTCGCCGTGCGTTGGAGATAGATTCAACGATATCGGGCGCCTTGTGCGACCAGGCCAGCACTGCTGCACTGATGATGGTGGGCCGCGCACCTCAACGGACAAGCTGGTGGTGAGTGACGCCCACATGGGTCTCACCAAGGCCGTCCGCCACTTCCCCAAGGCCCCCTCAATCGCCACCCGGGGCCGGCCGCTACAACCCCGGGGACTGCACAGGCCCCTTCCGATCACCCAACCTCAAGACGCGAACGAGAGACTTCACCACTCATTCGTCCCGATTCATCGGGCCTTATAGAGGTGCATCTGCGCCTCCTCGATAACCACCTGTCATCCACACCTGTTCAAACTCGTATCAGGCCATTCGGGCCTGAAGTTTTATACTTGAAGGGACGGGGCCTCAGCGGATCGGATCCACGCGTGTAACGTTCCATGAATCCAAGGATTTCCAGGGATTACGCCGCCTAGCTTGCCTGTGGAGGGAGGCTTCCGGACTCGACTGAATTCCTGACGCGAGAGTCCGCGCCACAAATCACGCTGATCGTGCATGTAGACGCAGGGATTTCCATCCCTGCGGTCACCCTGCAGCGCCATCCCCATCCATGACCTCCTGCGGTGTGGCAGCTTGCCACCTGCCATGGTCTCGATGGGTCGCGGATTCAGGGGTTCCCACGTGCTGGCGCCGTGTGCTGACGAAGTCTGTTCCTCACTGTTCTTCGCTGATCGACAACCATGGCCCAAGCAGAAACCCCAGCAACGGATATCGAAAGCGTCGAGTACAAGAGGCAGTTTCTCCATGAGGCCACCCGCCTGGCGATTGAGTCTGTGGAGAAGGGATGGGGCGGGCCCTTCGGGGCGGTGATCGTCAAGGATGGCAAGATCATTGGTCGCGGTCAGAACCGTGTGCTGCTCACGGGCATCCCCGTGTATCACGCCGAGGTGACCGCCATCATCGACGCCTGCTCGAGAATCAATACCAAGGCGCTGCTGGGGTCAGAGGTGTACGAGGGAAATCTGAAGATGATCCCTCGCCCCGAGGGATCGTCTGATCCGGTGCCGGAGCGGGCTCAGATGCTCAAGGGCTGCGATCTCTATGTGAACGGAGCGCCATGCCCGATGTGCATGAGCGCCATCTATTGGGCGCGGATCGATCGGGTGTACTTCGGCACAAGGCTGGAGGATACGAGCAAGATCGGTTTCGATGACGAGTTCCAGTACATCGATTTCCGGCTGCCCTGGGAGCAGCGCAAGGCGATTCAGTGTTTTCCGGATTTCGAACGAGACTTCGCCCTGCAGGCCTGTCAGGCCTGGATGAACAAACTCGACCGTCACCCCTATTAAAGGCCGTTCAGCGCCATGGCGGACTCTGTCACCCTGATCGCCTCCGGCCGCGTCATCGCCGGCAGGGGCGAGGCCCTGGCGGGTTGGCACGCCCGTCAGGCGGATGCCCTCTCACGGCAGAGCGGCTTCCTCAGCACCGATCTGCTGCCGCCCCGCCCCGGCACCAGCAGCGACATCTGGACAATCCGGATTGCATTCACGTCGCCTGAGGCGCTGGAGGCCTGGCAAACCTCCGCCGCCTGCCGTGATCTGCTGGCGGCAGCCGCACCGCTGCTGGAGGGGGGTGCCTTCGAGGAACGGTGTGAGCAGGCGGATTCGTTACCTGCCAGCCGATCCGTCGTCACCGAGGTGATCTTCTCCAAGGTCCGTGGCGGCATGTCCGACCAGTTCCGCGGTTGGGCGCAGCGGATCCAGGCGGCCCAGGCCTGCTACCCCGGCTATCTCGGCATGTACCTCCAGCCCCCTCAAGGGGGTGGCGAGGGCCACTGGGTCACGATCCTCCGCTACGACTCCGCCTCGAATCTGGAGGCCTGGATGAACTCACGCCAGCGCGCCGAT
This sequence comes from Synechococcaceae cyanobacterium, assembly GCA_046319055.1. Lineage (GTDB taxonomy): Bacteria > Cyanobacteriota > Cyanobacteriia > PCC-6307 > Cyanobiaceae > Cyanobium. The sequence continues at coordinate 7,829 of JBKCTK010000249.1, forward strand.
CTGCTGGCGGAATCGAGGCAGTTCACGGAACGGGAGGAGCTGATCCGGATCACCACCTCCTTCCCTGGCTGGGTTCCGGTGGATCCCGATTCCGGGCAAGGGCCACCCAACTGGAAAACGGCGATGCTCGTAATGCTCGGGCTCTATCCGATCGTGATGCTGGAGCTGCGGCTCCTGAATCCGATTGTCTCCGCCCTGGGGATCCATGGAGCCCTGGGCACGTTCATCGGCAACTCCATCAGTGTGGCGCTCACCAGTTTCCTGACGATGCCCCGGTTCGTGCGGACGTTCAACTGGTGGCTGTTTCCCGGCATCGCCTCCCCGCGGGCGCTCACGCGACGGGGGGTACAGATCATCTGCCTGCTGTATGTGCTGGAGGTGGCAGCTCTCTGGAAACTGCTGCCTTTCTGAGTGAAGCCTCCCGTTCGTTCCTGCCTGCCACTGATGGATCTCACGTCTCTGCGACAGCACTGCCGGGGTGATAGGGCCCAGCCCGGTGATCCTGCCTATCTCTCGATGGTGCGGGGCAACCTCTGGAATCAGCTCCTTCCTGAGCGGTGGCCGGATCTGGCGGTGCGGGTGAAAGATGAGCTGGATGTGATCGCCGTGCTCCGCTACGCCCGCGAGCACGGCCGCAAGGTTGTGGTGCGGGGCGGTGGTCACCACTGGTGCCAGCCCACGCTGCGCCGAGGCGGCATCCTGATCGACCTGGCCTGCCTCAATCAGGTGCTGCACATCGATGCAGCAGCGCGCACGGCCATCGTGCAGCCGGTCGTGAGCAACCGGGATCTGCTTGCGGCTTTGCAACCCCATGGGCTGGCCTTTCCCAGTGGCCATTGCCCGCAGGTGAAGGTGAGCGGCTATCTCCTGGGTGGCGGAATGGCCTGGAATCAGGGGGTGTGGGGTGCGGGAACCGAGAGCGTTGAGGCGATGGAGATCGTCACCGCAGCTGGGGAGAAGGTTCTGGCCAGCCGTGAGCAGCATGCCGACCTCTTCTGGGCGGCGCGGGGAGCCGGTCCGGGCTTCTTTGGAGTGGTGACCGCCTTTCACTTGAAGCTCCATCCCTTGCCTGCGTCGATCCTCGGCAGCACCTATCGCTTCCCCCTTGCCCAGGCGGGGGCGGTGGGGGACTGGATCTCGGCGCTCGCGCCAACGTTGAGCCCATCGGTGGAGCTGACCCTCTTCCTTCTGCAGGCACCGCCAGCCATGCAGTCTGCGGCCGCGGCGGATGGCGGCATCATTCTCATGGTCTCCGCTGTTGCCTTCGCTGATTCGAACGACGACGGCAAGCAGCAGCTGGCACCTCTGGACCAACCAGTGGTGCCACCTCTCTCCCGTGAGGTGGCGACGTCCCTCAGCTTCCCCATGCTGTTTGATCTGTCGGGGTCGCTCTGGCCTGAAGGGCATCGCAGTCGTGTGGAAAACCGCTACTCGTGGGCTTCCGTCGGCGATCAGATTCGAGCGGCGGCCGGGTTCATGGCCGCTGCCCCCTCCCGGACAACCCTGGTGTTCTTCACAGTGTTCACAGGGCCGGCAGCCGAGCATGATCGGAACAACACCTCCTATTCCATGAATGGCCAGGTGTATGGAGGCCCCTCAACCATGTGGCTGGATCCTGCGGACGATGCCGCAAACATCGAGTGGCATGAAGCCTGCACGGAGGCTCTTCGTGGTTACACCAAGGGCAGCTACATCGGTGAGACCGATTTCGTGCAGCGGCCTGCGTCGGCGGTGGAGGCGTATCAGCCGCACTGCTGGAGCCGCCTGGCGGATCTGCGCACCGTGCATGACCCTGACAGCGTGTTCTTTGATCTGTTCGAAGCCCTTGGTGCACAGGATGCTTCTTGCCTTTCCTAGTATCACGTCCCGGAAATCTGCAAACAAAGGCGCTGGAGCTTCTCCGGGATCGAATCTGCAGTCGCAGTCCAGCTGAAAGGAGCTGAGCCCTTGTTGGTGTTGTCGATGAAGTGCTCGATTTTGGGGATCAGCGCTTTGACACTCGAGAAGCTGCCACGCCGGATCGCACGCTGAGTGATGATTCCACACCAGCGCTCTACCTGGTTAAGCCAGGAGGCGTAGGTGGGTGTGTTGTGGATATGGAACCGAGGCCTAAGAATCGGCTTCTTCTCATGGAGCCGCTCCACGCGAATTTCTTCATCCCAGAAACCACGCTGGCCCATGGATGCCCTCAAGCCTGATCATATAAGTCTACTCTATATCAACCAAGTGCAATGGGGTTTGGGATTTTTCGAGGCGCCCTATTGATGGGATGACAATAGTCTCTGGCTGTTGAATCTGTCGCGCAGCGGCTTGGTCCAACGATCAAGATCAGCGGCGGGCCATGGCGTTGGCATCGGCGACACCGTTCGCTCCCGTCTTCTGAATCTTGATGTTAGGTCCCCTTCGCATCGCCAGTGGAGTGAGCTTCGACATATTCCTTGAGAACAGCATCCATACGAGCTTGCCAACCAGCTCCAGAAGCCCTGAAGTAGTCAATAACCTCAGGACTATATCGGATCGAAACTAGCTGCTTTTTATT
>JBKCTK010000250.1:0-2960 GCA_046319055.1 Synechococcaceae cyanobacterium
CTGCAGCGCCTCGGCCCCCTCGCCGCGGGCCGGGATCAGCACGGCACTGGCACCGCTGCCGGCCAGGGCCGCCGCGAGGGCATTGCCGGGTTCGTGACAACTCAGCTGGCCGCTGCTGGCCCGATCGAGCGCTTCAGCGCCGCTGATCTCCGGGTCGTGGGCCAGGTCGCGGGCGTTGGCCTCAGTCACCTCGTTGAGATGGCTGAGCAGTTCGCTGAAGCGCATTCCAGGGGCACCGGCCTGGCGGGATCGTAGGCCGGGCCTAGGAGCCCGTGATCACCAGCTGGTCGCGGTGCACCACTTCGACGCCGGCCTGGCCCATCAACTCCCGCAGCTCCCGGCTGCTGAGGGTGGCGAGCCCCCGCCCCAGCTCCCGGCCGTCGCTGGCCAGCAACCGCACGGCCTCCCGGCGGCCGAAGTCGCCCTCCACCGCGCGCACCCCTACCGCCAGCAGGGAGGCCCCCTGACGCATCAGGGCCCGCTCGGCCCCCGCATCGAGATGGAGACTGCCCTTGGGCAACAGGGCATGGGCAAGCCAGCCTTTTCGGTCTGCCAGGGGCTTGGCGCTGGGTTGAAACACGGTGCCCACCCGCTCACCGGCCAGCAGGGCTTCGAGCACGGCGGGATCGCGGCCATCGGCCAGCCGCACACGGATGCCACTGGAGGTGGCGATGCGGGCGGCGGTCAGCTTGGTGGTCATGCCGCCGGTTCCCCAGCGCCCCCCGGAACCGGCCACCTGGCCGAGCCGTTCCAGCTCCGCCAGGTCGCGTACCTCCTCGATCGGCTCGGCAGTGCTGTCGTGCCGCGGGTCGCCGGAGTAAAGGCGATCCACATCGGTGAGCAGCACCAGCTCCTGGGCCCCCACCGCCACGGCCACGAGGGCCGACAGGGTGTCGTTATCGCCGAAGCGCAGTTCATCGGTGGCCAGGGTGTCGTTTTCGTTGACGATCGGCACCACGCCCCAAGCCAGCAGCTGGTCGAGGGTGCGGCAGGCCCGCTGATAGCGGCGGCGGGAGGCCAGATCACCCCGGGTGAGCAGAACTTGGGCCACCTTCAGCCCCCGCACCGCAAAGGCCTGTTCGTAGAGGGCCATCAGCCGCCCCTGGCCGATGGCGGCGGCGGCCTGCAGGGCTGGCAACTCCTCCGGGCGTCGGGCCAGGCCCAAGGCTTCGCAGCCCAGGCCGACGGCGCCGCTGGTGACCAGCGCCATGGAGTCCCCCTGGCGGCGCTGGCGGCTGAAACTGGCCGCTAGGTCGGCGATCACCGCCGCGGTGGAGCGGTTCTCGTCGCCGCGCAGGAGGCTGGTGCCCACCTTGATCACCCTTCTCATCGCCAGCGATCTCCCATCGACGCTCAGGGCAGGGCGGCGCCCAGCCAGTGGGCCATGCGCCGCTCGAAGCCCTGCAACTGATCGTGGTGGCAGGGCAGGCCATCGACGGAGATCGGTTTGACCAGCACGGTGAACATGCCGAGCCGGTTCCCCGCCAGCACATCCGTGAACACCCGATCTCCCACCAAGGCCACCTGGGCGTGGGGCAGGTCGAGTTCCGCTAGCACCCGGCGCAGGGCGGCACGGCGGGGTTTGCCGGCAGCGGCGGTGAAGGGCAGATCCACGGCGCGGGCCACGGCGCCGATGCGCCGGCGTGAAGGGTTGTTGCTGAGCAGATGGATCGGCAGCTCCTGGCGGGCCTCCCGCAACCAGGATTCCGCCGCGACCGGCAGGGAAGACTGGCGCCGTGGCAGCAGGGTGCGGTCGACATCGAGCACGAGAGCCCGGATCCCGTGCTCCAGGAGCTGGGGCAACTGCAGTTGCGCCAGGGTGCCCTGGGCGGTCCAGTCAGGGGTCAGCAGTTCGCGCAGCATCAGGCGTCGTCGGGCTGCTCCTCGATCGCGGCCTCGATCAGGGGGCCAACCCGCTCGAGCTCCTCATCGCTCACGAGTTCGGCGCCGCCGTCATCCAGCCGAGCGACCAAAAACAGGGGGTCGAGGGGAATGAACAGGGCGTACTGCTCCTCGCCCACCCAGAAGGGGCGATCGAGCAGCATCTCGTAGGTGTCGGAATCCCCGTCCTCCTCGAGATCGTCGAGCTCCTCAAGATCGTCGCCGTCCTCCTCTTCGTCTTCGTCGGCATCGGGGTCATCGATCTCGCCGTTCACCGTGAGGATGTGGGCGGAGCGCACCAGGGTGAGGTCGTGCTCCTGCAACACCGCGTCGGCGATCGAGAGGATCTCCTCGGCTCCCTCTAAGTCTTCGATGATCTCGTGGTCGGCTTCGTCCTCACCGAGCCGCACCAGGCACACGGGGGTGTCCACCGGGGTGAGCAGGGCGTAGGTGTTGCCTTCGAGCTGCAGAGGCTCCTCCACGAAGCAGACGAGCTGTCGGCCCTGCTCGTCCTTGAGCACAACGGTGTCCATGTCCCCCGCTGCCGAGTTGGCAGGTGTTTCGGAACTCATGGCGGCGTGGCGTGTGCTCTCACAATGCCGTAACGCTTGACGCCACGCCGGCTGGGATGGTCGCCAACCCGACCGGATCGCCGCCGGGCGCCATCGCCTGGGGCTCGGGCCCCTCCCGCAACCACTGTTCCAGCAGCAGGGCTGCCACCAGGCTGTCGAGTCTGCCGCTGCGATCTCCCCGCAAGCCGAAGCGCTCGGCCGCCTCCCAGCTGCTGGAGTGTTCATTCACCCAGGCCAGCGGCAGGGGCACGCCCCGCTGGGCTAGCCCCCGCTGCAGCGCCATGCCGTAGCGACGGCAGTGGTGGGCCTGGGCGGTGGGCTCGGCCTGTGAGGACAGGGGCAGTCCCACCACCAGCGCGCGCACATCGCGCTGCCGCACCAGCGGCAGCAGCTGCTCCAGGTCCGCGGCGAAGCGACCGCGCCACAGCGCGGGCAAGGGGGTGACCGTCAGGCCGAGGGGGTCGCAGCAGGCCAGGCCGATGCGGCGACGCCCCACATCGAGGCCGA
>JBKCTK010000251.1:0-1051 GCA_046319055.1 Synechococcaceae cyanobacterium
GGCCAGTGCCCAGCCCGAAGCAATGCCGGCGCCAACGCCCCCGGTCGCCGAGTCCCCCCCCGGCCAGCCCGCCGGAGGGCGTCGTTAGCACCATCACCGTGCCGCCCCTGGGGCAGGGTGCCAAGGGCGATGGCGAGGGAGGGGAGTTCGACCTGTTGCTCCAGCGCGTCAGCCAGTGGCTGAAGGAGCAGGATCTGCCGGCCCGCTGGGAGCGCCTTCAGGGCCCGCTGCGGGGCCTGGCGCTGTTGCTGCTGGCCGTGGCGGTGTTGCGGGTCTACGGCTCCTTGATCGACACCCTCGATGGCCTGCCGCTGGTGCCGCGACTGTTCCAGTTGGTGGGGCTGATCGTGCTGGTGAAGTTCAGCCTCCTCAACCTGGTGCGCACCAGCGACCGGGAGCGGCTGATCAGCGACTGGAGCCAGCGCTGGGCCGCCTTCCGCGGCCGGGTTTGAGGCGGCGGCGGACCGCCCCGGGGCCGATTGATAGCTTGGCGGCACAGGCAAGGCTCCGGTGAACATCCAGCTCGGTCGCAATCGCGTCGTCCGTCGCGCCTACGGGATCGACGAAATCGCGCTCGTTCCCGGTGGCCGCACCGTCGATCCGGCGGTCACCGATTGCAGCTGGAGCCTGGGGGGCGTCAAGCGCGAGATCCCGATCATCGCCAGCGCCATGGATGGTGTGGTGGACGTGGCGATGGGCGTGGAGCTGAGCCGCCAGGGAGCCCTGGGGGTGCTGAATCTGGAGGGGGTGCAGTGCCGCTACGACGATCCGAACCCGGTGCTCGACCGGATCGCCGCGGTCGACAAGGACGCTTTCGTGCCGCTGATGCAGGAGCTGTACAGCCAGCCGGTGCGGGAAGACTTGATCCGTCAGCGCATCGCCGAGATCCGCGAGCGGGGCGGCATCGCCGCCGTTAGCGCCACCCCGGCGGCGGCCTTGAGGTTCGGCAACGCCATCGCGGAGTCAGGGGCCGATCTGTTCTTTGTGCAGGCCACGGTGGTCAGCACGGAGCACATCGGTCCAGAAGGGCAGCAGAGCCTGGATCTGGAGG
>JBKCTK010000252.1:0-26086 GCA_046319055.1 Synechococcaceae cyanobacterium
GCTATGCCCTCTACTGGCGCAATAGCAGCAGTGGCCAGACAGTGCGCTGGGAGCTGAACAGCAGCGGCGCCTACTCCTCCGGCTATTTCCTCTCCGCTTCCCAACTCCTCACAGAAGAAGCCAACCTCAATCTCGATCTCAACGGTGATGGCTATACCTCAGGTTCCATCACCCTCAACGGTGTCAATCTGGGCAGCACTGCCCTGGGCTATGCCTTGCGCAATGGCAGCGGCTCAGCGCTGCAGATCACCTATCCCAGCGGCAATGCCTCCCCCAGCAACCCTGGCACCGGCTGGAGCGCTGTGGCGGCGACGTCCGTGGGCAGTGGCTATGCCCTCTACTGGCGCAATAGCAGCAGTGGCCAGACAGTGCGCTGGGAGCTCAACAGCAGCGGCGCCTACACCTCCGGCTACTTCCTCTCCGCTTCCCAACTCCTCACAGAAGAGGCCAACCTCAATCTTGATCTCAACGGCGATGGCTATACCTCAGGCTCCCGCACCATCAACGGCGTCAATCTGGGCAGCACCAGCCTGGGCTATGCCTTGCGTAATGGCAGCGGCTCAGCGCTACAGATCACCTATCCCGGCGGCAATGCCTCCCCCAGCAACCCTGGCACCGGCTGGAGCGCCCTGGCAGCCACAGCGTCTGGGAGTGGCTATGCCCTCTACTGGCGCAATAGCAGCAGCGGCCAGACAGTGCGCTGGGAGCTGAACAGCAGCGGCGCCTACACCTCCGGCTACTTCCTCTCCGCTTCCCAACTCATCACAGAAGAGGCCAACCTTAATCTCGATCTCAACGGTGATGGCTATACCTCAGGTTCCATCACCATCAACGGCGTCAATCTGGGCAGCACTGCCCTCGGCTATGCCTTGCGTAATGGCAGCGGCTCAGCGCTGCAGATCACCTATCCCAGCGGCAATGCCTCCCCCAGCAACCCCGGCAATGGCTGGAGCGCCCTGGCCGCTGTAGCATCGGGACTCGGCTATTCCTTCTTCTGGCGCAACAGCAACACGGGCCAGCTGGCCCAGTGGAGCCTCAATGCCAGCGGCGCCTATCAATCTGGCCGTTTCCTCAGCAACGACCAGCTCTACAGCGAGGAAGCCAGCCTCAATGCCGACATCAATGGCGATAACATCATCGGCCCCTCACTCACCACCATCGAAAACCGCGGGAATGCCTCGTTGTTCCGCCGCAACGATGGCCTGGCGGTGGTAGAGGTCAGCAGCACCCTTTACACCGTGAGCTCACCCTTCAACCTCGGCACCGGCAGCATCAGCACGGAATGGCAGATGCTCGCCGCTGAAACGGTACAAAGCCAGAACCAAATCCTCTGGCGCAACAACCCCGGCAACTTCCTGCATCTCTGGACCCTCAACAGCTCCTGGAGTTGGCAGTCGTCCTATGGCAACATCAACCCCTCCTCCGCTGCCGCCTTGGGGTTGGAAACCAGCTTCCAAATTGATCTCAACGGCAATGGGCTGATTGGCTGAACTGGCTTGGATTGGCACCCCAGACCAGCCCGATGGTTTGGCATCTTGTCGACGTGACCTCTCCCACAGACAACATGGATTGGGCTTGCTAAGGGTGGAGCTTCTCGCCGAGCGGATCACTGGCCCCTGCAAGACAGACCCAGATTCCAAACCGCAGTCTCAGACCATCCGCTCCGGCCGCACCGCCTGGTTGAACTCCTCAGCGCTGATCTCGCCCAGGGCCAAGGCGGCTTCCCGCAGGCTGAGGTTGTGTTGATGGGCGTGGCGGGCGATGTGGCAGGCCCGGTCGTAGCCGATTACAGGAGTCAGGGCGGTGACCAGCATTAGGCTGCGATCCAGTGACTCCTGAATCCGCTCCCGGTTGACCTGCAGGCCTTCAATGCAAAAGCGGCGCAGGCCGTCGCAGGCCCCGGCCAGCAACTCCAGGCTCTCGAGCACATTGTGGGCGATCACCGGCTTGAACACATTCAGCTCGAAGTTGCCCTGGCTTGCCGCCATTTGCACGGCGGTGTTGTTGCCCATCACCTGCACCGCCACCATCGTGACGGCCTCGCATTGGGTGGGATTGACCTTGCCAGGCATGATCGAGGAACCCGGTTCGTTCTCCGGCAGCACCAGCTCCCCCAGGCCGCAGCGCGGCCCGCTGCCCAGCCAGCGGATGTCGTTGGCGATTTTCATCAGGCTGCCGGCCAACACCGTCAGCCCCCCATGGGCCGCCGCCAGCGGTTCATGGCCGGCTAGCGCTTGAAACTTGTCTGGTGCGCTGCTGAAGGGCAGCCCCAGCCGCCCACGCAACCGCTCCGCCACCGCCTCGCCGAAGCCAAGGGGCGCATTCAGCCCGGTGCCGACAGCTGTGCCGCCGATGGCCAGCTGCTGGAGTTGGGGCAGGCTCATCTGGATCGACTGCAACGCCAGGCCCAGCTGCGCCACCCAGCCGCCGATCTCCTGTCCCAACCGCAACGGCACCGCATCCTGGAGATGGGTGCGGCCGATCTTGATCACATCGGCATGGGTGGCGGCCTGGGAGCTCAACGCCGCGAGCAAGGCCTCGACCGCCGGGATCAGGCCGTGATGCAGGCGTTCGCAGACCGCCACATGCATGGCGGTGGGGAAGGTGTCGTTGCTCGATTGGCTGAGATTGACATGGTCATTGGGATGGATCGGCGTCTGGCTGCCCAGCTGCCCGCCCAGCTTTTGAATCGCCCGGTTGGCGATCACCTCGTTCACATTCATGTTGGTCTGGGTGCCGGAGCCGGTCTGCCAGACGCTGAGCGGACACTCGTCATCGTGGGCGCCGCTGGCCACCTCCTCGGCGGCAGCCACGATCGCCGCGGCCAGCGGGCCATCCAGCCGGCCCATCGCCCCATTCACCTCGGCGCAGGCGGCCTTGAGTTGGCCGAAGGCGTGGATCAGGCTCAGCGGCATGCGTTGCCCGTAGGCGAAGTGGTGACGCGATCGTTCGGTTTGCGCCCCCCACAGCCGCGGCGCCGGTACCGGAACCTCGCCGAGGCTGTCGCGCTCCAGGCGCGTGGCAGCGACCTCGGCGCTCATGGTTTCACGCTCACCACTTCGCTGTTGAGCTCGTTGAAGCTCTCGGTCACCTCCCGGGTTCCATCAGCCTCAGGCAGGGGAATGCCGGTGGCCTTGCTGATGGCCTGGTTGATCGGCCCCACCGGCACCTGCCCCGCGGCCCGATAGGTGACGGTTCCGGTGCGGTCGAGCACCACCACTTCGGGGATCAAGCCGCTCCAGTAATGGGCCGGATCGGTGGCGCCGCCATCGGTCCGGTTCTGCAGCGGATCGGTGACCAGGGGCATCAACTCCACCGTTGGGCCCCAAACCCGCTGCAACTCCGACACCACCGCCGCGAAGCGCTTGCTGGCGGAGCTGTCGTCTAGGTAGAAGACCAGCACCACGACCCGCTGCTCGGCCAGGGCCTGGGCCAGGGTGTTGCGGGGGGGCACCAGGGAGCCGTTGCCGGCGTAAAGGGCGTAGATATTGCCGTCGTAGTGGTCGTTGTCGAGGGCCGCGATGCTGGCGGCAGGCGCCAGGGTCAGCCCGCTACAGAGCAGCAGCGACAGGGCCAGCCAAGCCCCCAGGCGGGCGCTGAGGCGTTGGAACCAGGGGGAGAGAGCGGGCAAGGGCTGTGGTTGGCTCGGGCCATTGTGGCGTTAGGCCCCCTCCTTCACGGGTTCGAGGTTGAGTCCGGTTGGCTCCAGCGCACCTCCTCCCCCTGGCGAGGGCTGGTTGCCGCGGTTCAGCCTCGCCCCAGGCCCCGGCCCATGCCCTGCAGGATGCCGCGCCCCACCAGGCCGATCGCCCGGCCGATCCCTCGGGTGAGCAGCATCGCCAGCAGGTCACCGGTGGAGCGCAGCAGGTTGCGCACCTGGGGCGCAAGAGCATCGCGGGTTTCCAGCAGCAACGTGACCAGCTGCTGGGGCCAGGGCAGGCTGCGCAGCTCCTGATCGCGGGGCTCGGTGATCGCCACCACGTCGATGGCGCCATCCGCCAGGCGGTAGAGGGCGCGGCGGCTCTCGTAGAGCCGCACCGGATGCTCCACCCAGCGTCCCCAACGTTGTTGGGCATTGAGCTGGTTGCGCAGTCGCTCCAGATTGCGGGTGGCCAACAACTCGGGTCGCAGCAGGTAGCGGCGCAGCTCCGGCCAGTCGGCGCAGGCCACCAGCAGCTCGGCGCAGATCAGCTCGGCGCTGCGCACCAGCCAGTTGGCCAGCAGCATCTCCAGATAGAGCAGCGCTTCGGGTTCATCGGGGGGCAGCAATCGACCTTCGATCACCAGCGGCTGGGCCTGTACCAAGGGCGCCAGCATCGATTCGGCGTCCGGGAGTTCCGGATCGTCGTAGGCCAGCGAAGCGCGTTGGATCAGCGACTCGGCCACCGGCTCCAGGCTGCCCCGCAAGGGCAGTTGCACGTAGCTGCCGGCCAGTTGGCGCAGGGCCTGGCGGCGCAGCTCCTGCTGGCGATCGCGCCAACGCTCCAGCAGGCCCGGACCGCGCAGGTCCTCCTCCAGCAGCCGCTGGCGCAGCTGATCGAACTGTTGCAGCAAGGCCAGCAGCAGATCGCTGCGGCGCTCTGGCCTGAGGCCATCAAGGGCCAGCAACTGGCCGCTGCGGTTGTCGGGACCGGCGGCAGCCATCTGGCGCAGCCGTTCATTCAGGGCCTCCCAGAGGCCGTCGGCACCGCGACGGCGCAAGGTGAGCTGGATGCCCCCTGGAGCCGCTGGGGCGGAGGCCCCACCGCTGGCGCCTGACCCCGCGTGTGGAGGCGAAGCCTCCTCCCCGGGAATGGGCTGGTGCTGTTGGCCGTCAGCGGTGGGGGCGAGGGCCAGCCAGGCGGGGCCCCACAGCCACAGCAGCAAGGCCCGTGCCGCCATGAGTTCTCGGGATCGCCCTTGCAATAAAAGGGCGGCCAGCCCCTCGGCGTTCCTTTGCCGCAGCAGGCGCTGGCAGAAGGCCAGTTCAGCGTCGATCTGCTGCAGGCCGCTGACCAACAGCCAGCGCCCCAGGCCCATCGGCGGCAGCGGATCCAGGCGTTCAATCGCCTGGGCCCCCTCCAGGCTCACGAAGCGACCGCCATCCAGCAAGGTGTCCACAGCGGAGCACAGCCGCTCTGGCTCCGGACGCTCCAGCAACCCTTGGACCGGAAGGCGCAGCAGCCATTCACCCGCATAGCCGTGGCCGGCGGGCAGCAGCAGCAGCAGCGGTGCGGGTTGCCAGCGTTCGCGCAGGCGCTGCAGTTCGCCGCCCAGCACGTCGGCGGCGGGGCGGCCTCGCAGGCTCCAGATCACCAGCGCCGGTGCACCATCGAGGTCCTCCGGCCGCTCCGCCAGCACCGCTTCGCCTCCGCTCCGCAGCCACGACAGCAGGCCTTCGCGTTCCAATGGATCCGCGAACAGGAGCAGCTGGGGTCGGGGGCGAGCCGCGGGGGCGGGCACAGAGTTGAAGACGCTGAACAACGTTACAGGCCTCGCCTGAAGTTATCCAGGGCCAGGGGCCTCAGATCGCCAGGGCATTCCGCCTTGCCTTAGGGGCGGCGTCCGCAGAGGTTGAGGGTGTAGCTCTCGATCCGATACCCCGTGCGTTGCTCGATTTGGCGCAGAAGCTCGTCCGGCAAGCACACATCGAGATCCTGAATCGCACCGCTGTCGAGGCAGGTGAGGTGGCTGTGGGGATCGGAACGGTAGCCATAAAGGCGCCCGTTGGCGCGATCCAGGCATTCGATCACCCCGGCGGATTGCAACGCTTCGAGGTTCTGATACACCGAGGTGTGGCCGATGTTGCGGCCCATCCGGTTCAACTGCTCAAAGATGTCGCGGGCGCTGAGGTGACTCTTTTCCGCCCACAACAGATCGAGCACCATGCGCCGCTGTCGGCTGAGGCGCATCCCAAGGTCGCGGCAGCGCCGGTAGGCCTCGGCCACGCCATTGCCAGAGGCATTGCCACACCCCGGATCCCCATCGGAGGCAGGCGGGCGAACCTCGCGGTCACCAGGAGAGCTGGTGAGGGCCCGCGATGACCGTTGGGATCTCGGCAGGTTGGTCGCACCGGTGGCAAGGGCCACGGCGAAGCAGCGCTTTGTTCCCTTATAGGGCAAGCGCCGCGATCCTGCTCCAGCGACGCTGGGTCAACGGGCATCCCACCACGCTGCCGACAGGATTCAGTCCGACAGGATCAGACCCTCAGGATCAGTCCAGACAGCCCCAGTCCAACGGGACCCGCCCCCCACAACCCCGCCCCTGGCCAGCGGCATGGCGCCGCCTCCCTGGCGAGTGCTCGGGGGGCCGGACGGGCCGCCTCAGGCCAAGGAAAGCTCCAGGCCATCCTGCAGCCGCTCTGGGCCGACCGCCTGCAAGGCCTCGGCCAGTGACACCCGCCCGTCATAAAGCGCCCGGCCGACGATCACCCCCGTCACCCCCAACGGCTCCAAGGCCAGCAGGGCCAGCAGGTCGTCGAGGCCGCCGACGCCGCCGGAGGCGATCAGCGGAATCGTGCTGGCCTGGGCCATCTGCCGTAGCGCCTCCAGATTCGGGCCCGCCAAGGTGCCGTCGGTGGCGATGTCGGTGCTGATGATCGCCGCCACGCCGCGGCCCTCGAAGCTGGCGGCCAGGGCCGTGGCCTGCACACCGCTCTCCTGCAGCCAGCCGCGGGTGGCGACGCGGCCGTCGCGGGCGTCGATACCGACCACGATCCGGCCCGGATGGCGTTGGGCCAGCTGCCGCACCAGGTCCGGTTGCTCTAGCGCCACCGTGCCCAGGATCACGCGATCGAGGCCGCAGGCCAGCCAGTCTTCGGCCCGCTCCGCCGTGCGCACACCACCGCCCAGCTGCACCGGGATCGCCAGCGCCGCCGTGATCCGCCGCACCACCGCCTCGTTCACCGCGGTGCCGCTGCGGGCCCCGTCGAGGTCAACGAGGTGCAGCCGCCGCGCCCCCTGCTCCTGCCAGCTGAGGGCTTGGGCCACCGGGTCATCGCTGAAGGTCGTGACCTGGTCGTAGTCCCCCTGGTGCAGGCGCACGCACTGGCCGCCAAGCAAATCGATGGCGGGGATGACATCCATGGGGCAACCGGGGCTGGATCCATCATTCCAGCCGCCTCCGCCGCTGATGTTGGCCTTCGCGACGAGCCTTGGGAGATCGCCAGCGTCGGCCCCTCGCTTGAATGGCCCCGCGTGTTTGGGTTGAACCATGCGGATCTTGATCATGGGGGGCACCCGCTTCGTGGGACGCCCGTTGGTGGCGCGATTGCTGGAGGCAGGTCACACGCTCACCCTGTTCACCCGCGGCCGCCAGCCCCTGCCCGAAGGGGTGGAGCACTTCAGCGGCGACCGCAACGACCCCGAGGCCTTAGCCCAGCTGGCCGGTCGCACGTTTGAGGTGATCGTCGACAGCTGCGGCCGCACCCTGGACGACAGCCGCCGCACCCTTGAGGTGACCGGCGCCCCCAGCCACCGCTTCGTGTACGTGAGCTCGGCCGGCGTCTACGCCGATCAAGAGCTGTGGCCCTTGGATGAAGACTCCCCCACCGATCCGGCCAGCCGCCACGCCGGCAAGGCCGAAACGGAAGACTGGCTGCAGCAGGAGGGGATTCCCTTCACCAGCTTCCGCCCCACCTACATCGTTGGCCCGGGCAACTACAACCCAATCGAGGGGTGGTTCTTTGATCGCCTGCGACACGGCCGCCCGATCCCGCTGCCGGGCGATGGCAGCACCATCACCCAACTGGGCCATGTGGAGGATCTGGCGACCGCCATGGCCCGCTGCATCGAGGTGGAGGCCGCCACCAATCGCATCTACAACTGCAGCGGCCGCCAGGGGGTGACCTTCCGGGGCCTGGTGGCGGCGGCAGCCCAGGCCTGCGGCCGAGATCCGGCGTCGGTGGAGATCCGCAGCTTCGATCCCGCGGGCCTCGATCCAAAGGCCCGCAAGGCCTTCCCGCTGCGCCTGGCCCACTTCCTCACCGACATCACCCGGCTGCGGCGCGAGCTGGCCTGGGAGCCGGCCTACGACCTGGCCGCCACCCTGGCCGACAGCTGGAAGCGTGAGCACGCCCTGCGCCCCGACGGCGAACCCGACTTCAGCGGTGATGCGGCCTTGATCGGCGCCTGAGGCCGGGCTCGCTGCCTGCCCCCGCAGGGGCGGCCCGCGGCAGCATCAGGGCCCCTGGCCTGATTTGCCGGCCAACGCGGTGGTGCTCCGCTGGGACGGCTCCAGCGGCCCTCAGTGCGCCCGCCGCGGTCGCAGGTAGCCCGCGGCGGAGGTCAACGCCAGCAGCAGCGACGGCCAGAACAACCACCAGCCCATCGCCGGCAGCAGCACCGGCGGCGCCAGGTCGCCGTTGGCCGCCGCGGCCAGGCCGAGGTTCCAGGTGCGGGGCCAAAGCAGCAACAGCAGGGCGGCGAATTGCAGGATTGTTTTGGCTTTGCCGGAGGCCGAGGCCGGTCCGCCGCTGCCCTGGCCGGCGCGCCAGCCGGAGATCAACAGCTCGCGGGCCAGCAGCAGCCACACGGCCCAGAGGGGCAGATGGGGCGCGGATGGCGGCTGACCGGCTAGCCCCAGCAGGGGAGCGCTCACCAGGATCTTGGCGGTGCGGGGATCGAGACGGGCGCCCCAGACCGATCCACCACCGGCGCGGCGGGCCAGGAAGCCATCCAGCGCGTCGCTGAGCCCGCCGAGCAGCAGCAGCCACCAGGCGAGCTCCTGGCAGCCCGCCTGCAGGGCCAGCAGCAGGGGCAACCCCAGCAGGGCGCGCAGCACGGTGAGCAGATCGGCGAGGCGGCGCAACGCGGCTGGGGCGGAGACCCGGCATCCTGCCTGGCGGCAGAATGCCCCCATCAAGGAGAACCGCATGGTGATCGAGCGTTCCGTGGCTGAGGTGATGACCACCCCGGTGATCAGCGTCCGCCAGGACACACCGCTCCAGGACGCGGTGAAGCTGCTCAGCGAGCACCACATCAGCGGGCTGCCAGTGGTGTCGGCCGATGGGACGCTGGTGGGTGAGCTCAGCGAGCAAGACCTGATGGTGCGGGAGAGCGGCTTCGACGCCGGCCCCTACGTGATGCTGCTGGATGCCGTGATTTATCTGCGCAATCCACTTGCCTGGGATAAGCAAGTGCATCAGGTGCTGGGCAATACCGTGGCGGATGTGATGAATGCCAAGGTGCACACCTGCGCGGGTGCCACGCCCCTGCCCGAGGCTGCTCGCCAGTTGCACGAGGCCAAGGTTCAGCGCTTGGTTGTGCTCGATGAGGGCGGCATGCCCGTGGGAATTCTCACCCGAGGCGATGTGGTGCGCGCCCTGGCGGCGGCCGGGTGAGGCGGGTTGGGGTTGCCCAGCCAGGGGTGGGCGCTTTTCGTCGTTAATCCCCCAGCCAGAATTGGAGGGACCCTCGCGGCCCTACTTACCGAGAAGCTGCGGCAAGTTACCAAGGATCTTGGTGAGCGGTGCTGAAATCAGGGGAGCCAGGATGGATAACAACTGCGGTAGTTGGGTGATAATTCTGAACGAAATTCCATAGTCTGTAAGCCACTGATCCCGCTCTTTGATGGGCACTGTCTCCACGGCCATCACGGGACCAGCTAACTGATTAAAAATCAGGAGAACCGGCAAATACAGCATGGCTAACATCAGGGTCCAGACGGCCCCCCAATAGAGTGTGACACTGGCCACCAGAGTCTGTAAGTTCTGTTGGCCGAGAAGGTCTGGCGCCCATGACATCCAAGCAAACATGTGCAAGACACCAGCCACCATGAACACGGATCCAGATGTTCCCAGAATCCGCAGATCAGCGGCTCGTTCATAAAGCACGTCCTTGGTCCAGCCGTTCCGTGGTTTGAGCAGCAGAATCGGCAGGAATGCGCAGAGCATCGCCGGAATGATGATGCTCAAAGCATTGATGATGGTCATCGTGGACTGTACCCACCCCAGCCGAAAGCTTTCGCCGAGCAAAGCCTGGCGTTGCAGGCTGCGAAATGTGATCAGGAAGATGGCTCGCAAGGGTCTGTCTTCGAGATCCACACTCAGGAGAAAGGCAATGCCCAAAACCGCCAAAAATGCCGCCAAGCCATTGAACGGCACGGCCGCGAGGCCACGGACTTTCTGACGCTTCCAAGCAATCAGAACAAGCAGGACCCCCACACTGGTGATCAGGTAGAAATTCGCCATCGCTCCCCAAAGCAGACCTGAGCTGATCGCCTTGCTTGGGTCGGTGAGCGGCCGACTTGTGGCCAAGTCATGAAGGCCATAGGCATAAAAAGCAATGCCGATCACATCGAAGAGAGAGTATCCAACCACGAACACACTTACTGGCAGCAGAGCGATAAGCAGCACCGGCCATTCATGAACCTCAAGACCTCGCGTGCGGATCAATGCCATCCCAGGTTGAATTGTATTGAAGCTCCATACTGTCAGCCAGGCCGCCTGGAGGCTAGTAGGATGAGACGACAATGACTACACTTCAAAAAGAACCAGATTGCTTCCTGAAAGAGTTCCAGTGAGCCACCACAATGATTCTGGATCTGGCCCCAGATCCCTGGCTCCCTAACACCATGGTTGGGCTTGGGCTCCGTCGCCATGCTGGCGAGGTTCAGGTGTGCTCCCAGCAACGTCCTGAGCAGGCGGTGCTCCGTCGATCCTGAGCAGTTGGCCCACCACCCGCCGCGGATCGCCTGCAGCGCTTAGGTTTTCTTCGCAGGCCCTTCAACCTTGCGGCAAGAGAGTGTGTCCACCCCCGCGGCAGCGCGAGCAGAATCCTTGGCCCCCAGGCGAAAGCGAGTCGCCAGATGAACTCCCCGCCTAGTGGTGCTGCTGGCCACAAAAAAAACCTGCCCCAACATTGGAGCAGGAGTTGCTGGGGCTTGGGGCCAATGCAGGCGCCGCTTGTGCTGTGCCGGATCGGCGACCTCAGGGCTTGGTAACGGTGCTTTCGGCAAGCACCTCGCCGTTGGCTGTGCTGGCGTTCAACCCAGGGGACAGCCGACGCGGACGGTTGGTTGTGTTGACAGCAGCTTCGGCGGAGTTGGCGGGAATGATGCTGGCTCGGCGAGGACCACCAATGGTGCTTGAGGGAAGGGGTTGGCTCAGATCGATGGGCTGAAGGGGCTTGGCATCGGAAGCAAGAGCTCCCTGCAGTAGCAGGAAGCCTACAAGCAGCAGGCGTGACATGGGCGGGCTGGGGAGAAAAAACCGTGGCTTTTTCGTGAGGCTTAATCAGCTGTGCTGATTTAGTGCCTGAACCACGAAGAGAACCAGAGTCATTTGCATCCTAGTTCGAGCTGAGGTTGCGTGCATGTACAGCTTGGGTTTAAGCGATTACAGATCGCTTCAGAGGTTCACACGGTTACACAAAAACCGGCATGAACCTTAAGGGGACATAAAGAACTGGGGCTGGATGGTTCGCCCCGTAGCCGTCAGGCTGATCATCTGTAACCGGATGGACTTTCTCAGCCTGTCTAGGGATCAGGGATTCTGATCAGCTTCCCGATCGCTGGATCCCTCCCATGCCTTGGGCAGGGGGGGCCATGCAAGGCGGGGGAACCGGCTTCACCGTGTTGTCCGTCCTGCGATCCACCCCCCGGCGCCTTGGACGGGAACGCGGCGAGCGGCCATGGACCCGTTCACGGATTGCCACCATGCCCTTCTTGGACGGTCCGAGATTGGTGGGGCCTGGCCGTTGGCCCGGGTCTTGGAGCCTGGAGCTTCCCTGATGCTGACCATACCCCCTGATCGCGGAGCCACTCGACCGGCCTCACCCCAGCCGTGCAATCTGGTTACCGTACGCGCCATCAGCGTTGCAACTCCAGGATGGCCGTCACCTACCCGCGCAAGATCCTCAACACCGTCAGCCCGCGCCAAATGATGGCCGAGGTGGTAAGGCAGCGGCCTGTGCAGGTCCTCTTCCTCAATAGCTACCGCTTCAACGAGCAGCGGTCCTGTCAGGAGCTCACCGCCCTGATCGAAGCCCTCAATGGCAAGCCGCGGGAGCTGGTGCGTGATCTCTCCCACCACATCCAGGACGAGGCCCGCCACGCCGCCTGGCTCACGGACCTGCTAGTGGAGATGGGTGAGGAGATCGCCAACCTGCAGAGTGGGTCCTACATCGATCAGCTGAACCGCTTGATCGACTTTGGCGCCGACTCCGCCGACGAGGACACGCTGATTGCCGCCCTGGCCGTGATCAATGCCACCGAAAAACGCGGATGTCAGGCGTTCTCAGCCCACATCGCCGCCCTGCGCCAGGCTCCAGCCACAGAGGAAAACATCCGCATCCGCGAAACCTTAGAAAAAATCCTGCCAGAAGAGGCAGGCCATGTGCGCTGGGGTAGCCGCTGGCTTGGCCGCATCGCCAGCCAAAGCCCAGAGCATCGCCAGAAGGTCAATGCTGCGAAGCACAAGTACGCGATGATCGAGCATGCGGCCTTTGAGGCTGGGATGGACATCACCGCCGGCGCTGAATTGCGCCGCCTCGGCAATCTCGTGGAGATTGCCAACACCCTGCCGGTTTGGGAGCGCCCAAGCTTTTTGTTGGAGCGTCTGCCGGAGGCGTTGCTGTCTCAAGACCTGCAGAAATCCCGTTTCCTCGCCGCCAAGCGTGTGTGGGAGGAGAAGCCCGAGAAGTTGGTGGAGCAGTTCATCCCAATGTTCCTCAAAGGTCTCCAGAATCTGCGCCCCTCATTGGCGACAGAATCCTGAGGCTGGGGCGGGCGCCATCACCACTGCTGAGGCCGCAGCTGAGCCCATCTCGGTGGCGGCCCATCTGGTGTGGCGTTTTAGCCAGCCCTCTGAGGGCTTTCCCCCTCGCGCGGTCCTGCCCCAGTGGACTAGGTTGCGCCTTGATCGGAGGCACGAGCCTGCTCCAACCGCCTGAAATCGGCCGAGTGAGCCTTGATTTGACAGGGCTCAAACCATCGGTTACCCCCGCAGGGTCTGATGCTGGCTTTGAAAAAGCCAGCAACGATGGTCGATCGAGCCCTTCCAGAGCTTTCAGCCAGAGGCCCTTAGCCAACATTTAGGCGATTTAGGGCCCAGGGCGGCGCCGTTTTCAGGACGCGATCACCCTGCTTGTCCTTCCTCTCCGTCTACCGTGCCGAGGGGCACCAGGTGGATCTGCTTGCGGCCCAGCTTGATCTCAAACTCATCGCCCGGCTTGAAACCGAGCTGGGCTGTGTAAGCCTTGCCCACCATCAGGTTGCCGTTGAACTGCACCTTGGCTTGGAAGCTGAGATCCCGGCCCCGCTTGCCGGATCCTTTGCCGCGACCGGCCGTGCCGAGGTTCATTCCCTTGGCTTCGAGCAGGGCCTCGTAGAAGGCGGTGAAGTTGAGTCGCTCGCTGCCGTCCTTCTTGGTGCTGACATAGCCGCAGCTGCGCACCAGATCGGACTTTGAGACATCGCCGAGTTCCTTGACCTTGAGAAGCAGATCAGCGCCGGAAAGCATGGTGGATTCCAATCACCGCTTCAACGTAGCCAAGTGTCGGGATCGTTGTCCAGGGCAGATAGGGCCGCCCGCCAAGTTCAAGGGCCAGGCAGAATCACTCGCGACCAGTCGGTAGGTCATGACGCCCGGCCATCGCCTCGGGCCCACGTCTGCCCTCCCCACCATCCCGCGGGCCTCTCAAATCCTTTTGATCGCCTTGATCAAGCCGTTCACGCAATGGCTCACGCCTTCGGCTCCAGTCACGGATCCCTACAGCCCCCTGGCTCGGGGACACGTTGGCCCCGGCCTGAAGATCGCCTTGCTCGCCAAGGGGAAGCTTGGTGCCAGCCCCAGCTTCGCCGTTGCAGCTTTGTTGAACCGACACGGTCCAGGCTGGCTATTTCACCAGTGGGCCTGGCAGCTGGAATGGCAGCGGTTGGGCGATGTTGGTCCATGGTTGAGGCCCTTCGTGGAGTCGTTCACGAGGCGAAGCCGTTCACGAAGGGGTCTGTTCGCGGGGCCGTTCTCTGATCTGTTGTCGAGGCTGATGGCTGGGAACACTGAGGTCGCCGCTAAGGTCAACGCCAATGGTTTCGGGTTGTGGCGAGAGCTCATCCACCGCTGTTGATCAGCTGGAGACCCCGCCGATGCCGCCTACATCTGCGGCTGCCCCTGGCGTTGCTGTTGCTGTTGCTTGGCTTGCCCTGCCAACGCGGTTTCGCGGCGTGGGTTGCCGCCAGCCCGGTGCCAGGGACAAGCGACGGGGCCGCGGAGCTGGGCTCCCCGTGGACCCGACCCGAGAGCTATCCGCTCCACCTGCACCCCCGGCCCGATGTTTACCGCCCCAGCGCCGCGTGGATTGGGCGCTTGATCCTGCCCAGGCCGGAGGCGTTGGCCGCCCCGGGTGCCCCGTCCGGCGATTGGGTGTGGATTCAGCTGGAGCAGGCCCCCGCTGGCTGGGAGAGCTGGATCGGCCGTCAACGGCGCTTGCGCTGGGCCGATCGCCCTGAACTGCGGCGCCTGGTGGAGGCGGTGACCACCGACATCCATCTCGGCGCCAAGGCCCGCTTGGTCCAGCAGCAAGGCAACGGGGTGCCCCAGCGCCTGGATGGGCGCCAGCGGGTCGGCCCGTTGCAATCGCTCGCCGGCGCCCGCCGCCGCGACGATGTCATCGTGCGCCTGGAGGGCGTCAGTCCGGAAGGTGAGGAGCTGCGCATCGATCGGCCACCGCTGCAGATCAGCGGGCGCTGGCAGGGGCTGGTCAGCGTGTTGGGGCCTGCGCTGGGGGAGAAGGGCGACGGCGCTCAGCGGCAGGAGCCTGGGCTCTGGCGGGTGCGGCATTACGACCGCGCCAGTGGCCGCTTCGCTGGGCCGTTGGAGACCATCCGCATCCCGGTGCTTCCCCCCGACGGCAACGGTCGGCTGCGTTTCGACCCCGCCGGCCTGGCGTCCTCTCCCCTCAATCACCAGGGTTGGCTGATCCAGGGTGCTCCTGGCCCTGACGGGGTGTTCACGGTGCAGGCGATCGAGCCGCGCCGCCTCCTGCAGCCGGAATCCCAGCGGCAGGTGCAAGGCACCCGCGCTGGCCTGGCCTTTCTCAAGCGGGGAGTCTGGAATCCGCAGACGCTGCAACGCGGCAGTCTGGGCAGCACCGCCCTGCTGCCCGATGGGCTTGGCGGGTTGAGCTGGCAGCCGGGCGACCGGGCCTTGCTGCTGCATCTGTTCGGCGGCATTGGCGGCCCGAATGGCGAACCCCATCCCCCCTGGACGGTGACAGGCCACTTCGCGTTCGGCGAGGCGCGGGTGGTGCGCGATCCCTTCAGCGATCAGCCGCGGCTGGCGATCCGCTACCACCAGATCTATGCCAACAATCCCGATGGCATCGTTGCAGGCAGCCAGGACTGGAGCGCCTTCGCCGGCAACCTCGAACGGGGCTGGCTAGGCCTGCGGCCATTCTCGGATCTGCTGGTGCCGATGGGACCCCAGGTGCTGGATGCCATCGCCCTGCAGACGGAGATCCTGGCGGCCCGCTATCGCAGCGGCGATGGCGAGGGCGTGGCCATGGTCACCGCCGCCACCTCCTGTGTGCAGGATTCCAGCCAGGCCCTCTGGATCGCCATCCAACAGCTCCGCCAGAGCGGCGCTCTGCTCGCCATGAATCCCCAGGAGCGGCAGTGGTTGCAGCGGCTCGGCACCGCCCTGGAGAATCTGCTCACGCCGATGGGTCGGGTGCGAAGCGATTGGGCCCACAACAGCTCCCTCGCACTAGACCAGACCCGGGGCCACTTTCAGGCCAGCCAGAGCTGGCCGGATGTGCTGCGCAGTTGGCGCTCCCTGCTACCGCGCGGCGCCCAGGACGCCATGGCGGCGGAACTGCTGCGGGCGGGGCTGCCGCTGTTGGTGCTGCGCACCAACCAAATCCCAGGCCATGATCCGCGCCTGGCGCCGCAGGCCCCCACCACCCTGCTGGGCCAGCTGCCCGTGGTCAGCACGCTGCTGGCCCGTTTGGGAGAGAGCCTGTTGGCGCCGCCACTGGCGATGGGCCCCGGCTGGCCCCTGGCGGTGCTGGTCGGCTACGCGATTTTGGCCCTTGGCCTGGGTTGGCGGTTGGGGTTCCTGCCGCGGCGTTGGCGCTGGCCGCCGTGGCCCCAGCTGCTGGCGCGCGGCGCTGGCTATCTGTTGATGCCGGCCTTCGTGGAGGAGCTTCTGTTCCGCGGCCTGCTGCTGCCCAATTCGGTGGCGGGGGTGGAGCCGGCCGCCATGGTGGGCTGGGTCGGCTTGAGCGTAGGGCTGTTCGTGCTTTATCACCCCTTAGCCGGTCGGCTCTGGTATCCCCAGGGCCGCCTGCTGTTCGAGACGCCCGCATTCCTGATCGAGTGCGGCCTGCTGGGCCTGGCCTGTTCCCTCGCCTACGGACTCAGTGGCTCCCTTTGGTGGGCGGTTCTGCTCCATTGGCTGGCGGTGCTGCTCTGGCTGGAGCCGCTGCAGGGCCGTCAGCGGCTGGTGCCGAAACCACCAGGGCCCTGAGGGGACAAGGGGCCTTAAGGCACCAGGGGCTTGAATGCCGGCTGCCGCCCGCGGACCCGCCGCGGCGGGGAGGGGACCCCCGACGCCCGGGCCGCGGGGTCGCGCCTCGCAGCACGGGCCTGGGATCTAGGCAACGCCAACTGTGAGGAAGCGGGGGCCAGGCTCGTGGCAACCGGCTTTTTGGCAGCTGGCCGCGGCAGCTGCCACCTGCGTTGTTCCCGTACCGGCCGCCCCTGGGAGCCAACCTGGGGCGTCAGGAGGGTTGACCTCTCCCCAGGGCGCCGGCGGAAATGCCGGCCAACGACCGCCGCAAACGGCATCCTTGGCAGCAGCAGCGCCCTGCCGGCTTCCGGCTGGACCGGCGCTGGGCTCGTGTGCGCCTGATGTCGATGCGTTTCCATTCCTTCTACCGAATCCTATTCGCGGTTTGCCTGCTGGTGATGGCATCCCTGGCGCTGCCAGGCCGTTGGAGCCGGCTGGCCTCACCCGGCTTCTTGCTGCTGGCGTTGACGATGATCGTTGGCCTCGGACAGCCAGGACTGGCCGAACGCCTGCATAGCCCATCCCGCCACGTCTACCGCGTCCTGGGCCTCACCACCGTGGCCGCAGGCCTACAATGGTCGCTGACGCCTTTGCAGCAGCGCGATAGCGGCATTCCATTGATCCTGCTCTGGGCGATATTCGGGGTCTGGAGCAGCCTGCGGTTGGTGAGCAACCTGGCGGCGGAGCGGCGGGTCACCCGGCCGGTGATCACCGGTGCCCTGGCGGGCTACCTGATGCTGGGGCTCACCGCCGGCCTCGTGTGCTGCGCCTTGGAAACCATCCAACCGGGCAGCTTCCGCGATGGCGAAGCGACGGCGGGCGTGGGGTTGCTCAGCCCCCCGAGCGGCGCGGGGCCGGCCCAACCGGTCTGGACCGTCAGCTTCGTGCGGCTGACCTACTTCGCCTTTGTCAGTTTGACGACGGTGGGCTACGGCGACGTGGTGCCAGCCACCCCCCAGGCCCAGATGCTGGGGATCCTGATCGCAACCCTTGGCACCCTCTATGTGGCGGTGGTGATGGGCCTGCTGATCAGCCGATTGATCGCCGCGGAGGCTGCCGAACCCTGAGATGAACCTTGGGGCTGAATCTTGGGGGGTCAGCGGGTCTACCCTCAACCTGATCAGCAACAAAGCTCCTCCTCAGAGCAAGGCGTCATGACGCATGGCCAAGACTGACTTCAGGCGCCTCGCTTTTGGGCGCTGATTGGGGCCAGTCAGCATTCCTCATCCAAGGATCGTTGGCGCTGCGGAGCGTTGTTGCTGATCAGGACCCTCAATGCACGCCATCGCGCATCTTGCTCACAAAGGCCGCTT
The DNA here is from genome assembly GCA_046319055.1 of Synechococcaceae cyanobacterium. Classification (GTDB taxonomy): domain Bacteria; phylum Cyanobacteriota; class Cyanobacteriia; order PCC-6307; family Cyanobiaceae; genus Cyanobium. The sequence goes on from JBKCTK010000252.1 coordinate 17,800, forward strand.
CCGCTTCCGCCCCAGCCAGGGCACCATCCTCAACGATGATGATACGGTCGGCTACATCAAGGATCTTGTTGTCATGGGTCACCATGATGATTGTGGTCTGCTTCTCACGGGCTAATTGCTGCATCAGCGACACCACGGTTCGCCCGGATTCCTTGTCGAGAGCGGCGGTGGGTTCGTCGCCCAGCAGGATCTTTGGCTGACTCACCAACGCCCGGGCGATGGCCACCCGTTGGCGCTGGCCGCCGGAGAGGTTGGCGGGCATGTACTCGACCCGATCTCCGAGGCCCACCTGCTCGAGCATCGTGGTCGCCAGTTGATCCATGTCCTGGTCGTAATAGCGGTCGTGCAGCTCCAGGCTCATCCGCACATTGCGGCGGGCATTGAGAAACATCATCAGGTTGTGGGCCTGGAAGATGAACCCCACATTCAGCCGCAGTTCCGCCAGATCCTCCTTGCCGGCGCCATGGAGCTCCCGGCCGAGGATCTTGAGGCTGCCGTCCTGGCAGGAGCGCAACCCCCCCAGCATCGTCAGCAGGGTGGTTTTGCCAGATCCAGAGGGGCCGGTGCAGATCACGATCTGACCGGGATAGATGTCCAGTGAAATATCTTTGAGGGCGTGCTTGCGGGCCTCGCCTGTGCCGAACCAATGGTTCACATGGCTCAGGCTGATCACCGGCTCGCGGCTCTCGCCCGCCGGCGCGGGGCTGGTGGTGAGATCAGAAGACATCGGCCGGATCCAGTTGCACGAGCTTGCGGGTAGCCAGGGTGCCGGATCCCACGCACATCACGAAGGTCAGGATCAGCACCAGCAGGGCGCGGTTGAAGGTCATCATCACGGTGAGCTTGGTGACGTTGGCGAGTAGCCCATACAGCACGGTGGAGAGGATCACCCCGGGCACGAAGCCCACCGCCGCCAGGATCGCCGCCTGCTGGATGACGATACCAATCACGAAGGGATCGCGATACCCCATCGCCTTCAGGGTGGCGTATTGGGGCAGGGAATTCATCACATCACCGTACAGAATCTGGTAGACGATAATGCTGCCCACCACGAAGCCAACCAGCACGCCAAGGGAGAAGATGAAGCCCACGGAGGACTTGCGTTTCCAGTAGTTCATCTCCATCTGCTCCAACTCCTGGCGGGTCACCACCATCACCTTGCGGCCGCTCAGGATCGGCGCCATCGCCGCTTTCACCGCCTGGGGCGAAGCGCCGGGCTTGAGCCGGATCAAGCCCAGCTGAAGGCTGTTGGGATCCAGCTTGTTGAACAGATAGAGAAAGGTGTTTTCGGCGGTGATCAGGTTGGCCTCGGCGGCGAAGGTGGCCCCCATCTTGAAGGTGTCGATGATCTTCACCTGCTTTTGATTGATCTCCACATCGAACGTTTTGCCGCCCCGCAAGCTGGCCTCAACGTCGCCATACTGGGCCTTAGAGTTGCGATCAAATAAGCTGTTGCGCAGAATCTGCAGCGAACCGCGATTCGCCTCGATTTCCGGGAAGGCGAGCGACGGCAGGGACAGGTTGATGCCATAGACATAAATATCGTAAGACTTGTGAGTGCTCGGCGTGATCCAAGTTGCGCGCTTGATCCGCAGCGGAGACACGGATTCAACGCCATCAAATCCGAGAACTTGGTAGAGGCGGCTGCGGGGGAAATCTTGGAGATTACCCATGTTGCTGTATTCCGAGCTAACCATCACCAGATCAGCCTCCAGCTTCGCGATCGGCTTTTTCTGGCTGTTGTAAAGGCTATCCATCAGCCCCAGCTGGAAGAACATCAGCAGGTTGGAGAAACTCACCCCGGCGACGCCGATCAGCAGCTTGGTGGGATTGTTGCTGACCTGCAGCCAGGCGATCGGGGTGCGCTGCAGCAATTTGTGGAGAGCGCGGCGCATCAGGGTTGCCCCGCCGCAGCGCCAGCGGTCGGCCCGGCCGGCGCAGCGCCGGTGCCTTGGCTTGCGGGGGGAACGGCGGATCTTTGGGCCCGCTGCTCGGCGCTGAGCGGATCGAACACCACGTTCACCTGCAGGTTGGAGGCGCCGCCGATGGAGCGTTCGCGCAGATCCGTGGGATCGATCCGCAACCGCACTTGAAACACCCGCTGGTCTTGGTTTTCGCCCGCCTCTCCCGCGAAGATCGATTGCCGCTGCACCTGGGGCAGGATTTGGTACACGTTGGCGCGGGCGTGGCCATCAAAGCCATCGGCGCTGATCGAAGCCCCTTGGCCGAGCCGGATGTCCTTGATGTCGGTCTGGTACACCTCAGCGGTCACCACCATGCGGCTGGTATCGGCCATCTCCAGGATGCCGGCGTCGCCCACCTTGTCGCCAGGTTGCACCACCACCTTGAGGATGCGGCCATCCTGGGGGGCCAGCACCGTGGCGAAGGCGAGCTCCTGCTTGGCTTTGTCCCTTGAGGCGATCGCCTTGCGCAATTCGCTCTCGGAGGCGGCCACATCCACCGGTCGCACCTCCTTGACCTGATCAAGCTTCTGTTTTTCGCTCTCGATCTCGGCGCTCAGGCTGGAAAGGGTGCCGGCGCGGGTTTCGATCGCCCGATTCAGCTCGGCCTCGCTGGTTTGGGCGCGGGTGCGGTAGCGGTCGCGCTCCAGCTCCGAGGCGCCGCCGCTGCTGAACAGGGCGTCGTAGCGCTTCGCTTCCGTGCGGGCCTCCTGCATGCTGGCCCGCTTGCTGTTGACATTTTGATCCTGGGCCAGCTTCTCGCCGGCCAACTTCCGTTCCAGGCTCTGCACCTTGAACACCTGCGCCTGAATCTCGCCCTGTTTGGCGCCAGCCTTCACCTGGTCGAGCTTGCGCCGCGCCAGGGTCACGTTCTCCTCCGCTTCGGTGAGGGAGGCCTGCAGGCTGTCCTTGCTATTCAGCACCGCCAGGGGCTGGCCCTTCTTCACCTGCTCACCCTCCTCCACCAGGATGTCTTGCACCCGATCGCCGTTCAAGGAGCTGGGCACTGACACCTTGCGGATGCGGGTCTCCGGCTCGAGCCGCCCCAACGCCGAGACGCGACGCGGCACGCTGGCCGCCGGTGGCTCTGGCGCTTTGGATTGGCAGGCGCTGAGGCTGGCAGCCAGGGGCACCAGCGCCAGGCCGAGGGTCATCGCCAAGCCCAGCAATCGCTTGGGGGGGCGGGCCCAGGGGACGCGTCGCTCAGGTTGGGCCCGCGGGAGCAAGAACTCCTGGCGGCGCGACGGGCTCACGGGCTCGGTCATCCGCACGGCGTGTGGGCCGCAGCGTACGCGCTTCAGGCCCACCTGTCTGCCCCACCTGGAGCGACGCCATCCGCAGCCCTCTGGCCCCCGGGTTCCCGTTGGCCTCCCCCGGGTTGGCCCCAGGGCTGGAGCGCTGCGGCTGGGCCCGGCTCGGGCCATCGGCCGCCGCGCTCGCCCAGCTGGCCCCGCGCCACCGGCTTGCCGTGCGATGCGCCGAGACTCTGCCTGTTTGCTCAGGCATCCCCCGGGTGGCCACCGCGGAGCCGCAACGGTTCCTTGAACCCAGCCAACCCAGCGATGTCCTTCTCTTTTTCGTGGTGACCCGCTAACGAAAGCTGCGCTTGTGTGCCGGAACAGCAGATTTTGGCCCTGGCCTGCGCTGGCGCCGCTGCCCCCCCGGGACCGGCTGGGGTTGTGCAGCCCTTCCCCGCCCAACTTCCCCAGCGCTGATCGTGCCAAGCCGTTCAAGCCGTTCACCCTGAGGCTGGTTCACAATGGCTGTGTCATCCAGCCAGACCGGGTTTGTTCCGCTTCATCCACACCGCTGATTGGCAGATCGGTAAACCCTACCGATCGGTGGAAGACGATAAGAATCGCTATCGCCTTCAGCAGGAACGGATCGCCGCGATCGCGCGCATCGGCGAGGCGGTGCGCTCCCGGCAGGCCACTGCCGTGCTGGTGGCGGGGGATCTGTTCGATTCGTCCACCGTGGCTGGCGAAGCGGTGCTGGAGGTGTTGGAGGCCATCGGCGCCCTGGCGGTGCCGGTGCTGGTGATCCCCGGCAACCACGACCACGGCGGTGCCGGCGGCATCTGGCAGCGCCACGACCTGAAGCGCCACCAAGCGTCGATGGCGCCCAATCTGCGCCTGCTGCTGGAGCGCCGCCCGCTGCTGCTGGAGTCGGCTGTCGTGCTGCCCTGCCCGCTGCTGCGCAACCAGGACAACAGCGATCCCAGCGCGTGGCTGCGGGCGTTCGACTGGGAGTCGCTGCCCACCGACCGGCCGCGGATCGTGCTGGCCCATGGCGGCGTGCATGGCTTCACCGCCCGGGACCTGGGCTACGACGACGAGGCCCAGGCCGGCGCCAACAACCTGATCGATCTGGAAGCGCTGCCGGCCGCCGAGATCGACTACATCGCCCTGGGTGATTGGCACAACCTCAAGCAGGTGGGGCCCAACGCCTGGTACTGCGGCACCCCGGAACCGGATCGCTTCGATCAGGGCGCGGACAACCAGCGCGGCCAGGTGCTGGTGGTGGAGCCGCGGCGCGGCGCTCCGCCCCAGGTGGAGCCGGTCGCCACCGGCCGCTGCCGGTGGCACAACCTCGCGGTGCATTTCCATGGCGACGACGATCTACCCCGCTTCAGCCAGCGGCTGGAGGCCTTGCTCGGCGGGAGGGTCGCCCGCGATTTGCTGCGCCTGGAGGTGGGCGGCAGCCTCAGCCTCGCCGGCCACCGCCGCTATGAGCAGCTGCTGGAGGATCTGCGCCGCCGGCTGCTGCGGCTGCGCCTCAAGGGGGAATGCCTGCCGGCGCCGGAGGCCGAAGAACTGGAGGCGCTGGTGGCGCGGGCCGAGGATCCCCTGATCGCCCGGGTGGCCGCCCAGCTCCAGCAACGCATCAGCGCCGATGCCGATGCCGATCCCGACGCCACAGCCCTGGCGCGCACCGCCCTGGCGGAACTGTTTCGCTTCACCACCAGCGCCTGATCCCGATGCGCCTGCTTCATTGCCAGCTCCAAAACGTGCGGGTCCACGGCGACCTCTCCCTGGAGTTCGCCCCTGGCCTCACCCTGGTCGGCGGCGCCAACGAGAGCGGCAAAAGCACCCTGGTGGAGGCCCTGCACCGAACCCTGTTCCTCAAGGCCTCCGCCACCGGCGCCGCGGTGGAGGCGCTGCGCTCCAGCCGCCATCTCGGCGTTCCCACCGTGCAGCTCGGCTTCGCGGCCCGGGGTGACCGCTGGTTGCTGCGCAAGCGCTTTAGCGGCGCCAACGGCCAGGTGAGCCTGGCGGCCGAGAGCGCCGGCCGCAGTTTCCAGGGCCCGGTGGCCGAAGACGAATTGGCCCGGCTGCTGGGGGTGTCCGAGATGCTGGGCGGCCGTCAGGCCAGTTCGCTGCTCCCCAGCCGCTGGGCCCACCTGTGGGTGTTCCAAGGCGCTGCCGCCGACAACCCCCTCCAAGCCGGTAAAGCCAGCTACGACGCCGACACGCTGCTCGATCAGCTGGAGCGCAGCGGCGGGGCCGCGGTGCAGCAGTCCCCCCGGGACCAGCTGGTGCAGCAGCGCATCCAAGCCGCCTTGGCGGAGAACTTCGTGAGCCGGGGTCCGCGCAAGCACGGCCCGTTATGGCAGCGGGAGGAGGAGCTGCGGTTGGCCAGCCAGGGGCTCAGCGCCGCCCTCGATCGCCTCCAGGCCTACGAGCGGGCCGCGGAGCACCTCGGTCAGCTGGAGGCGGGGCTGGAGCAACTGCAGCGCCAGGAGCTGCCGGCCCTGCAGGCCCAGCAACGCCAGCAACAAGAGCGGGCCGAGGCCCTCAACCGCCTCGACCAGCGCCTCGACCTCGCGGAAAAGGAGCTCGAACCGATCCGCCTGCGCCACGAGGCGGATCGGGTCCTGCTGGAGGAGGGCGACGCCCTGGCGCTCCAGATCCGCGATGGCCAGCAGCTGGTGCTCGACCTGGAGCAGGCTGAGCAGCAGGCCCAGCAGCGTGAACACCAGCTGCTGGCCAGCCTGGAGGAGCTGCGCCGCGGCCGCGACCGGCTGGCCACCCAGCGGCAGCAGCTGGAACCGCGCCAGCAGCTGCTGGCTGATGGGATCGAACAAGCCCGCCTCGCCGAGGACCGCCAGCGGCTCACGGCAGCCCTGGAGCGACAGCGGCAGCTGGCGGCCACACGCCAGGGTCTGGAGCGGCAGCTGGCGGCCCTGCCGCCCCTGGATCGGGCCGGGTTGCAGCGGCTGCGCCAGCTGCAGCAGCAGTGGCGCGATGCCCGCACCCGCCAGGAGGCCTTGGCCGCCGAGGTCACCGTGCTGCGGGCCGATCAGCCGGTGCGCCTCGATGGCGAACCGCTGGCGCCGGGCGAGCAGCGCCTGCTCAGTGCGGTCTTCGAGCTGCAGGTGGGAGAGGGCGTGGCCTTGCAGATCCGCCCCGGCGGCGGCCAGGCCCTCGGCGATCTGGAGCAGCGCTGTCAGCGCCACGAAGTCGCCCTTGGCCAGGCCCTGGCCAAGCTGGGGGTCGCCTGCCTCGACGCGGCCGAACGGTTGCAGGAGCAGCGCTCCCAGCTGGAGCAACAGCTCGCCGCCCTCGGCGACGCCGCAGCCCCGGACAGCGACGGGCTGGCGGCCCAGCTGGAGCTGCTGGAGCAGCGCGGCGCCGACCTGGAGCGCCGCCTACTGGCCCAGGCCGCCTGCCGCCAAGCGTTGGAGGCCGAGCGGCAGCAGCCGCTGCCGGTGGATGCCGCGGCCTTGCGGCCATTGCAGCGCCAGCTCGGTGAAACCCTGGCCCAACTCGGCCGGGCGCTGGGCCAGGCGGAAACGGACCTGCGGCAGGCCCAGGCCGCCCTGGAGCAATTCCGCAGCGGACGACGCCAGGCGGAGGCGGCGCTGCCGGCCCGCCGGGCCGAGCTGGAGGAGCGTCAGCAGCGCTTGCAGGCCCTGTTGCGCCAATACGGCAGCCGCCAGGCCTTGGCGGAGCAGGTGGCCCAGCGGGCCCAGGCGCGGGACGTGGCGGAGCAGGCCTTGCGGCAGCTGCGGCGGGAGCGGGCCGCCGTGGGCGGTGGGGATCCCGCCCACGACCTGCCGCGGCTGCAGGGCGCGATCGAGCGGGCCCAACAGCGGCTGGAGCAGCTGCTCGACCAGCGCGGTGCCGCCAAGCAGCAGTGCGACAGCATCAGCGTTGAGGATCCCCATGGGGCGGTGGAGCAGGCCCGCGTGCGGTTGGAGGCGGCCGAGGCCGCCCATCGCAGCCTCAATCGGGTCTGCGAGGCCCAGCGGGAACTGGCGCGCCTCTTCGAGACGGCGGTGGCCGATCTCTCCAGCGGCTACAGCAAACCGCTGGCCCGCTCGATGGATCGCTTTCTCGCCCCCCTGGATCTGGGGCCCACCCAGGTGAAGCTGAGCTACGACCAGGCCACCGGCTTCCACGGCCTGGAACTGCGCCGCGGCGCCGATTTCTTTGCCCACGACCAGCTGAGCGGCGGCATGCGCGAGCAGCTGGCGGCGGCGCTGCGGCTGGCCATGGCGGATGTGTTGCGGGAGGCCCACGAGGGTTGCCTGCCGCTGGTGTTCGATGACGCCTTCGCCAATGCCGATCCCCAACGCATCGACGGGGTGAAGCGCATGCTGGCGGCGGCAGTGGAGGGGGGCTTGCAGGTGATCCTGCTCAGCTGCGACCCCGCCAGTTACGTGGGCTTCGCCGATCGCGTGCTGGAGCTGCCGCCGCTGCTGACCTAAAGCGGCCGTGGCCCCCCAGGAGCCGGGCCGAACCCAGCCGCTGGGCCAGTGCCGCCTGGAAGCCCTTCGTCCGGAGCTCGATGGCTCCACTGGACGGCGCGGCTTGGGCCGGGGTGGCGCCGCGACGCAGACCCCGCGAAGCAGTCGCCGCAACGCAGACCCCGCGACGCAGACCCCGCGAAGCAGTGGCGGTGAATCAGTCGGCGGGGATCAGTCGGCGGGGATCAGTCGGCCAGGATCTTGGGAACGCGGAAAAAGTCGCCCTCGCGCTGGGGTGCCAAACCCAGCAGCTCCTCTCGCACATCCGTGAGCTCCTCTCGGTCCTCGCGGGTCACGTTCGTCACCTCCACGGCGCGCGTGGTGGGAGGCACGCCCTCGGTGTCCACCGCCTGGAGTTGGGCCACGTAGTCGAGGATGCGCTCCAGCTGGGAGGTGTACGTGGCGATTGCCGCCTCCGGCAGATCAAGGCGCGCCAGCTGGGCCACCTTGCGGACGTCGTCGGCGGTGATGCGGCTCATGGCGTTCGGCGATCACTGGGCTGACCCTAGGTGGAGGCCCCCCGGCGCGTGAACCGCCAGCCCGTCGCCGCGGACTATCGCCGCGGACTGTCTCCATG
>JBKCTK010000253.1:0-14473 GCA_046319055.1 Synechococcaceae cyanobacterium
GCTTTAATCACGTATCCCTTGTAGCCGCAACAAATAATAAAGTCGTTGATGCCGTGGTGGCTGTAAATTTTTAAGATGTGCCAGAGGATTGGCTTGCCGCCCACCTCCACCATCGGCTTCGGCCGATTGCCTGTTTCCTCAGAGATGCGGGTGCCCAGGCCTCCCGCCAGGATCACGGCTTTCATGCTGCGGCACAAAGTCGGGTTGAGTTTATGCACCAATCCCGCCCTCAACCGCCGGGGTGTTCGGCTGCTGGGCCGGCAGCGCCGTCGCGGTGCCCGAATGGCCAACCAATCCAGAGCCGCAGACCATCTGGAATCTGCTGTCAACCGGCGGCCTGCCCTACCCCGTTGTCGCCAACCCCGCCGCTGGCCGCCCGTCGCCCTGGAGCTCAGCGAAGCCACGGCCGCCCCGCACCGAACCACCGAGCGGCAGGCCCATCCCGCCGACCCAGCCGCCGTTGAACCGTTCGTTGCTGGGTTGGATGGGCGGCCCTGCAGACCGGCCTCAGGCCAGCGCCTGGTTCGCCTGGCCTCTGCACCGCGATGGCGCCGCCGTCGTGCCGCACCTCCGGCCGGGGCCGAGGGTTGGCGCCACCCTGGCGCAGGGCGCGATCAGCGCTTCATCCCCTCGGTCATGGCCTCGCTGATGAGCCGCGGCGCTGGGCGACCCGTTTGTTGCTTCAACCCACCGCAGCCTGTTGCTGCTCCGCCAGCACCTGTTCCAGCCCCTCCAGGTCAGCGTCGGTGATCTTGGTCTGCATCGGGCAGTGCTTGGGACCGCACATCGAGCAGAACTCGGCCTGCTTATAGATATCAGCCGGTAGGGTTTCGTCGTGGTATTCCCGGGCCCGCTCGGGATCGAGGGAGAGCGAGAACTGCTTGTTCCAGTCGAAGGCATAACGGGCCCGGCTCAGTTCGTCGTCGCGGTCGCGGGCCCCCGGGCGATGGCGGGCGATGTCGGCAGCGTGGGCGGCGATCTTGTAGGCGATCAGGCCATTGCGGACATCCTCCGGATTGGGCAGGCCCAGGTGCTCTTTGGGTGTGACATAGCAGAGCATGGCCGTGCCATACCAGCCGGCCATGGCCGCACCGATGGCGCTGGTGATGTGGTCGTACCCCGGGGCGATGTCGGTGACCAGAGGGCCCAGAACGTAGAACGGTGCCTCGGCACATTCCTCCATCTGTTTGCGTACGTTGAATTCGATCTGATCCATCGGCACGTGGCCAGGACCCTCCACCATCACCTGCACGTCGTGCTCCCAGGCGCGGCGGGTGAGTTGTCCAAGGGTCTTCAGTTCCGCGAGCTGGGCCGCATCGGAGGCGTCGTGGAGGCAGCCGGGTCGCAGCGAATCCCCTAAGGAGAAAGTGCAGTCGTAGCGCTTGAAAATCTCGCAGATGTCGTCAAAGCGGGTGTAAAGGGGATTCTGCTTGTGGTGATACAGCATCCATTGGGCGAGAATGCCCCCGCCGCGGCTCACAATGCCGGTGAGGCGACCCTTCACCTTGGGAAGATGCTCAATGAGCAAGCCCGCGTGGATTGTCTGGTAGTCGACACCCTGCTGGCAGTGCTTCTCGATGATGTGTAGAAAATCGTCCTCCGAGAGCTTCTCGATCGAGCCGTGAACACTCTCCAAGGCTTGATAGACGGGCACAGTGCCAATCGGCACGGGCGAAGCGTTGATGATCGCTGTGCGCACCGCATCGAGGTTGACGCCGCCGGTGGAGAGATCCATCACCGTGTCGGCGCCATATTTCACGGCAAGATCCAGCTTCTTGAGCTCCTCTGTTACATCGCTGGCATTCGGCGAGGCGCCGATGTTGGCATTCACCTTGCAGCGGCTGGCGATGCCGATCGCCATGGGCTCCAGATTGGGATGCTCGATGTTGGCAGGGATGATCATCCGCCCCCGGGCCACCTCCTCGCGAACCAGGGTCTCCGGAAGGTTTTCGCGCTTGGCCACATAGGCCATCTCCTCGGTGATCAACCCTTGCCGGGCGAAATGGAGCTGGCTGACGTTCGCGGAACCGCGACGCTTCTCGATCCAGGCGCTGCGCATGACGGGGTCGGCGGAAGGACAGGCTGCGCAGGGGCCGGACAGCGGGACGCTTGCCATGGAAGCGGTCGCCCCTGCCAACTGACGTGTCCGGTGGCCTGGACGTGAGTTCGACCGCACTTCCCTTCGCCGGCATGACCCGGATCAGGTTCCGAGGGTGTGATCTCAGCCCTGCGCACGTGGTTGGAACCAACCATCGTCCGGGCACCCCTAGCGTGCTTGCAACCTAGCAGTCCTGGCCTGGCCTCGCGCCGTGCTCAGCCCTCGCCTGGGCGCGGCGCCTCGCTTTGGAGTCCGTTCAGGGCAGCGGCCACCACCCGGTGATCGGGATCGGTCTGCAGGGCCCGCAGGCCCTGCCGTGCCGAGAGGGCCGTCGCCGTTTCGCCCCCCTCGCGCACCAGCCGGCCGAGGATTTCGGCACCCCCGATTCGAACGGTCCCATCGCTGTCGCTCATGGCCCGCTGGGCCAGCTCCAGCAGCCATTCCGGCCGCATCTCCGGCAGTTCCGCCAAAGCGGAAAGGATGCTGCAGCGCACCAGCCATCCCCCGTCGCGGCGGAAGGCCTGGATCAGCAGCGGCCAGGCCCGCTCCACGCCATAAAACGCCAAAGCGTTAGCCGCCTCGGCGCGCACGTTGGCGTCGTCGTCATGCTCCAGGACCCGCACCAGGGCCCGCCAGCCGGCCTCGTTGCGCTTCACCCCAAGGCCCGCGCAGGCCAGGGAGCGCACGATGAACGGACCCTGCTCCAATCCCAGCAGCAGCAGCGGCACGGCCTCCTCTTCTCCCACTTGGCGCAGGCTCGCCAGGGCCGGCATCGCCCGGGCCGGATCCCCCGACGTGATCGCCGCATGCAGGTCTGGAACTGGAGTGGGAGCTGGGTCCATGGGTCCACACGATTGCTGAATGCTGACGCAGGTCGCCGTCGCCAGCGCGTGCGGGATGCCGCCCGTGCTGCGGCTTGGCCGTTGGAGCGGTACCCAAGTGGCCCTGGTCCCGGCCCCGCTGGGTCAGCTTGGGCCTGGGCTGCCCCCGGTGAGCCTGGGTTCCTGGCGCAGCGCCCGTAGCAACTGGCGCCGCCGCCGGCGCCGACTCAGCCAACTGTGCCCCATCAGCCCAACGCCGATCAGCAGGGCCGGCAGCCCTTGCAGGCCCCGTCGCCCCTGCAGCAGCAGCATCAGCAGGGGCAGCAGGATCAGCAAAGGACCCGACAGGGCCAGCAACATGGCTCTCTGCCGCGAGGCCAGGCCGAGAGCGGCGCCGGTTTCGGCCGCCGTGGGCAGCTCCGACAGCGGGCTCATGCCAGGCCTCCCAGCCAGCGCAGCAGGCTGAGGCTGAGCACCCGCACACCCACGTCGAGGCAGCCTTCGTCGGGGGCGAAGCTATTGCTATGCAATGGCGTGCAACCAGCGGGCCCCGCCACGCCCAGCCGGAACATCGTGCCCCGCAGGCCGTGCTGGAGGGTGGCGAAGTCTTCGGCGCCGAGGGAGGGCTGCTCCAGCCAGAGCACCTGGGAGCGGCCCAGCAGGTCGGAGGCGGCCGTGGCCACCAACTCCGTCAGTGCGGGATCGTTGTGCACCGGCGGGGCAATGCAGCGGTAGCGCACCCGGGCCTCACCGCCATGGCCGCGGCAGAGGGCGAGCACCGTGTCCTCAATCCAGCCCGGCAGCCGGTCGTGCAGCTCCGGGTCGAGGCAGCGCACCGTGCCGAGCAGGCGCACATGGTCGGCGATCACGTTGAAGGCCTTGCCGCCTTCGATGCGGCCAAAGCTCACCACCACCGGATGCAGAGGATCCAAGCGCCGGCTGATCGCCTCCTGCAGGCCGCTGACCACCCGCGCGGCGATCCAGATGGCATCGGTGCTCTGGTGGGGCCGGGCCCCATGGCCGCTCTCCCCCAGCACCTCGATCTCCAGCTCGCCCGCGGCGGCGGTGAGGCTGCCGTTGCGCACGCCGATGCTGCCCACCGGCAGGCTTGGGAACACATGCACGCCAAACAGGGCCTCGATGCCATCCATGGCCCCGTCGGCTTTCATCCAGGCCGCCCCCTGGGCTGTTTCCTCGGCTGGTTGGAACAGCAGTCGCACGCTGCCGGGCAACCGGTCCGCCAGGGGGGCCAGCAGGGCGGCGGCGCCGAGTCCCACGCTGGTGTGGATGTCGTGCCCACAGGCGTGCATCAACCCCTGGACGCTGGAGGCGTACTCGAGGCCGGTGCGCTCCTCAATCGGCAGGGCATCCATATCCACCCGGGCGGCCACCAAGGGCTTGGAGCTGGGGCCCAGCTCCGCCACCACCCCGGTCCGCCCCACCGCTTCCCGCACCCGCCAGCCCCAGCGCCGCAGCTCGCCAGCCACCAATGCGGCGCTGCGCTGTTCTTGGCCACTCAGTTCAGGATGGCGATGCAGATGGCGCCGCAGCTGGATCAGCTCCGGTAAGAGCCCCTGCAGGCGCTGCTCCAGGCTGGCGGCCAACCAGTCGGCCGGCAGGGCGGGGGCGGAGCTGGCGCTGGATGGGGTGGGAGGCATCGACCGCAGGGAGGGGGGAACACCCCGGATTCATCGGATCCTTGGCGTCGGACCAGGGGACTGACGGTGAGCCTGCCTGGAGCCTGGGGAGGCGCCGTGTTCACCACCACCATTTCAGCGCAGGGGCCTTCCTTTCACGCTGAGGAGCCTGCGGGACCATGGGATCTTGATGGACCCTGGGGGTATGAGCCCGCTGAACTCTCGGCTGCTCTGGCCTGAATCGATGCGAGGCGATCGACCACCGGGCCGAGGGTGGCGCCGATGGCCCCAGCGCCTTGTGGCCCTGTCGCTCTCGGTGCTGTTGGCTCTGGCTACGACGCTGTTGACGGTGGCCTTGGCGGCGGACCTGGCCCAGGTCGACGCAACGGCCAGCGCCGCTGAGAACGTCCGGCTGGCGCTGAGGCCGCGGTCCCGGCAGAGCCCGCTCCAGGGCGCCATTCCGGTGGCCAACTCAGCCGCTGGGTTGCCGCTGCGCAAGGTGGCGGGGCCCGCTCCCGCGGTGACGATCCAGCGCTTCCAGGCGCTCACGTCCCAGGCCGAAACCATGATTCGCACGGCCGTGCGCCGCGGCCTGGCTGAGCCCGGCCCATTCTTCTCTGATGCCGTGCGCCAGCGGGTTGACAGCGCCGTCACCCTGCTGCAGCAAGCCACCCAGGCCCTCGATCTCAGCCAGGTGCCAGTGGCCCTGCGGCCGATGACCGGCGTCGGCACGATGCTGATGTTGCGCAGTCTGCTGGCTTACAACTTTAGTCAGAGCCCCAACTTGGCGATTCCCGCCGCCAGCGCTGTGAAGAGCGAAAAGCTCACGTCCTGGACGATTCCGGACACCACGATCACCCTCACGGCTCTGACGCCAGCCCAGGTGAATGGGGGCCAGGCCTGTGCCCATTGCAGCGCCGGAGATTTTGTGTTCAGCTCCAGCACGCTGGCTCGGGTTCCGGATGATTTTGAGCAAGTGTTTGAAGGAAAAAATGATCTGCAGCGTCGATTTGGCGCCGATCTCTATTTTTATTGGGCCATGATGCCTGGAGGCGCGCTGCCGCCGAAGCTCTTCTTGGTCCAGCCCATCGAACTGCGCCGATTCCTGCTGGCCCCAATCGCGGGCCAGTCGTTGCTGCAGTGGATCCTGCTCATTCCCGTCACCATCCTCATGTTGGCCGTGATGGTGTGGTGGATCTGGAACCTGCGCATCTGGAAGCGCAATCAGGGCACGTTGCAAGGCGTTGGGCCCCAGCTGTTGGGTCTGCTGGCGGTTCTCCCGCTGCTGTTGCTGGTGTGGGCCTGGCAGTGGTACGCCATCGCGTGGATCAACCTGATCGGGCCCCGCGAGGCGGCGGTGTTGGTGCTCGCTCGCCTGGGGGAGGGCCTGCTGATGGCGGCGCTGGCCTATCTGGGGGCTGAGACCCTCGGACAACTGCTGAGCCGGCAGCGTCGCGCCCATCCTGACGGGGCCATCACGTTGGAGCGTCGCAAGGGCTCCGGCCAAATCCTCACCGTGGCCCGCATCGTTGGGGTGATCAGTTCGCTGCTGGTGATCGTTGGCACCGGCCAGGATCTGGGTCTCACCTCCATCACGCTGCTGGGCCTCGCCTCCGTGCCGGCCCTGGCGATCTCCCTGGGCACCCAGCAGCTGATCCGCGACATCTCTGACGGCTTCAGCCTGCTTCTGGATGGTCAGATCCAACTGGGCGACCGCTGCACGATCGGCACCGCCCAATCGAGCCTGATCAGCGGCCAGATCGTCTCCATGGGGATGCGTTCGATGCGGATCCAACAGGAGGACGGGTCGATGTTGTCCATCCCCAACTCCCAAGTGGCAAGCTCTGTGGTCACCAACCACCGCTTCGGAACGGTCTCCCCCCTGAAGCTCTCGCTGCCGATCGCCACGGAAGCTTTGCCCCAGGTTCAGGCGCTGCTCGAGCGGGCCCAGCAGCTGCTGACCAACTGCACAGAGCTGAGCGACGCCGCCGCGGACATTGAGGCCGGGGACGCCGGCTGGAATCTCCGGCTTCAGGGACGCTGGGACAGCACGCTCCCCAAAGCCGATCTCAACGCCGCCAAGCAGCGGCTCCACCTGCAGTTAATCGCGCTCACCCATTCCGCACAAAGCGCCCGCCAGGGAAGCTGAGCGGAATATCCCATCCCACCAACATGGCGTCCGTTCTCTGGGCTGGCTGATGCCACGGCGAGCAAATGGCCTCTGGCGGGGCGCCAGCCTGCCGCCGCGCTCCTGGCCGGACTGGTCTGGTTAGGACAGGGAAAGGAACTGCTGCAACCACTGCACGGGCTCTGGCGGCCAGCGGCGGATCTGCAGCAGCCAGTCCGCCTGGCGATAGCGGGGGTCGAGGCCGGAGGCCGCCACCCAATGGCTCTCGGCCTCGCCATGGGCACCGCGGCTCCAAAGCAGGGCGGTGAGGCCGGCCCGGGCGTCGGCGAACAGGGGATAGCGGCGGATCAGGGCCCGCAGCTGGGTTTCCGCTGCCTCCAGCTCGCCCAGCTGGAAGGCGGCCAGGGCGGCACTGGAACGGGCCATGGCGAAGCCGGGCCGGGCCAGGGCGGCGGCGTTGAAACAGTCCCGTGCCGCCTGCCAGTCGCCGAGGGAGCCATTCACGTTGCCGAGGTTGTAGAGGGCGGAGGCCTCCAGCGGATCACGCTCCAGGATCCACTGGTAGTCGGCGGCAGCGGCCTGCCAATGGCCCAGGGATTCCTCCGCGGTGCCGCGGTTGAGATGGGGATCGGGGTGCCGCGGATCCAGGTCCATGGCCCGCCCCTGGTCGGCGATCGCCCCTTCGGCGTCGCCCAAGGCCGGGCGCACATTGCCGCGGTTGCTCCAGGCGGCGGCATCCTCGGGATCGCGCTGCAGCACCGCATCCCAGAGCGGCAGCGCGGCGGCAAAGCCGCCGGCGCGGCTGGCGGCCAGGGCCTGCTCGAACAGGGCGGCCTTGCCGCCGCTCACGCGGGTTGCTGCCTTGTCGGCGGTAGCGCCGCCCTCGCGGCTGCCGGGGCCCGCGATCCCCGGCCATGGGGGGGGGCTGCCGGCGGCGTTGGACCTGGGGGCTGCCGTGCAACCGCTGACGGCCAGCTCAATCCGCGGGGTGGCCTGTGGGCTGCCCGCCAGGGCCGCGGCTGGCAGGATCAGCAGCGAGAAGGCCAGCAGGGGCAGCAGTAGCCACGCCCGAATCGGCGCGGCCCGACGGCCGAGCAGCCGGGCCTCCCGCCGGCGCCGGGGGCTGGGAGGCGGGGCGTTGGGCCGGGTTGGCTCTGCTGCCGCGCTCATGTCGGGTTGTCCTGCCGATCGAGGATGTGGGCGCTCCCCGCCGCGGTGATCACGCGGCCGCGGGGGGTGCGCTGCAGAAAGCCCAGCTGCAACAGGAATGGCTCGACCACCGTCTCCAGGGTGGCGGGATCCTCCCCCAGGCTCGCGGCCAGGGTCTCCAGCCCCACCGGACCGCCAGCATGGGCCTCCAGCAGCAGGCGCAGCAGGCGGCGGTCGCTGGCATCCAGGCCCCGGGCATCAACCTGGTGCAGGCTGAGGGCCTCGTGCACCAGATCGGCATGGATGTGCCCCTGGCCTCGCACGCTGGCGACGTCGCGCACGCGCCGCAGCAGGCGGTTGGCGATCCGCGGTGTGCCTCGACAGCGACGCGCCACCTCGACGGCGGCCTGGGGATCCAGGTTGAGCCGCAGCAGCGCGGCGGCCCGTTCCACAATTGCCCGCAGATCGTCCAGGTCGTAGAACTCCAGCCGTTGGATCAGGCCGAAGCGGTCCCGCAGCGGTGAGCTCAGGGCACCGGCCCGCGTGGTGGCCCCCACCAGCGTGAAGGGCGGCAAGGGCAGGGTGCGGGTGCGGGCGGTGGTGCCTTTGCCCACCGTGAGGTCGAGCCGGAAGTCTTCCATGGCGGGGTAGAGGAGTTCCTCGGCCACCCGGTTGAGGCGGTGGATTTCGTCGATGAACAGCACCTCGCGCGGTTGCAGGTTCACCAGCAATCCGACGATGTCGCGGGGGCGCTCCAGCGCTGGGGCGCTGGTGATGCGGCAGCGCACGCCCAGCTCCTCCGCCAGCACCAGGGCCATGGTGGTCTTCCCCAAGCCGGGAGGACCGTGCAGCAGCACATGATCGAGCGCCTCTCCGCGGCCGCGGGTGGCCGCCACCGCGATCCCCAGCACCTGTTTGAGATCCCGCTGGCCGATGTAGTCCCGCAGGCGGCGGGGCCGCAACGTGTCTTCGCGGCCGCCGCCATCGCCGCCATCCAGGTCGGGCTCGGCTTCCGGGTTCAGCAGGCCTGATCCCGGCGGGGAAGCCTTGGCCTCGGCAGCGTTCTCCGGCCGCTCGGCTGGACGCTGCCGTCGTTGCGGCGCGGCGTTGGCCGAACTGGAGGAGATGATCGCCATGCTGCGAGGGTACCGAGGTCTCCCTAGGGTCGTGGGTTACGGGGACGTGCGGAGACAGCGCCATGGCGAAGGCGGCGAAGCAACAGGCGGGGGCCAAGGGGGCCGCGAAGGGGCGCGCCAGCGCCAACCGTCGCCTGGCGGAGAACCGCTTCGCCCGCCACCAGTACGAGATCCTCGAGACGCTGGAGTGCGGGATCGAGCTGCTGGGCACAGAGGTGAAATCGATCCGGGCGGGCCAGGCGAACCTCCGCGATGGCTTCTGTTTGATCCGCAATGGCGAACTGCAGCTGCACAACGTGCATGTGTCACCCCACAGCCATGCGGGCCGTTTTTTCAACCACGACCCGTTGCGGGTGCGGCGGCTGTTGGCGCACCGCCGCGAGATCGATCGGTTGCGGGGCGCACTGGATCAGAAGGGGCTCACCCTGGTGCCGCTGGATTTGCATCTGCAGGGCTCCTGGATCAAGGTGACCCTGGGCCTGGGCAAAGGCCGCAAGCTGCACGACAAGCGCCAGGAGGAGCGCCGCCGCCAAGACGTGAAGGAGACGCGGGCGGCCATCGCGCGGCTGTGAGCCGGTCGGGGCTGCCCAACGTTGCGGGGCCGGGGATGCTGGCCACTTAGGTCCCATCAGGCACGGCTTGGCCAAGTCCTGATCAGCCACAACGCTCCCCACGATTAGCCAAGCAAGCACCTAAAGCATGGCGTTGAAAGCAGGTTGGCGGCAGCCGGAAAAGGCGCTCCCAAGGCGCACCGTTTTGCTGCGCGGAGCGTTGTGGCTGACCAGAGCGGCCAGGTTGCGCGGTGGACCCCACCTACGGCCCCTCCCGTCGCGCTGGCCAGCGCTTGGGGTGAACCTGCCAGCGGCCTGGCTCAAGGCGGCGACCACCGGGCTTTGGGCCTGACACTGCCGGGCTGGATCGGGCCCAAAGCCTGCTTGAAGAGACCTGAAGCCAACTACGAAACGGTGCTCAAGGGAGCACCGCTGAGGAACATCTGCGCCACCGCGTTCCCCACCCGCAGGCCCACATCGAAGGAATCGATACAGGCCTCCCGGATGTGCACACCGCCGTAGATCCGGCTGAGGGCATCCTCCATGCCGGCTTTGTAGAAGCTGCTGCGTTTCACCGTCGTCCCATCCGGGTTGTTTTCCGTGTAAGACGTGAAACTGCGCACCACCCCAGGCAGTTCCTGGGAGGTGGTGGAAAAGGTGAGGTCGTCACCGAAGAAGCTGGTCATCACACTGGCAAAGGTGCCCCCCATCACGGAATGACCAGACATGAAATCCGGGAAGGGCGGAGATTGGACGCCATTGATGGGGAACAGCAGGCTTTGCCAGCTTGAATCGCGCACCGTGACAGCCGTGTTGTCAGTGTCTGAAAATGTGCCTGTGATGAGGTCATAGGGGCGGGGCTGCACTTCCTCGTATTTCGCTTTCCAGGCACAGATCACCGCGTCCGCCATCGATATGCTGAGGCTGGAGAGCAGCTTGGCGTTGGTGGCTTGACTGCTCCCCTCTCGCTGGGCCACCTCCATGGCAATGTCGAGCAGCTGGCCGTAGGGCCGGAAGGTATCCGTCCTGTCGTAGGCCCAGAATTTGGCAATCTCGGTTTGATCCGCTGTGCGTAGCAGGGTGGTTGTGCTGGTATTGGCCAAGCCGCCGTAGAGCCGCACTTCGTTGAGCTGTTCGGCATATAGATCGAGATTCACATCCGGCCGCGCCTGCAAGCCATCGCTCTTGAACTTACTGTTGTTGGGGGTATCGATCATCCATGGCGTCACCGCCCCCCAGTTGGGACCCAGCGCCACATTGGCCGTCGGCCCGGAGGTGGCCGGCATCCAGACATAACCCTCTAGACCATCGGCTGGTGGGGTGTAGGGGGTGTTATTGGCGGAGCCATCATTCGCCCGCATCACCCGGATCTGGTCGGCAATCCCGGAACCAAAAGCAAGGCTGGCATCGATTGTGGCCTGAGACAGCCCAGCTGCTTTGAGCGCTAGGCAGGATTTGGTCAGTTGATCCTGGATGATTGTGAATTCGCCAGGCAGCTCTAGAGCAAGAATTCTTTGGGCCGCGCCCACCAGCGCCGCATTGCGGTCGATACTGGATGGGGGAGTTGGCAGCGAGAATGTGTTGTCGCGGTTGTAAGGTTTGACGCTTGGATCGAAGGCCGCCAGCGTATTCAGCATGGCGGTGGTGAGCTGCGCCGCCATCCTGGTGCCCATCGTGGGCGGTAGGCCAGATTTGCCGTTGCTGCCGGCGGACTTCACCGCGTTCAGGGCGCAGCTGGTCCAAACCAGGATTGGGTCGCTGTTGCTGACATTCGCCAGACTGAACGCCTGGTTATTATCGAGGGCAGAGCCAAGCTCCACACATCTGTCGGCATCCAGCTTGGCGATGATGTGGTAGGAAGCCTGCGCCAGTGCTGCCAGTTGGGTGCTGTAATTAATGTTGATCGTGTTAACCATGCTGCGTGGCAGCTGAATCATCACCGGGCTGGCGGTGAGCTGGAAATCTTGGTTGTCGAGTATTTTGTCAGTCGAGGCGAAGAGCGAGATGTACACACGATCAACCCTGGCCGAGAGATTCCTGAGTTTCAGGTAGTAGCTGTCAACCGCGGTGACCAGCGATGTGTTGAGGCAGGCTGTGACCTGAACGCAACCGTCCGTCCCGTTGGCAAGGGTTGAGGGTTTGATGACCTTAAGGTCAATTGTGTAATCGTACATGGGATGGAGTCAGTAGGGTGGCGAGGTGGATGGCAGCAAAAAGTTGCACTATTGGCCGAGCAGCATGGCGACGCTGAAGCTCAACAAAGTCGCATTCAGGGGTTGCGGCCTCGACGTTCGCGGATGACGGATGAGATGCCGCCGTAGGCCTGGAGAGTGCTCCCTTGGGTCGTTGTGATGGGCCTCCTCATGCTCTTTGGGGTGGCGAATTTGGAGGGGATGTGCGCTCAAGGGGGCTGGCTTAGCTACATGGCCTTGGGGCTTTGCGGCGGTATCCTGGCATAACAGTTCGCTTTTCGTCCAGATGTGTGCCTCGACACATAGATGGGTCGACAGGCTGTTGGGTGATCGATCCGATGATGTATTTGCGATGTAGAGGGAATGTTGAGACCTGCCTTAGGCCCTGCCTATCCAGGGCTAAGGGGCATTGGTCGTTTGCCTGCCTGGGCGACCTCTGGCTTCTGGGGCTTCTGGCCTGCGGAGACTGACTGGGGACTTGCCGCTATTCTCTGGGAAATCCATGGATTCACCCCGCCAAAGCAATCTGTATCTTGCTGCTTCTGGCGCGGTTGGGCTGCGATCTTCTGGGCAGCAGTGCCGCTTCTCCAAGGCGGCGCCGTGCCCTCAGCCCTCATCCACTGTGACCGCTAATGCTTTCCCGGCTCTCCGCTCCCGAGTGCTTCCCTTCGGTTCAGTGGGAATTGATTTGCGGCTGATCGTGGCCTGCCCTGAGTTACCGCGCTGTCGGCCCCTCCTCGATGCCCCAGGGCCAGGAGGCTGCAACCCGATCCCAGGCCCCCGTGAACCGCCAGGCGACCGGTGAATTCGCGGTCTCTCCTGTTGGGCGAGGGCGGAAGTTGACGCATATTGCTCCGCTCATTATGATTTAACAGGCTAAAGGCTTGTCAAGGCTTCATCGAATTAGGCGGTAGGTCGGGCTGGGCTGGGCTGGGCTGGGCTGGGCTGGAGGTGAGTTTGCTTCTGCCGCGAGTTTGTGGCATGGCCCGCCATCCTCCTGCCCCCTTTGCTCGGGGCGCTCGCAGGAGGGGGGCGGCAGCCCTCGCGCTCCAGGGGTGAATCTGCCGGAGATCTGCAGGCTCGCAGCGTCCTCAGGGCCCTGGTGCGCTCGGCCCCGACGTCCACCCGGCCAACAACGAGGAACCGCCATCTAGCGTTCGGCGGCTCCGATTCCAGGCCTCCACCGGCGGCCATGCTGCTGGGCTTTGCGCCACTCTTCCTGACCGCGTCCACAGGCTGATCCTTGGCGCTTCGGGCGGCGATTGGATACCCCGAGGCTCCCGAGACTCGATGCCTTGATTGGAGATTCCTCCAGGGGCTTTGAGGGTCCTGATCAGCAATAAAGCTCCGCAGAGCCAACGATCACTGGCTGAGGAATGCTGACTGGCACGCATGAGCGCCCAAAGGCGAGGCGCCAGAAGCCCGTTCTTGCCAGGCGTGAGACCGCATTCCTCTGATGAGGAGCTTTGTTGCTGATCAGGTTGAAGGTTGGTAGAGCCACCGAGGTGCCCAGAGGCCCCCGGCCGATCCATGGACCCCGCACGCTCTCGAAGGAGCGCTGGCTGGACCCTTGAGGAACAGGTCAGGCGTTCTCTGCCAACTGCCGGGCCCAAGCCAGCACCGCGCTCACCCGGTTGGCGTCGGGAGCCTCGCAATACAGCCGCAGCAGCGGCTCCGTGCCCGAGAAGCGCAGCATCAGCCAGTGGCTTGGCCCCAGCCGCAACTTCACGCCATCGGTGCGGATCACCTCTCGCACCGGCTCGCCGGCCACCTCCTCCGGGGGGGCTTCCGCGAGGCGTGTTTCGAGACGCTGACGGGCTGCCATGTCCACCAGTCGCAAGTCGAGCCGGTCGTAGGCGGCAGCCCCGCCACAGCGCTCTTGCAGCCCATCCAGGCGCTGTCCCAGCGGCGCGCTGCCCTCCACCAGCGCCTCGATCAACAGCAGCGCCGCGAACGGGGCATCGCGTTCCGGCAGGTGCATGCCGAAACCCACGCCACCGGATTCCTCACCGCCCACCAGCACTCCCCCGGCGAGCATCTCCGCCGCGATGTATTTGAACCCCACCGGTTTCTCCAGCACGGTGCGCCCGAGGTTCTCGGCCACCAGCGCCATCAGGTCGGAGCCGCTCACGGTTTTGATCACGCTGCCGGGCAGCTGTCGCGCCCGGGCCAGGTGATCGATGAACAGCGGCATCAGCAACTGGGTGCTGCAGAAACGCCCGTGTTCATCCACGGCGGCGATGCGGTCGCCATCGCCATCGAACACGATGCCCAAGGCCGGCTGACCCGCCGCGGTGGAGGCCCGCACCGCGCCGATCAGCTCCTCCAGGTAGGCCGCTAGCGGTTCCGGGGGATGGCCGCCGAACAGCGGGTCGCGGTTGCCACGGATCTCCCGGATCACGCCGGCCTGCACCGCCGCCTCACCCAGCAGCGCCGGCAGCACCCCAGCCGCCGAGCCGTGCATCGGATCCACGATCACCCGCAGCCCCAGCCGTTCAAGGCCCACCGCCAGGGCCGCCACGTCGACCTTGGCCCGCAGGCCGGCGACATAGGCCCCCAGGGCATCGAACCGCTGGGTCTCCGCCACGATCGGCACGGTGATGCCGCCGGCGGCCAGGCGCCGCTCCACCCGCTGGGTGAAGTCGCCCTCCACCGAGCCGCCGAACGGTCCCTTGATCTTCAGGCCCAACCATTCGGGGGGGTTGCCGCCGAAGAGCGGGTCGCGTTGCGAGCGGATCTCGCGCACCGGGCAGCCCTCCCC
>JBKCTK010000254.1:0-4243 GCA_046319055.1 Synechococcaceae cyanobacterium
GTGTAGATGAAGTTGTCGGGGAACTCGGCGAGATAGCGCTGGAAATCGTCTTCGTAGAGCAGGTTGGCGGTTTTCTGAACCCACATGAATAGCCAAGCCTTGCCACGGAACTGGTAGCCAGGGTTCTTGTCGCGCTCGCCGGGCTCGAACATGCGACGCAAGTAGGCCCGCATCGGGGCGATCCCGGTGCCGGTGGCCAGCATGATCACGTTGGCGTCTTCGTCGGGGGGGAGCAGCATCTCTTTGCCCACCGGCCCGGTGATCTTCACCTTGGCGCCAGGCTCGATGTCGCAGAGGAAGGTGGAGCAGACGCCATTGATCGTTTCGCCGTCTTTCTCGTATTGGAGCTGGCGGACGCACAGGGAGACGGTGCTGTCGTGCAGGTTGTCGCCGTGGCGGGTGCTGGCGATCGAGTAGAGACGCTGCTTGTGGGGTTTGCCGTTGGCGTCTTCCCCATCGGGAATGATGCCGATCGACTGGCCCTCCACATAGTGGAGCAGGGGGTCACCACCGCTGATGTCGAAGGTGATGTGATTCACCCGGCCGATGGCGCCTTCCGCCAGCAGGCTGTAGTTATCGGTGACCGTGCCGATGAACGGTGTCTTCGGCTTGTAGAGATTGACCGGGACGTTGGCGTGGGCGGAGGAGCTCACTTTTGGAGTTGGGGCGGGTGTGGAGGCCTCGGGGGCCGGAGCGGCGGCAGCCGCCGCCGCAGCGGAGTCGGACGCCGCGGCGGCCGGCACCTCCGCGTCGTTGATCGCCAGAATTCGACCACCCTGCCGGGCGATGGTCTGCATCAGCGACTGCAGACGCTCAAATGGCACGGTGAGAGTGCGCTGCGAGCGTCGCTGGCGACCGATGCCGAGGGATTCGACAAGGACGGAGAACATCCGGTTGTCGGCACGGCTGGCCTGACCCGTGGAGACGCGCATATCAATGGAACCGCCGGAACGCCGGCTGATCATAGGAACCCACCTCCATGCCCCCTGACGGGGACCGCACAAACCCCGGGATTCGGGTTAAGTTGGCGGAAAAGCACCAGCCACAGGACGGTTTCGCAAGTTCCCCCCGCGGGGTGCCCGCAACCAGCGGCCCATGGGTCGCCCACCGATGGACTGGCCCCTCTCCGGTGATCAGAGCTCTGGCCAACCCGCCATTGCCTCCACCTTGCTGATTCCGCCACCAGCCTGGGTTCCTGAGCGACGCTCCATCGCTGCTCTCCTCCCTACCTGTTGTCGGCCCCGACCCGCACACGTGTCTCAGCATTTTGTCGCAGCTCCTGGTGTCCCCGACCCCGTCGCCCCAAGCCATGCTTGAGCCGGTCGGGCTAGACAGTTGTCTCCTCGACACCATCCAGCAGGAGATGGAACGCCACCAGGGGGGCGTTCGGCGCTTGGCGGTGAAGCTCAGGCTCGCCCTTGATCCCGAGTGGCTTTGGTCGGTCTTGACCGACTACGCCAATCTGCACTGCTTTATCCCGAATCTCCAGAGCTCCCGCCTACTTTGGCGCCTGGGCAACCGGGTGGCGTTGGAGCAGGTGGGCAGTCAGCAGTTTTGTGGCATGCGCTTCTCCGCCCGCGTTCAGCTTGAGCTCCTGGAGGACCGCGAGCAGGGCTGCCTCAGTTTCCATCTGCTTGAAGGTGATTTCCGCTGCTTCAAGGGCGCCTGGCGGGTGGGCCGCGATGGCATCAGCTCCTGGCTCCTCTATGAGCTCACCGTGCAAGGCAAACCCGGCATGCCCATCGGCCTGATTGAGCAGCGCCTCCAACAAGACCTGGCCTCGAATCTCCGCGGTGTGCAGCAGGAAGCCCAGCGCCGTGCAGGCCTGGCGGCCTGAGCCCCAGCGGACGCCGAAGCGAGGTCCGCTTCTCCCGCTCGATCCAGCAGGCCAGACCCCTGGGGCGCGGGCTTCACCGCTGGGCTGAGGGCATCATCCCGGCGGGATCAACGGATCGCCAGCGAGCCAGGTGAGATGGGGCGACGATCAGCAGCTCTGTGAGCGGCTGCAACACAGCTGAGCCGCCCTAGATCGGCTGACCAGCGGAGCCAGCCGGTTGGGCCATGCCACACGGCGGAGCGGCGGAGGTTGCCGGAGCGGCCGCGGTGGGGATGGTGGCGGTGGGGGATGGGGATGGCGGTAGCGACCAGACAGGGGGCCTGGGGCGCGCCATGGAGAGCTGTTGGCCAAGCCAAGGGCTGCCGATCGTCATCGCCATGGGCCAGCCCCAGGGTGTCGCAGGTGCGGCTGGCGGTTGGCCATCAAGTCGGAGCGGGCCCAATGCGGGCCTCTGGAGCTGGCCTTGGTGCTCGACCTGGTGCTGGTCGGTCAAACCCAACAACGAAGCCACACCCTGGGTTAAGCCAGGGTAGGCCCAGAGAGCACCTTTCGAATCGAACTGTTCATACCCCCAAGGGGATTCGAACCCCTGTCGCCTCCGTGAAAGGGAGGTGTCCTAGGCCTCTAGACGATGGGGGCGAGGCCGCAACGCGGTGATGGTGGGCTCGATCGGTGGAGCCGATCGGCGCTTCATCCCGCTGCTGCTTTTGGAAGTTACGGGGCGGTGGGGGCCTTCGTCAAGGCTCCAGGAAGGGTGACGGCGGTTCCCTGGTCGCTCGCCGCCGCTTGCGGGCTGCCGGCCAACCCCACCCCCGCGCCGAGACCTCTCTGGTGAACCATCCAGGACCGGTGGCATGGCGCCAGGGGCCAGCTCGCGGCGCCGTCGCCCCGCGCCCATGGGTTCAGGAGGATCGCAGCCCGAGGCCCCGGCGGGTCGATGCTTGGGCCTCTCTGGCCTCCTCTGGCTTGGTCTAGGGGGTTGTTGGAGGTTCGCTCAGGGCGCCTCGAACCGGCATCGCTCGCAGGCGATCTCCGGCTGAAACCCATGGCCGCATCGGGATCAGCTTGCGGGGCTGTTCACGGCGCAGCCCTGGGCTGAACGGACCCGGAGCGACGGCGGAATCGTGGAGGCCCCGCGCCCGGGTCTCCGGGGGCCGGGGGCGGGGGCGGGGCCTCCAGGGCTGGCCGGAGACGGCGAGGGGCTACCCCGACTGGCCCGACCAGACCGGAATGGTGAAGTGAAAGCAGGCTCCCTCCCCCGGTTCGGAGACCACCCAGATGCGTCCCCCGTGCACTTCGGCGATGCGACGGCACACCGAAAGGCCGACGCCGAAGCCGGAGGTGGTGCCAGAGGTCTGGGGTAGCCGCACCCGATCCTGAAAAATCCGCTGCTGTTCATCGCGGGGGATGCCCGGCCCGCTGTCGCACACGCTCACCTGCACCCATTGGTTGGTGCGGTGCAGCATGGTCAGGCTGACCCGTCCCCGCTCCGGCGAGAACTTGAGAGCGTTCTCCAGCAGGTTGAGCAGCACCTGACGCATGCGGCGTTGGTCGGCGTAGACGTCAGGCAGGTCGGCCGGGATGTCGGTGACCAGCTCCAGATTCCGGCCCACCCACAGCTTTTCCAGCTCCAGGATCGCTTCGGCAATCACCGGCCCCAAGGCGAGCCGCTGGGGGTTGAACAGCGCCTCCCAGCGGGTGGTGCCCACCTCCAGCAGGTCCCTGGAGAGGGCCTCAATGTCGTCGAGACGCCGCCGCAGCACATCGTGGAAGCGCGGTTCATCGATCTGGCCGAGACCGTGGCTCTGCAGCGCGAGCTTGGCGGCCGTGAGCGGCGTGCGCAGCTCGTGGGCCACCATCCGCAGCAGGCGTTCCTGCACGCCCAGACGTTCGATCAGGGTTTCGTTTTCCTGGCGCATCACCAGCAGCTGATCCTCCAGCTGCACCTCCCGCTGGCTGCGACTGCCGTCGAACTCGGGGGGGCCCAGGCTCCGGCCCAGGGTGCTCACCACCTCAGCGTGCTTCCAGCGGGGCAGCCAGTTGCGCAGTTGCAAGGTAAGGGTGTTGCCCGCGAACACGCGCCGCGGCGGCGGATCCAGCTTCACCAGGGCCGGAGTGGCCACGAGGCGATGCAGTTCCAGCAGTTCCGGAGCCCTGGCTGGATCGGCGATCTCCAAGGCGATCTGGAAGCCGCAGTCCTCCGTGCGCAGCAGGGTCAGCAGGGCTCGCAGATCCGGCGTGGCCAGATGCTGGCGGGTGGCGACAAGCAGCAACCGCAGGCTGGGCTGATCCAGACCCTCGGGCTGAGCCTCGCCGACCGGCGACCTGGAATGGAGGATGTCCTCCCCGGCGGGCACCATCCCCTTCCGTAAGGCCTGCCCAGCCTATGGGGCCCGGGGCGAACCT
>JBKCTK010000255.1:0-10551 GCA_046319055.1 Synechococcaceae cyanobacterium
GTAGCAGTGCCGCCGGGGTCTGGCGACGCGGGTCCGCCATCCAGGCCATATCGGCCTGGTGTCCGGCCTGCAGCCAGCGCTCCAGGGCTGCCGTGCGCAGGGCCAGCCGTTCCCCACCCGGCACCGAGGCGATTCCCACCGGATCGAAACCCTCGGCCCGGGCCTGCTGGCGCAGGGCGGCCCCAAGCTCAGCGTCAGGGGTCAGGCCCATGGATGGCCGGTAGAGTCTGCGCCAGTTGCTCCCTGCGGCGTGAGCGTTGATTCCGGCTCCAAATTCAGCCCCCTGTTGCGCTGGATGGGCATCACCTTGGTGGTGATTCTGCTGCTCCAGGTGCTAGCCGTGCTCACCATCGGACAATGGCAGGAGGAGTCTTTCCGCCAGCTGCTGGTGGAGCGGCTGATCGCCCAGTCCCCGATGGGGTTGGTGGGCTTGATTCTGATGTACCTTTCCGCCCGTCTCGATGATAAAGGGGAGGCTCGCTCGCCGCTGCTTTGGGCTGTTTGCATTCTCAGCGGCCTCCTGGCCATCAGCCTCACCGCCGCCCTGCCGGTGTCGTTCAGTGGCGATCAACTTCTCCAGCAGCAGGCCGATCGCCAGCTGGCCCAGCAGAAGAGCCGGCTGGAAACCGCCCGGATCCAAAGCAAGAACCCCGCTTTCTTGCAGCAGGTGATCCAGCAGTTCCAGGCCAGTGGCCAGGTGCCCCCAGGGGTTACCGAAGCTCAGAAAACCCAGGCGGCCCGAGCCTTCATCGATCGCCAGCTCGACCAGCTGCAAAGCCAGCTCAAACAGAGCGAGCAGACCAACTTGGTCACCCTCAACCAACGGCGCTTTGGCGGTTCGGGTGGGGCTGTGGTGCTGATCGTCGCCTTCACCATCCTCTGCCTCGGCAGCGTCCTCTGAGCCTGACCGGCCCGCCGGACGGATCGTTAGGTTTGGAGGACGCGTCCAGGTTGCCTGCCTTGGTCTCCTCCCCTGGTCCCCGTCTTGATCAGCCGCTGGCCGAGCGCCTGCGGCAGGACCTCAAAAATGATCTGATCGCGGGCCTGCTGGTGGTGATCCCTCTGGCCACCACCATCTGGCTGGCCACCACTGTCAGCCGTTTCGTGCTGGCGTTCCTCACCACCATCCCCAAGCAGTTCAACCCGTTCAACACCCTTAATCCGCTCCTGCAGGAGCTGATCAACCTGGGAGTGGGCCTCTTGGTGCCCCTGCTGGGCATTCTGCTGATCGGCCTGATGGCACGAAACATCGTCGGCCGTTGGCTGCTGGAGTTCGGGGAGGGCACGCTGTTGCGCATCCCTCTGGCGGGCTCCGTTTACAAGACCCTCAAGCAGCTGCTGGAGACCTTCCTGCGCGACAACTCCCGCCGTTTCCGCCGCGTGGTGTTGGTGGAGTATCCCCGCGAAGGATTGTTTGCCGTTGGTTTTGTCACCGGGGTGCTCAGCAGCGCCGTGCAGGCCGACTTCAGCGAGACCATGCTGAGCGTTTTCATCCCCACCGCTCCCAACCCCACCACCGGTTGGTATGCGGTCGTCCCGGAGCGGTCCGTGCGCGATATCGATCTGAGTGTGGAAGATGCGTTCCGCACGATCATCTCCGCTGGCATCGTCAACCCTGACGACCGCACCCCACCTTCCAGCCGTAGTTTTTCCAGCCTTCTGGCCCAGCTGCGAACCCCGCAGCTCTCCTGATGCAGAGTCGCACCCTTTCCCGTGAACTGGCCCTGCTGATGCTGGGCCAAGTCAGCGACCGCTCCGCCGCGCCGGCTCCCAGCGCGGAGCCCTCGATGGAATCCCTGTTGATCCAGGCGCTCACCAGCCTCCAGCAGCACGTGCGCGATGCCCTGGACCGCTCCGCCGTGGATCTTGAGCAGGCACAGCGGCAGCTGCTCGACAGCGAATTGCAGGATGAGGGGGAGCAGCGCCTGCCGCGGGTGCGGGAGCACCTGCGAGCCGGGCTCAGCCAAGCTGAGCAAGCTCTCAATCGCCTCTCCGCCAGCCTGGAGCTGCCGCGCCTGCTGCTGCTGGCCGACCAGCAGGAGGTGCGGCGCGGTGCGATTGCCCGTGCCGGCGCCGTGCTGCGCGACCGCGCCGGCATCGACGCCCGCCTCGACGCCGTAATGGAGGGTTGGCGGTTGACCCGTCTGCCCCGCATCGACCGCGATATCCTGCGGTTGGCCGTGGCCGATCTGGAGAGCTTCGACACGCCGCCGGCCGTGGCCTGCAATGAGGCCGTGGAGTTGGCCAACCGCTACAGCGATGAGCAGGGCCGGCGCATGATCAATGGTGTGCTGCGGCGCTTCACCGCGGCCCACGTCTGACCGCTGCCTTCCACAGCCACCATGGTGTTCGACTGGTTCCGCCGCAGCTCCGCCCCAGCCGAGCCCGAGCCGCCCGCAACCGCGGCGGATGACGCCGGCGTTGAGGGCGCAACGGTGGCCGCTCCGGCCGAGGCGTCCGATGGCGACGACGGCCGCACCACCGGTCCCGCCACCGGCCCCGAAGCGCCAACCCCGGCAACCGGCGCCGGCACCCCTGCCAGCTCCGCCCCCGCCGAACCGGTCGAACCGACCGCCGCCGCGGGGATCGACCAGGATGCCCTCGCCTGGGCCCGGGAGGCCTATGCCCGCCTGAAAGCCCAGCAAGAAGGGTCCCGCGGCGCCGAGCCTCCCCAGGCCGAGCCCCCCCAGGCCGAGGCCGTTGACAGGCCGGCAGAAGGGCCTGCTGAGGCTGGTTCCTTCCTCGCCGGCGCCATTGAGCCGGCCCCCGCCCCGGTCTCCCTGACCGATTCCAGCGCCGCCGCCGCCGCTCCAGAGCCTGCGGGGGAAGGCCCATCGGGCCCGCTAGCGGACCTCCCCCCCGCGCCAGCTGCCGCGCCGGAGTCGAGTCAGGCCCACGCGCCCGAGCCGCCGGTCACCACCCTCAGCCCCGAGCCGCTCCCCCCGCCCAGCTCGCTTCCCTCCGCCCCAACTCTTGCGGAGGCCGCCCCCACCCTGTCGCTGCTGGAGCAGGCCGCGGCGGCCCGCCAGGAGCGGTTGCGGCAGCTCACGGCCCCCGCGCTGGAGCCGCCGGCGGTTGGGGCTGAACCCACCGCCCCCGCTGTTGAGCTCCAGGAGCTGCCGGGCGAGCGGAAGTCTGGGGCGGAAGCGGATTCTGAGCCCAGCCTCGGTGCCTTCGATGATGCCTTCACCTGGTCGGCTGAGGTGCTCGCCGCCCAGGGTCGCCGGGTGGAGGATGTGTCGATCGAGGAGATCGACTGGCTGACACGGCTGCGGCGCGGCCTGGAGAAGACGCGGCGTGGTTTCGTCACCCAGCTGCTGGAAACCCTGGGCGACGACCCCCTCAGCCCCGAGGTGTTGGATGACCTGGAAACCACATTGCTGCAGGCGGATGTGGGGGTCCAGGCCACCGATCTGGTGCTGGATGCCCTGCGGCGGCGCCTCAACGAGGAGGTGGTCGACCCCGCTGAGGGTCTGCGCTTCCTCACGGAGCAGCTGCGTCAGTTGCTGGATGCCCCCAGCCAGCGCGATGGTCGGTCGCTGCTGGCACCCAGCCGCGAGCGGCTGAACATCTGGTTGCTCGTGGGGGTCAACGGCGTCGGCAAGACCACCACCCTGGGCAAGCTCGCCAACCTGGCGGTGCGCAGCGGTTACAGCTGCCTGATCGCCGCCGCCGACACCTTCCGGGCGGCCGCGGTGGAGCAGGTCACGGTCTGGGGCGAACGCAGCGGCGTGCCCGTGATCGCCAATCCCAGTCCCCATGCCGATCCCGCCGCGGTGGTCTACGACGCCATCGGTGCCGCCCGCTCCCGTGGCAGCGAGCTGCTGCTGGTGGATACGGCAGGCCGCCTGCAGACCAAGCACAACCTGATGGAGGAGCTGGCCAAGGTGCGTCGCATCGTCGATCGGCTGGCGCCGGAAGCCGTCGTCGAGTCGTTGTTGGTGCTCGATGCCAGTCAGGGCCAGAACGGCCTGCGTCAGGCGATGGCCTTTGCCCCAGCCGCCGGCCTCACCGGGGTGGTGCTGACCAAGTTGGATGGCAGCGCCCGTGGGGGTGTGGCCATCGCTGTGGCCCACGACGCGGGCTTGCCCATTCGTTTTATTGGTGCTGGGGAAAGCGTTCGCGATCTGCGGCCCTTTAACAGCTTTGAGTTCGTGGAGGCCCTGCTCTCCGGCTGAACTCGGGCCCTTCCCAAGGGCCCACCAGGGGATGCGCACGCAGGCCAAGGCCACCCGGAGATCGCTGCTACGTTTCAGGGCCCCTGGGCCGCTCCTTGAGCAGCAAGCCCCCCCATCGGCCACCGCAGCAGCCCGCCACGACCCGCGGGTCGGCTCAGTCCCTCTCGGCCACGGCCTCCCTGCGGGAGTTGCTCGACAGTCTCAACCGCGAGCAACGGCGCAATCAGGAGTTATTGGCTTCCCTGGCTTTTGCCTTGCGAAGCTTCACCAATCTGAACAGGTATCTCGAGCTGGTGCCGGTGGTGGCCTCGCGCCTGGTGGAGGCTGAGGTTGGCCTGCTGGTGGTGTTTCACCCCGATGGTCGCCTGCGCCGCGAGCAGTTGCAGACCACGGCGGGCGATCGCTGCCAGGAGGTGATGCGCCAGCTGGCAGCAATGCCAGACAGCCAGTTCCAGTCGCTCTCGGGGGAGGAGCAGCTAGCCCAGTTCCTCGATCCCCTGGTGCAGCGGTTGCTGGGGGGTGGGCAGCTCTACGCCACCTCGGTGGTGGCTCGCAGTCGCCAGCGCGGCCGCCTCTACGTGTTCAGTCAGCAGAGGGCTTACAGCTGGAGCGAGATGCGCGGCCGCCATCTGCAGATCACGGCCGATCTCACGGGCGTAGCGCTTGAGAACGAGATCCTCCAGGAGGACATGCGTCGGCATGAGCGACTTGATCGCCAGCTCAGCATCGGAGCCGATATCCAAGCCCAGCTGTTGCCGGATCACTGTCCGGTGATCGAGGGGGTGGAGTTGGCGGCCCGCTGCCGGCCTGCTTTCCAGGTGGGAGGCGATTACTACGACTTCATCCCCACCTGCCCCGATGCGGTCGGACGTCGACGGGAGCAGGGGCAATGGGCGCTGGTGATCGGCGATGTGATGGGCAAGGGGGTGCCAGCCGGTCTGGTGATGTCCCTGCTGCGCGGCATGCTGCGCGCCGAGGTGCTCAGCGGTCTGCCGCCTGATCGCATCCTGCATGATCTCAACAAGCTGGCGCAGGAGGATCTGGCCCATTCCCACCGCTTCGTGACCCTCTTCTATTCCGATTACGACCCCCGCACGCGCCTGTTGCGCTATGCCAATGCCGCCCACAATCCGCCACTGATTTGGCGGCGCCAGGGTGGCCGGGTCGACCGGCTCGACACGTCCGGCCTGCTGATCGGCCTGCAGAGCGAAGCCGACTATGGCCGAGGCGAGGTGGTGCTCGAACCGGGGGATGCCTTGTTGTATTACACCGATGGCGTCACCGAGGCGGCCGGGCTGGGCGGCGAGCGTTTCGATGAGGAGCGGCTGGTGCGCACCTTCCAGACCGCTTGCCGTTCGGGATTGGGCGCCCAGGGCATCCTCGACCAGTTGTTCCAGCGCCTCGACCGGTTTCTTGGAGCCGGCCGTCAAGCCGATGACGATGCGTCGATGGTGGTGTTGAAGGTGCGGGAGGAGGTGATGCTGCCGCCGCTGCCGCTGGCTTCTGGCCCAATGGCAAGCTGAACCCCCGTGCCGCGACGCCACCATGGCCGCCCCTTCCAGCTCGCCGCCACCTCCATCCCCATCCCCAGGGGCGGGGGTCACCGGCGGCAGGGCGGGGAGCTGGAGCGATCGGTTTGAGCAGGGTCTGCATCCCGCGATCGAGCGGTTCAACGCCTCGATCGGCTTCGATCTCACCCTGTTGCAGGAGGACCTGGATGGGTCGATCGCCCATGCCCGCATGCTGGGTCGCTGCGGGGTTCTCAGCGAGGCGGAGGCCAGCCGCTTGATTGAGGCCCTGGAGCAGGTGCGGGGCGAAGCGGCAGCCGGGCAGTTCCAGCCGGGCCTGGAAGCGGAGGATGTGCACTTCGCTGTGGAGCTCCGGCTGATCGAGCTGGTGGGTCCCCTGGGCAAGAAATTGCACACCGGCCGCAGCCGCAACGACCAGGTGGGCACCGATCTGCGGCTGTGGTTGCGCCGCCGTCTGCAGGCCATCGACGCGGGCCTGGAGCGCTTTCAACGGGCCTTGTTGGCGCAGGCGGAGCGCCATGCCGACAGCCTGATCCCGGGGTACACCCATCTGCAGCGGGCCCAGCCGCTATGCCTGGCCCACCACCTGCTGGCCTACATCGAAATGGCCGGCCGCGACCGCGAGCGGCTTGCCGATGTGGCTGGCCGGGTGGACATCTGCCCGCTCGGTGCCGCAGCCCTGGCCGGGACCCCTGTGCCGATCGACCGCCGCGCCACGGCGGCGGAACTGGGTTTTCGGGCGATCTACGCCAACAGCCTGGACGCTGTCAGCGACCGCGACTTCACCGTGGAGTTCATGGCCGCCGCCAGTCTGGCCATGGTGCATCTCAGTCGGCTGGCGGAGGAGGTGATCCTCTGGGCCAGCGAGGAGTTTGGCTTCGTGCGCCTCACGGACCGTTGCGCCACGGGCAGCAGCCTGATGCCCCAGAAGAAGAATCCCGATGTGCCCGAGCTGGTGCGCGGCAAGAGCGGCCGGGTTTTCGGCCATCTGATGGGATTGCTGACGATGATGAAGGGCCTACCCCTGGCTTACAACAAGGACTTCCAGGAGGACAAGGAAGCTCTTTTCGACGGTGTTGCCACCCTGCTCGATTGCCTGGAAGCGATGGCGATTCTGTTTGAGGAGGGGCTGGAGTTCCGATCCGAGCGCTTGGAGGCGGCCGTGGAGGCCGACTTTGCCAACGCCACCGATGTGGCCGATTACCTGGTCGCTCGAGGGGTGCCGTTCCGTGAGGCCTACCAGCTGGTGGGAGGACTGGTGCGCACCTGCCTGGGGGAGGGGATCCTGCTCAGGGATCTGCCGCTGGCCCGCTGGCAGGCCCTGCATCCGGCCTTCGAGGCCGATATCCACGCTGCGATCCAGCCGCGGCAGGTGGTGGCGGCGCGGCGCAGCGAAGGCGGCACCAGCTTTGAGCAGGTGGGGCAACAGCTGGAGCGCTGGCGGCGGCGGCTGGTGGCTGACGACAACGATTGCAGAAATTCTGCTGCGGTCATGCCGTCAGGATCCTGAGGGGCAGGATGGGCTGAATCGGTCTAATCTTGGCTGAAGCCCGGCACGATCCGTGCCAGCTGCTCCCGCGTGGCGGCGTACCTTGCCACCAGCGCGGCATCACAGGGAGAGATCGGCCGGGGTTCCACTCCTGCCCATCACCCAGCTCTTCCCCCAGCTGGCCCCTCTGGTTTCAACGTCCCCGTTCTCAACGTCCTCGGTTCCCCTAGCCTCAGTGAGTATTTTTGTCGGCAACCTGCCTTTCCGCGCCGAGCAGGAAGATGTGGCGCAACTCTTTGCTCCTTACGGCGAAGTCGTCAACTGCACCCTGCCCCTAGAGCGGGACACCGGTCGCAAGCGTGGCTTCGCGTTCGTGGAGCTGGCTGATCCAGACAGCGAAACCCGGGCGATCGAGGCCCTGCAGGGCACCGAGTTGATGGGTCGGCCCCTGCGCATCAACAAAGCGGAGCCCCGCGGAGCCGGCGGTGGCGGTGGCGGTGGTTACGGCGGTGGTGGCGGTTCAGGTGGACCTCGCCGTGGTGGCTACGGCGGCGGTGGCGGTGGTTATGGCGGTGGCGGTGGCGGTGGCGGCTACGGCGGCGAGCGCTCAGCGGATCGTGGCTCTGGCGCCCGCGGTTGGGAGGATCGCAGCTATGGCGGTGGCGAAAGCTTCGAAGCAGGCCGTTCCCGCCGTCGCCGCGGCGGCGGCGCCAGTGGCCTCGATGACGGTGGCTATGGCGGCGCCGAGGGCTGATCGCCCCAGCAAGGGTGTCCGATCCCGCTGCATGTCAGAGGCCGTGGCGCTCAAGCTCGAGGGCGGCCTCCTCCAGCACCTCCGCAGTGGCCTCGCGCCGGCAGGCATTGCGGGTGAGCTTGGCGCGCCAGTGCCGGGCACCTGGGCATCCCTCCACCACATGCACCAAGTGACGGCCTAAATCCCAGAGCCTGCCCCCCTGCTGCCGCCATCGGTCGGCATGGGGGATCGTGCCCCGGATCACCTGGGAGGCTTTCACCTCTGGACGATCGTCCGCGGCGTAGATCAGCCGATCCACCTCGCGCCAGCGCAAGGGGTGGGCGTAAGCCGCCCGACCCACCATCACCCCGTCCAGCAGCTCCAGCTGCGGCAGACAGGCCTCCAGATCGAGCAGGCCGCCATTCAGTTCGATGGTTAACCGGGGGCGATCCCGCTTGAGGCGGTGCACCAGATCCCAGCGCAGCGGGGGGATCGTGCGGTTCTGCTTGGGGTCCAGCCCCTCCAACCAAGCCTTGCGGGCATGGACGGCAAATCGCCGCGCTCCGGCATCCGCCAGCCGATCCACGAAGGCCAAGAGCTCCCCATAGGAGTCGCGGTTGTCGATGCCGATGCGGTGCTTCACGGTCACCGGCAGCTGGGAGGCGGCCGCCATCGCCACAACGCAGCGGGCCACCCGCTCCGGTTCAGCCATGAGGCAGGCGCCGAAGCGGGCCTGCCGCACCTTCTCACTGGGACAGCCGAGGTTGAGATTCACCTCGTCGTAGCCCCGTTCCGCCGCTAGGCGCGTGGCGGCCGCCAGCTGCGTCGGATCGTCGCCGCCGAGCTGGAGGGCCAGCGGCCGCTCCAGGGGATCGAATCCCAGCAGCCGCTCCAGCCGCCGCTGCCGCTGGGGGAATGCGCTGGGCGGGCCCTCGCGCAGGATGTGATCCAGCGCCCGCGCCACCACCATCTCGGTGTAGAGCAGGCAGTGGCGACTCACCTGCCGCATCAGCACCCGGAAGTGCCGATCCGTGCAGTCCAGCATCGGCGCCACACTGAAGCGATGTCGGTCTTCCATTCCCCCATGCTGCCCAGTCAGGTCACGGTGGCGGTGGTGGGCGGCGGTCCGGCCGGCTTCATGGCCGCGATCAGTGCCGCCGAGGCCCTGCGGGCCGCTGGGCAGCCCGTGTCGATCCTGGTGTTGGAGGCCACCGCCGAACCGCTGCACAAGGTGCGCATCAGTGGCGGCGGCCGTTGCAATGTCACCCATGCCTGCTGGGACCCACAGCAGCTGGTGAACCACTACCCGCGGGGCCGCGGGGCCCTGCGGGGGCCCTTCACCCAGTTCGCGCCCGCCGACTGCGTGGACTGGTTCGCGCGCCATGGGCTGGAGTTGGTGGAGGAGGCGGATGGTCGGCTCTTTCCCCGTTCCAACCGCTCCAGCTCGGTGGTGGATTGCCTGCGGCAGGTGGCCCGGCGCGTCGGGGTGTCGTTGGTTACTGGCGCCCCGGTTCAGTCCGTGAGCCGTGCGGCTCAGGGGGCCTTTGAACTCACGTTGCGGGATGGCGGCCGCCTGGGCTGTCAGCGCATCGTGTTGGCGACCGGCAGCCACCCCAGCGGCCATCGGATAGCGGTGGCCCTCGGCCACAGCCTGGTGGCGCCGGTGCCTTCGTTGTTCAGTTTGGCGCTGGGTCCGGCTG
This sequence comes from Synechococcaceae cyanobacterium, assembly GCA_046319055.1. Lineage (GTDB taxonomy): Bacteria > Cyanobacteriota > Cyanobacteriia > PCC-6307 > Cyanobiaceae > Cyanobium. The sequence continues at coordinate 9,630 of JBKCTK010000255.1, forward strand.
GCCTCCAGGACCTGGCCGGCGTGAGCATGGATCCCGTCGAGCTGGAGTTGCTTCCACCCCGCGAGGCTTCGCCAAACCCACGCCGGCGCCAGGGCGGCCATCGCCAACGGGGGGCTGTGCTGATCACCCATCGGGGTCTCAGCGGTCCAGCCACCCTGCGGTTGACGGCCTTCGCCGCCCGCGACCTGAAAGCCTGGGGTTATCGAGCCCAGCTGCGGGTTGACTGGACCGGCGGCCTCGGGGTGGCGGGGCTGGAAGCCCTGTTTGCCCAGGCTCGCCAGCACCAGGCCCGGCGCACGCTGGCCAGTTGGCGTCCCTGGCCTGGCCTGGCCCGTCGGCTCTGGTGGCGCCTGCTGGAGGAAGCGGGATTGGCCGCCTCCGGCGAGCAGGCGATCCGTTGGGCCGATCTCCCCCGACCTGCCCAGCAACGCCTGATCGAGGCCCTGCTGAGCGGTCGTTATGCCGTGGTTGGCCGCGGTCCATTCGGGGAGGAGTTTGTGACCGCCGGCGGGGTGCCCGTGGGCGAGGTGAATCTGACCTCCCTGGAGAGTCGCCGCTGCGCTGGTCTGCAGCTGGTGGGGGAGCTGCTCGACGTTGATGGCGTCACCGGCGGCTTCAATTTCCAGCACTGCTGGACCTCCGGCTGGCTGGCGGGTCAGGCGCTGCAGCGGGCCCTGGAGCTTTCAAGCCAACACGGGGAATCCGACAACGGAGCTCGCGACAACCAGCTCAGCCAACGCGTCGGCGGTGGCTCCACCTGAGGGCCATGTCAAGCGACACTCAGGGTTGCCTCAAAGTCCTCTCCAGGGGCCTGGCCTCACGGGTGCGGCGCCGCCAGGGCTCACGTCAGCCCCTGCTGAATCGTCTCCGAACGCAGCCGAACCCCAGGCTTTCATGCTCAGCAGCGAAACTTTCAGGCAGC
>JBKCTK010000256.1:0-4154 GCA_046319055.1 Synechococcaceae cyanobacterium
CAGGCCTTGATCAATGAAAATCAGGATCTGTTGGCTGCCAACGGCATCTATGTGCTGCGCATCAACGGCAACGTCGAGGAGGGCATTAAGGCCCTCTATGATTGCATCGATCCGATGACTCCCTATCCGGTGCTGGTCACCACCTCGCGGTTGCTCTCCACCGGCGTGGATGCGCAAACCTGCCGGCTGATCGTGCTCGATCGCGAAGTGGGTTCGATGACGGAGTTCAAGCAGATCGTGGGCCGCGGCACCCGGGTGCATGCCGACACCCAGAAGTTCTATTTCACCCTGGTGGATTTCCGCAAGGCCAGCAACCACTTCGCCGATCCCGAGTTCGATGGCGAGCCGGTGCAGATCTATGAGCCGGACGAGGGCGATGATCCCCTGCCGCCGGAGGAGGCGGATCCCCCAACAGCGCACGATGACGATCTCTGGCCGGATGCCGAGGAGAACGGCGAGGGAGAAACACTGCTGATGGGCGTCGGCCAGGATCCGGAGTTCCCAGATCCGCTGGACCCCGAAATCCCCGGTGGCCCACGCCGGAAGTACTACATCAAGGGCAAGCCGGTGCGGGTGCTCACCGAGCGGATCGAATATCTCGATGACAACGGCAAACTTGTTACTGAATCCCTGCGCGATTACAGCAGGCGGACGGTGCGCGAGCACTACGCCAGCCTTGATGCCTTCCTACGCCGCTGGCGGGGAGAGGAGCGCAAGGCAACGATCATCTCGGAGCTGGCGGAGGAGGGGCTGCTGCTGGAGCCGCTGCAGGAGGAGCTGGGGCTGGAGCTCGATCCGTTTGATCTGATCTGCCACATCGCTTACGACCAGCCGCCCCTCAGCCGCCGCGAGCGGGCGGCGCGGGTGCGGAAACAGGATGTGTTCAGCCGCTACGGGCCCCAGGCGCGGGCGGTGCTGGAGGCACTGCTGCGCAAATACCAGGACGAGGGACTGGTCGACGACCTGGCCGATGTGAAGATCCTGCGGATTGCGCCGTTCAACGCCATGGGCACCCCGCTGGAGCTGTTGCGTGGCTTTGGAGGCGACAGAGCGGGGTTCCAGCGGGCGGTGCAGGATCTCCAGGCCGCCCTCTACGCGGAGGCCGCCTGAGATGTCGGCCCGCACCACCGTCAAGGCGATTCAGGACATCATGCGCAAGGACGTGGGCGTCGATGGCGACGCCCAGCGCCTCTCGCAGCTGTGCTGGCTGTTCTTCCTCAAGATCATCGACGACCAGGACAAAGACCTGGAGGTGAGTGAAGACGACTACCGCTCGCCGCTTCCGGACCATCTGCAGTGGCGCCGCTGGGCCGCCGATGAGGAGGGGATCACGGGCGATGGCCTGCTGGAGTTCATCAACCAGGAGCTGTTTCCCTATCTCAAGGAGATGCCCCTCAAGGGCTCCCACCCCAACCGGGCCCAGGTGGTGCGCGAGGTGTTCGCCGATGCCTACAACTACATGAAATCCGGTCAGCTGCTGCGGCAGGTGATCAACAAGGTGAATGGCCTGGGTTTCAATAACCTCGCCGACCGCGAGCATTTTGGCGATGTGTACGAGCAGCTGCTCACCGAGTTGCCGAGTGCCGGCAATGCCGGCGAGTACTACACACCCCGGGGTGTGACCAGCTTCATGGTGGATCGCATCGATCCCAAACCCGGTGAATTGCTGCTTGATACTTCAGGGGGCACGGGAGGCTTCCTCACCTGCTCGATCTGCCACATGCGCGAGCGCTATGTGAAAACCCTCGCCGATGAACAGGCGATGCAGGCCTCGCTGCGGCTGATTGAGAAGAAGCCGCTGCCCTACATGCTGTGCATCACCAACATGCTGCTGCACGGCATCGAGGATCCCAGCGTCGTGAAGCGTGACAACACCCTGGCCCGGCCTTACATCAGCTACGGCACAGCCGACCAGGTGAACGTGATCCTCACCAACCCACCCTTCGGCGGCCAAGAGGAAGATGGCATTCAAGACAACTTCCCAGCCCAGTTCCGCACCCGCGAAACCGCCGATCTGTTCCTGGCCCTGTTCATTCGCCTGCTCAAACCCGGTGGCCGGGCCGGCATCGTGTTGCCCGATGGCACCTTGTTCGGCGAGGGGGTGAAAACACGCCTGAAGGAGCAGCTGCTGAGCGAATGCAACCTGCACACGATCGTGCGGCTGCCCAATTCCGTGTTCCGGCCCTATGCCAGCATCGGCACCAACCTGCTGTTTTTTGAGAAGGGCAGGCCCACCGAGGAGATCTGGTATTACGAGCAGCGGGTGCCCGAGGGCCAGAAGGCCTACTCGATGACCCGCCCGATCAGGCAGGAGCACTTCGATGATTGCGTGGCCTGGTGGGGCGGCCCCCACCGCGAGGGGCGGTTGGAAACCGAGCAGGCCTGGCGCGTGCCGATCGCCCAGATCAAGGAGCGCCACTACAACCTTGATCTCAAGAATCCCCACAGCGTGGCTGAAGACCACGGCGACCCCGAGGAATTGCTGGCCAACCTGCAGGCCGCCGAGCTGAAGGCCGCCGACCTGCGCGACCAGCTCAAGGCGATCCTGGCGGAGGCGTTGCTGCGATGAACGCCGAGCGCCTGCTGGCCCAGTTCGCGCGGATCAGCGAAGCGCCGGACGCCATCCCCCGCCTGCGCCGCTTCATCCTCGACCTGGCGGTGCGCGGCAAGCTGGTGGAGCAGGATCCGGAGGATGAGTCGGCAGAGGAATTGCTGCGCTGCATCACAAAACATAGAAAAAACCTTGTGCATGCAACTCGTGAAGAATCTCCTTTCGCCTTTGAGTTGCCGACAGGGTGGGTGCTTACAACCCTTCGCGCTCTTGTTGAGACCTCGGGCTCAGGCTGGAGTCCTAAGACTCTTGATGCTCCGCGTGAGGGCGATGCATGGGGAATCCTCAAGGTCAGCGCTGTCTCCTGGGATCAATTTCGCCCCGAAGCAAATAAACAGGTCTTGCCGGGCACTCAGCCAAGACCGCAGGCGATTGTCAAGAAGGGTGATTTTCTAATTTCTCGCGCCAATACAGCTGAATTGGTTGCCAGGGCGGTGATCGTTGAGCGCGAGCCGGTCAACTTGATGATGAGTGACAAGATTGTGCGCCTTGACCTTGTTGAACTCTGCGAGTCAAAATACATCCTGATCGTTAATAATCATTTTTCTTTCTCAAGGGCTTACTACGCCGAACGCGCCACTGGAGTCAGCCCATCGATGAAGAATGTCACCAGAGATGTGATTTTAGGCCTTCCTGTTCCCCTCCCACCCCTCGCCGAACAACACCGCATCGTCGCCAAGGTCGACGAATTGATGGCCCTCTGCGACCAGCTGGAGGCCGCCCGCCAGGAGCGAATGCAAGGCCAGCAGCGCCTGGTGGCCGCCAGCCTGCAGCGCCTCAACCAACCGGCCGACGATCCCGAATCCTTCCGCCAGCAGGCCGGCTTCGCCCTGAATGTGCTGCCGCGCCTCACCACCACAGCCGCCGAGATCAAGCAGCTGCGCCAGACGATCCTCAACCTGGCGGTGCGCGGCAAGCTGGTGGAGCAGGATCCGGAGGATGAGCCGGCGGAGGAGTTGCTGCGCTGCATCACAAAACATAGAAAAGATCAGGTGTTTGCAACTCGTGAGGAATCTGCTTTCGCCTTTGAATTGCCGACAGGATGGATGCATACAACGCTTCGCGCTCTTGTTGAGACCTCGACCTCAGGCTGGAGTCCAAAGACACTCGATACTCCCCGTGAAGGCGATGAATGGGGAATCCTCAAGGTCAGCGCTGTCTCCTGGGATCAATTTCGCCCCGAAGCAAATAAACAGGTCTTGCCGGGGACTCAGCCAAGACAGCAGGCGATTGTCAAGAAGGGTGATTTTCTAATTTCTCGCGCCAATACAGCTGAATTGGTTGCCAGGGCGGTGATCGTAGAGCGCGAGCCTGTCAACTTGATGATGAGCGACAAGATTGTGCGCCTGGACCTTGTTGAACTCTGCGAGGCAAAATACATTCTGATCGTCAATAATCATTTGGGCACCTCGAAAAATCCCAACCCCTATTGCACTTGGTTGAATATAGAGTAGACTTATATGATCAGACTTGAGGGCATCCATGGGCCAGCGTGGTTTCTGGGATGAAGAAATTCGGGTTGAGCGGCTCCATGAGAAGAAGC
>JBKCTK010000257.1:0-4136 GCA_046319055.1 Synechococcaceae cyanobacterium
GCTGGACTGGCTGAATCGGGTGCTGGAGGAGCTGGTGGCGCCGATCGAGGCCGGAGGCGGGTTGGTGAAATAGTTCACCGGCGATGGGCTGCTGGCGGTGTGCGGGGCGCCCTTGAGCCAGGGGCGGGAGGGGGATGCCCGCGCCGCCCTGGCGGCCGCCAGGGGGATCCGGGCCCGCATCGCCAGCCTCAACGAAGTGCTGACACGGGAGGGGGCGCCGCGGGTGCGGCTGCGGCTGGGGTTGCACAGCGGCTGGGTGCTGGCCGGCTCCTTGGGCAGCCGCGATCGCTGGGAATACGGGGTGATCGGCGATGCGGTCAACTGCGCCGCCCGCCTCGTGGCGTTGCCGGGGTCGCCCATGGCGGAGGGCTGTCGCATCTTGATCTCCGCTCTCAGCCGCGATCTGGCCGGTGCCGGCGCAAACGGCAGCGGTAGCGGAGGCCTAGAGAGTGGCGGGGAAGGGGGCGCGGAGAGCGGCGGAGAGGGCGGCGACAGCGGCCGCTGCTGGGGCGCGGTGTCGCTCCACGGGCGTCAACAGCGCGAGGAGATCTGGGAGGTGTGAGGGTTGGCGCGGAGGTCCGCCCCGCTGGGGTCCGCCGCCCTGGGGTCCGCCCGGCTGGGGTCCGTCCCAGTGGGGCCCGTCTCGGCTGAGGGCTGGCGCGTGGGTCTGCTCCCCTGGGGTTAGCCCCCTCCTGGGGGCCGCCGCCCTGGGGTCTGCCCGGCTGGGGTCCGCCCCAGTGGAGCCCGTCTCGGCTGAGTGCTGGTGCGGGGTCTGCCCCCCTGGGTTCGCCCCCCGGGGTCCGCCGCCCTGGGGTCTGCCCGGCTGAGGGCTGGTGCGGGGTCTGCACCCCTGGGGTTAGTCCCCTCCTGGGGGCCGCCGCCCTGGGGTCTGCCCGGCTGAGGGCTGGCGATGGGTCTGCCCCCCCAGGGTTCGCCCCCCGGGGGTTCGCCCTCCCCCGGGGGGTCGGCGGCCCCGGGGCCGGCCTCAGCCGGCACGGGGAATCGGGGTGGCGCAGAGGACGGTCAGGGTGGTTGGTAGGCGGTCCGCCAGATGGGAATAGCCCCAGCGATCGAGGAGCTCCGCGGTGTTGACGCTCTGGCCGCACTGGTTCCAGAGGGTGCGCAGGGCCTCGCGGGCGGTGCGCCGCGCGGCGTCGCCGGGCCCGGAGGCCAACAGGCTGCGGGCGGGTGGAGCCTGGGGCTCGGCGCTGCCCTCGCAGGCGGGGAAGCTCTCCCAGAGCCCAGCGCCGGGGGCCGCCGGCAGCAACAGCAACCTCAGGCTGGCGCCACGGCGAGCCGGCTGGATCGATTCCCCCCCCGGCCAACGCAACACCAGGGGAACGGGCTCCGGCCCATCGCCTTCGATCAAGCCGAGGAGCGGCTGGGGCCCGGTGTCGAGAACGCCGTCCTCCGGCACCAGATGGGCCAGCAGCCGCGCCGCGCAGGCGCCCCGGGTGCCTCCCGACTCGCGGCGCAGCGGGAAGCGGCGGCTGCGGTCGGGGGAGCCGCCGCTCTGCTGGGCGGTCAGCGCGGGCGCGGTGGGGGGCTCGGCTGGCCCTGGTCCCGGCGCCTTGAGTGTGGGCAGCACGGGAGCCCGTCGAGCTCGGGACGCCACCACCGGCTCAGCTATCGGCAAGGCCCCCACCACCTGACCCATGGGCGGCCAGACCCCCACCGGCAGATTTCGGAGCGACAGGCTCCCCGCCGCCGGAGTGTTGAGCGGCAGGCTGCCGATCGGCGGGCTGCTGGGTGGTGCCCCCCTGAGCGGGACGCTCCCGATCGCCCGGCTGCTGGGTCGTTGGCTCCCGAGCGGCCGGCTACCGGATGGTGCGATCCCGAGCGGCAGCGGCGGGGCGAGCCAGAGGGCAAGGGCGATGGCGGAGACCATGGACGCTCTCCTGGGGTGGAGGGATCAGGAAGGGAGCTCAGGCGCGCGTTCACCACCGGGGTGCAACGGGTGCGGCGTCCGCCGCGAAGGAGGGGGCCAGGCCAGCGGCCCCCATTGTCGGTCCCATCGCCGGGACGGGAACTGCGGCTTTACACCAGCGCTGGCACTTTGAGGGAGCGCAGAAGCTTCAACCCCCGCTCCACCCGCTCCGTTTGCTGGGCGAGGCCCAGGTTGAGCGACTGCCGCGCCTGGTCCTGCAGCGCTGGCAGGTGGGGGAGCGGACCCTTCTCCAGCGCCTCCTGCACCCGTTTGGGATCGAGATCATCGGGCAGGATCCGTCCCATCTGCAGCAGCAGGCTTCCCACGAGGCCCTCCAACAGCTCCTCGGCATCGACGCTGGAGCCAGCCATCGACCCATTGGCGATCAGGTCGCCGATCGGAGCGGTGCTCGCCTCCGCCTGCAAGGCACCGATCAGCAGGTCCTTGGTGGCGGCGGGGCCATAGGCGAGGGTCAGCAGTTGCTGGGCTTGGCGACCCAGGCCAACCCGCTGGCTCCAGCCGCTGAGCCGTTCACGATCGAGCAGCTCCTCAAACAGGCTGGGGTGAACGCGCACGGCCGTGAGATCCCAAAAGAGGCTGCACCAAGCCCGGTTAGCCGGCTGCAACCAGGCCACGATGTTGCGGTAATAGGAGTAGATCTTCTCCAGGTCCGGGGAGGGGGTGAAGCCGGCGCCACTGCCGCTGCCCAGCCCGGTGCGAGCGGTGCTGGTGCCATCGAGGTTGATGTTCACAAAGTGGTGCCAGGTGGAGTCGCAGACGATGCGGCCCGGGCGCTGGCTCTGGCCCTGGTAGGGCTGGGCCAAGCGGCCGTCGTAGGCGGAGATCACGCCAAACATGCGCGGCCGCACCGGGGGCTTCGACGTCTCCTGAACGGCGCGGCCACCGGAAACGGCGAAGGCCACGATCTCCGCGCCAACCCGTTGGTTCGGCGAGGCGGCATTGGCTTGGAACTCCGGGAAGTTCTGGCCACCAATGCTGTAGGTGCCGCCGAGCACCGCGGCGTTGGTGACGTCGTAGCAGACGCTTTCGTGGGGGTGGTCGGGTAGCACATCCATGTCGAGGCTGAAACCGCTGGCGGGGCCGCCGGCGTCAGAGCTGGACCGGGTGGCGGGAGCTCCGGGGAGCCTCAGCAGCGGATGCAGCGTGGCTTGCCAGGCCGTGCCCGCGAGCCCATCGGTATCGGTGACGCGGTAGTTGGGATAGATGCGCTGCGGGATCGCATCCGACTGGTCAACGAATTCATAGAGGCCATTAGCGCCGGGGTTGACGACGGTATCGATGCGGTTGACGGCAACCCCGGCATCGGTCTCCAGGCCCATGGGCACGTTTTGCCATTCGCGCATGTGGCGAATGCGGGGCAAGGAGCCGCACAGGGCCCGGCCCAGGGCGGCGTGATCGCCGGTGGCGAACACACCACCACCGCCGTTCATGAAGCTGGCGATTACCGCCACTTCAGGATTGCTCAGGGCAAAGGGGCCAGGGCCGATGCCGAAGATCCAGATCTGGTCGTAGTTGGCCAGGGTGACCGGCGTGGCGGCGGTGGCGAAGTTGAAGTTGCTGAGCACCGTGTAGCTCTCGCTGCCGATCGTCACGGGGCTGACATGACCAGCGCGATGGGCGAGGGTGACGATCGGGCGGTTGCTGACGCCCGGGGCCTGGGTGATCGCCTCCACGAAGCGCGACAGACCAAAACCATCGCTGGGCAGGTAGTTCAGCCCATCCACGAGCACGAGCAACCGCGGCCGGCAGGGCCTCTGCCAACGGTTGATCAGCTCCGCGGAAAGGCGAGCATCGAGGGTGGTGCGCAAAATGTCGGGGTTGGGCATGGATGCACTCCAGGGAAGGGCCAACGGCTGCAGCCTCCTCCCGGCGAAAGACCTCGGCAGTGAGCCGAGGCAAGCGGGGCTGTGATCTTGCTCACTGACCTCACCCGGCCGCATCGCTTCATGGCTGACCCGGCGCCTTGGTGTGATCAAGATCACGGACGGCGTTGAGCGGCGTCGCGCCAACAGCGACAGCTTCTGGCGAGTGTGATGGGGCTGGGAGCCAAACCTCTCCGCGTTCACCTCACCGGATGATGACCATGGCCTTCTTCTTGGCAACCGCTGCGAATGAAACCTTTGGCGGCACACTCGTTGATCTGAGTGACACCGTGTCTTATGCCGGTGCCAGCGGCGGTGTTCGTATC
>JBKCTK010000258.1:0-1536 GCA_046319055.1 Synechococcaceae cyanobacterium
CCGCTGGATCGTTGATGGCCGAGTAGGCGAGGGCTGAGAGCGTCTCGGGTTCCACCAACCACCAGAGCAGTGCATGGGTGTCCAGCAGGAGGGATGGGGCCATCAAGAGGGCAAGGGGGCGCCGAGCGCTTCCAGCTCGTCGGCGGGCAGAGGGGCGAGCAGCACTTCGATGGGGGGAAGTTGCAGTTGACCCCGCAGCAACCCGGGTTGCCGCTGGGGTCGATTTGTCTCCAGCGGAACCAGCCGTGCCCAGGGCTTGCCGTCTTTGGCCACCAGGATCGTTTCGCCGGCATGGGCGGCATCGATCAGCCTGGAGAACTGGGTTTTGGCCTCGTGAACGTTGACGGTGCGCATAGAGAGCTCCAGGCCCAGGGGAGGTTAGTCCAGGTGTGGGCCCATGGCTGTAGCCAGGCCAGCGAACATGGAAGTGGCAGAAGCTGAAAAACGTGCCACTTCACCAGCTGAGTGCCATACCCTGTTGGAACGGTGTGATCCCGATCGGCCATGGGCGAGTCCTCAGCCTCTGTGGAAGTGAGCCTGGGCCGGCAGGGTCGGCTGGTGATTCCAGCGCCGCTGCGGCGCTCTCTGGGCCTGGAAGAAGGCGATCGGCTGGTTGCACGCCAGGAAGCCGATCGGCTGGTGCTGGAAAAGCCGGAGCAGATCAAACAACGCCTCAAGGCTCGCTTTGCCCGGGTGCCGTTGGAGCGCCGGCTCGTGGAGGAACTGATCGCCGAACGGCGCCAGGAGAGCCGGCGGGAGGGTGTGGGGTGACGGTGGTGCTGGATGCCTCCGCCCTGCTGGCCTACCTGCTCCAGGAACCAGGCGCCGAGGTGGTGGATGGGTTGTTGCGCGATGCGCGGATGGCCAGCGTGAACTGGGCTGAGGTGGTGCAGAAGGCGCTCTCCGCAGGGGTGGACGTAGAAGGAATGCGAGACGAGCTGCAGGCGCTGGGGATGCAGGTGGAGCCTTTTCTCGCCGTGGATGGCGAACGCGCCGGGCAGCTGTGGCCCCACACCCGGCAGCAGGGCCTGTCCCTGGGCGATCGCGCCTGCCTCAGCCTGGGGTTGCGGCTGGGCCTGAAGGTGGTGACCTGCGCTCGCGCCTGGGCTCAACTGCCGTTGGAGCTGGAGGTTCAAATCGTGTGATGAGATCCAGCGGGCCCTGGGGGCGGTGCAGGATCAGGGGAGGAGCGCAGCGGCGATCCCCCGCTCACTGCGCCTCACAACGTCGTAGCAGGATGAGCTGATGCGAAGTGCGGCACTGATCGGTGCCCTGCATCAGCGGAGTGCCGCCCAACGCTGCCCTTGAGTGGCAGGCTAGGAGCTGGGGGTGGCGAAAGTTGAAAGCCTCAACACGTGGCAAGCCTACCCCTGTTTCAGTGTTTAGGGCCATTTCAGCATTTGTTGAAAACATCACGAGTTTGAAGGGCCTTCCCTCTGTCCCAGAGTGCTTATGGCTTCACCAGAGCAGGCGGCAGGGGAAGGTGGCCAGGGCCGGGTCGAGGCTCACCAGTTGCAGACCCTCCAATTCCGCTTG
>JBKCTK010000259.1:0-9652 GCA_046319055.1 Synechococcaceae cyanobacterium
CCTGGAGTCGAAGGCGGCGCAACATACAACTTCACACCCCCCTAGGCAGGTTCACTCATTTCGCTGGTGTCTACAGGGCTGTGTTCATAAGCTGACAACAGATCTTGGTCCCACGGTTCCCATGACGACTTCCCTCCCCACCGGCGGCTCCTGGGAGCAGCTCTCCGGTTCCTTCGGCGGTGCCCACGCCGAAGACCACCCCGGCCATGCCCTGGAAGAGGGCGGGGCCGCTGCCATGGACGTCTATTTCGAGTGCATCACCACCTGCTCCCTGGACGATGGCGAGTGCGTGACCCGCTGCGTCGAAGAGCTGCGCAGCCAGCCCTGAGCCGCGCCAGAGACCCGCTCCAGCAGGCAGTCTCGCCGCGCTCCCAGCGCCAAGCCGATCCCGCGCGGGATCGGCTTGTGGGGATCCCCTGACGGGTTTCGCTGACCTGGCGCTGGACCTTGTCGCAACCGCTACGCGACACCTTGAAACAGTTTGTAGCTTTGCAGGGTCCGAATCGAACTGTCAGAAACCGTCATGTCCGACCCCATCGCCCTCAGCCTCGGCCAGAAGTTCGAACTCGAGCGCATGAGCCGGGCCATCGACGCCACCTGCGATCCCCAGGCCCTGCGCGGTCTGGCCAAGCAACTGCTGCAGGCTTGGCACAGCCAGAAGGCGGCCACCCAGTGGATCATGCGCCAGCAACTCGGCTCTCCCCCGCGGGTTCCGGCGGAGTTTGGTCTCGAGGGCATGAGCCCATTCGCGGCTCCTGCCGCTGACCGCGACGCCTCGGATCCAGGCAACCTCTGATGGGCGCCGCTGACCCCAGGGCGTCAGCGACTGCCGATCTGAGACAAATCGCCGGGCATGACCTCCACTTGGAGGCGCTGCCCGGCTCTTTGCACAGAGATCGACAAGTTGCGGCCGAGGCCATGGGCCTCCACGGCCGAAATCACATCGGCCGGCACCTGCACCGGTCGCCCGCCGATCGCCACGATCACATCGCCGGCCCTCAGTCCCGCCTGGTCGGCGGGGCCCCCGGGCTGCACGCTGGCCACCACGGCACCGCTGCCAGGATCCCCGTTGGGCAGCCGCACCACGTCGAGGGCCACACCGATCATCGGATGGCGCGCCCGGCCGTTGGCCACCAGCTGACTGGCGATGGTGCGGGCCCGGTTGATCGGAATCGCGAACGCCAGGCCCGCCCCGGGGCCGGAGCGTACCAAGGTATTGATGCCCACCACCTCGCCGTCGGCGTTGAGCAGCGGGCCGCCGGAGTTGCCCGGGTTGATCGCCGCGTCGGTTTGGATCAGATCCAGCCGCTTGTCGGTGATGCCCAGCTTGCTGGCCTTGCGGTTCAAGTTGCTGATGATGCCCAAGGTCACGGTGTTATCGAGGCCATAGGGGTTGCCCACCGCGATCGCCCAGTCGCCCACCTGCAACGCATCCGAGTTGCCCAGGGGCGCCACCGGCCAGGGGCCGCTGCCATTGAGTTTCACCACCGCCAGATCGGTGAGCTTGTCCAGGCCCACCACCTTGCCCTCCACCCGCTGGCCGCTCTGCAGGCCCACCGTGACCCGGTTGCTTTGCTCCACCACGTGGGCATTGGTGAGGATCAGGCCATCGGCTTGGAAGATCACGCCGCTGCCCTGGCCCCGCTCCTTGCGTTGCGGCGGAGGGGCCTGGGGCATCGGCATCATCGGCATCATCCCGAAGAACTGGCGGATCAGGGGGTCGAGCATCAGCCCGCGGGGCACCCCGCCCGACGCCCCGGGCACCTGCACCACCCGCTCGGTGTCGATGGTCACCACCGCCGGGCCGGTACGGCGCACCGCCGCCGCCACGAACGACTGGCGTCCCAGCAATCCCGCCCCGGCGGCCGCCCCCAAGGCTCCGCCTTGGGCCAGGGACGCGCTGGGCAGGCCGGGCAGGGCGACCAGCAGGGCCGTCGCCGCCATCCCGGCGGCGGGAAGGGCGCGGAACGGACGCATCGGCGGAGACCATTGGGTTTCAAAACCGTAGGGCTGGCCTGCCGCTTCGCCCAGGGGAGGCAAACCGTACGCCAACCGTCCCCAGCCCCTGCCAGCCTGCCGCCCAGATCCGTTCCCTGAGCCCTGCGCTTCCCTCTTAAACCCCCACTTCCCTGCCCCAGCCGAAGGCATCTCGCCCCGTTCCCCACCCGCGCGTCCCATGGACTCCAACCTCCTCCTGGCCTTCCTCGCCTTCGGGGCCGCCTGCAGCAGCCTCTGGGCCTGGCTGATCGCCACCGCCGGCGAGCAGCGCCGTGGCATGGAGGCCCTGGCCCAGCCGATCCCCTCCGTCGAACCCCCCAGCGCCAATCCGCCGCAGGGGTGATGATGGTGGCCCTCCCCCGCACGGAGCGGTTCCCCGACGCTTTCCTTCCACCCCGCCTGCTGCCTTTGCCATGCCATCCCTTGTTTCCGAGCTCTTTCCGCTGATCTACGGGCTCTGTTTCGTGCTGTTGCTCTGGCAGGCGTTCCGGGTGATGGGCCAGGGGTTCCGGGCGGTGCCTCGCCCCGGCGACAACCGCCGTGCTGGCGGCGACCGCACCGGTCGGCTCACCATCCACCCCGAACTGCTCGATCCCAACGGCCAGATCACCGAGGAGGATTTGCTTACCGTGCGTTTTGGCGGTGACAATGAGCAGCCGTCCCTGCAGGGTGATCGCGGCTGAGGCAGGCGGCGGCGGCCATCCAGCTGAGGTGGGTTCGGGGGCTGGTGAATAGGCTCTGGATGACGCGTGATTTTGAGACAGCCGATGGTCGACCAGCGCACCCGGATCGTGGCCGCCGTGCTCAAGGGCTTGAAGCTGCCGCCGCGGTTCCGGCTGAAGCTGGTGAAGGACGACCCGATTCGCCTGGAGCTGAGCCTCACCCCCGCCTATGGCAAGGATCCGATCTTGGTGGGCCTGCTCGAATCCCAAGATCTGGTGGCCCGCCGCGATCGCGAAGGCCGCATCCCCCGGGATCTGCAGGGCACCTGGGACTGGACCGTGCGCCACGGCAAGGTCTCAACCGGTGGCTGGAGCCCGTATTTGAAAGAGGCCCTGCAGACCATGTTTGAGACCGGCCTGCCGGCGATCGTGTTTGAGGAGTGCACCGGCGAGACTTACCACCCGGTGGATGGTGTCCGGCACGTGCGCTGAACCCGGGGGCCGGGCCCGTGGGCGTTGAGGCCTCCAGGCTGGCGGATGGCGTGGGCCTGACCCAGAGGCAAGCCCCATCCCCGGCGCCAACCCAGCCCCAAGCGTCCAGCCAACGCCAAGCATCCCCCCGTCGGTCGGGGGCCGTTGACTCGGGCTCTCCGGCGGCCGAGCCGCTGCCGATCGATCCTCTGCTGCCGGAGATCTGCCACGCCCTGCAGCCCGGCGCCACCCTGCTGCTGCAGGCGCCCCCCGGCGCCGGCAAAACCACCCGCGTGCCCCTGGCCCTGCTGGAGGCGTTGCCAGCGGACCGCAAGTTGGTGCTGCTGGAGCCGCGCCGCTTGGCGGCCCGCGGCGCCGCCCAGCGCCTGGCCGCCGCCATCGGCGAACCCCCCGGTGGTTTGGTGGGCTACCGGGTGCGGCTGGAGAGCCGCTGCTCCGCCGCCACCCGCCTGGAGGTGCAGACCACCGGCATGTTCCTGCGCCAGCTGCAGGCCGATCCGGCCCTGGAGGGGGTGGATGCGGTGCTGTTCGACGAGCTGCACGAGCGCCAGGCGGAGGCCGACCTGGCCTTGGCTCTGGTGCGCCAGGCCCGCCAGCTGCTGCGCCCCGATCTGCGGCTGCTGCTGATGTCCGCCACCCTCGATCTCGAGCCGCTGGCCCGCCGCCTCGATGGCGCCCGGGTGATCACCAGCGCCGGTCGCGCCCATCCGGTGCAGGTGCTGCATCAGCCGCCCCGGCCCGAGGAGCCGTTGGAGCGCCAGCTGCTGCGCGCCCTGGAGCGCCACTGGCTGGAGGAGCGAGGCTCCCGGGAGACCGTGTTGGTATTCCTGCCGGGCCTGCGCGAGATCCAGCGCTGCCAGCGGGCAATCGCCGCCTGTTCCTGGGCGGACCCCTTGGAGCTCACGCCCTTGCATGGCCAGCTGCCGCTGGCGGCCCAGGCCAGCGCCATCGCCCCCGCCCGCTCCGAGGCCGGCAAGATCGTGCTGGCCAGCGCCATCGCCGAAAGCTCCCTCACGATCGCCGGCGTCTCCCTGGTGATCGATGCGGGCCTGAGCCGCTGCAACCGCTTTGATCCGCGCAGCGGCATGGATGGCCTGGTGACCGTGCCCGCCAGCCAGGCCAGCGCCGAACAACGCCGCGGTCGCGCCGGCCGCCTCGGCCCGGGCCGCTGCATCCGCCTCTGGTCGCCGGCGGACCAGCAGCGCCGCCCCGCCTTCGACACGCCGGAGATCCTCGAGGCCGATCCGCTGCCGTTGGCGTTGCAGCTGTTGGCCTGGGGCTGCGCCGATGGGGCGGAGCTGAGCTGGATCGATCCGCCGCCGCCCGCCGCCTTGGCCGAAGCCCGGGAGCTGCTGCGCCAGCTCGGCGCCAGCGAGGCCCATGGCGCGATCAGCGACCATGGCCGCGCCATGGCCCGGCTGGGCCTGCAGCCGCGCTTGGCCCATCTGCTGCTGGAGGCCGAGCGTCTTGGCCAGCTGCCGTTGGGCTGCGCCCTGGCGGTGGTGCTGAGCGAGCGCGATCTGCTGGAGCGCCAGCAGGTGGGCTGCGATCTGCTGCCCCGGCTCGATGCCCTGCGCCGCGGCCAGGGCGACGCCCGCCAGCATCGGCTGCTGCAGCGGCAGCTCGAACGCCAGGTGCGGGCGTTGCGCCCCGCCGCCGCGGGCGGGCCGGCGCCGCCGGCCGCCTCGGAGGGGGCGGCGGCGCCGGGACCAACGGGAGCGAGGCGGGCGCCATCGTCCCGAAGACGAGAGCCAGGCATGGACGCGCGGGGTCTGGCGGCAGAACCCGCGCTGGTGGCGGAACCGGCTCCGCTGGCGGAATCGGCTCAGGTGGCCGAGCTGCTGGCCTTGGCCTATCCCGAGCGCCTGGCGCTGAATCGGGGCCGCGGCGATGGCCGCTTCGTGATGCGCGGCGGCCGCGGCGCCGTGGTGGCGCCCCAGGATCCGCTGGCGGGCGCCGAGGCCCTGGCGATCGCCCAGGTGGATGGCCAGGGCGCTGAGGCACGGGTGCTGCTGGCGGCACCGCTGCCGCGCCAAATGCTGCTGGAGCGGGCGGTCTTGGAGGGGGAGTTGCGCCCGGAGGTGCGCTGGGATGGGGCGGCGGAGCGGGTGCGCTGCGAGCGCTGCCTGCGGCTCGGCGCCTTGGTGCTGGAGCGCAGCCCCTGGCCCGAGGCGGATGGGGCGGCAGTGCGGCAGGCGTTGCTGCAGGGTTTGGCGGAGCTGGGCCTGGAGGCCTTGCCCTGGAACCGGCGCAGCCGCGAGCTGCGCCAACGGCTGGAGCTGGCTCACCGGCCCCTGGGCAACCCCTGGCCGGCCCGGCGGCGGGAGACGCTGCGGGCCGAGCCGGAGGCCTGGCTCGGCGACCAGCTGGAGGGCTGCCGCAGCCGCCAGGACCTGCAGGCCCTCGATCTGGTGGAGGCGCTCTGGAACGGCTGTCCCTGGGAGCTGCGGGCCGAGCTGGAGCGGCTGCTGCCCGAAACCTGGACGGTGCCCTCCGGCCGGGCGGTGGCGATCCGCTACGGCGAGGCGCAACCGGTGTTGGCGGTGAAGCTGCAGGAGATGTTTGGCTGCCTCCAGACCCCGACGCTGCTGGACGGACGCCTGCCGCTGACCCTGGAGCTGCTGTCGCCGGCGGGGCGGCCGGCGGCGCTCACCGCCGACCTGGAGCGCTTCTGGCGGCAGGGGTATGGGGAGGTGCGGCGCGAGCTGCGCGGCCGCTACCCGCGCCACCCCTGGCCCGAGGACCCGCTCACCGCCCCGCCCACCTCCCTCACCAAGGCTCGGCTGGCCCGCCAGGGGTGAATCGCGGCCAATGGGCCTTGAGCCAGTGGGAAGCGAGCCAGTGCCAATCAAGCCAGTGCAAATCAAGCCAGTAGGAACTAAGCCAGCGGCAAGCGAGCAGGTGCCCGAAGGCGGGCGCCGCCTTGATTGGCCTGCGCGTCAGGCCGGCCCCTCACCCTTCAAGTTGTCAAACCCCTGCCCTCGCGCCATCGCTTCTTCGAGGATGGCCATGGCCAAGGCGCAACTCGCATGGGCGCAGTAATCGTGCCAATCATCACTCTTGCTGACGTCGGCAAAGTCGCAGACCCCCTTGATGATCAGGGGGACGACGGGCCGAGAGTGGGTGCTGCAGATCTTGGCCGCCAGAGCCACGCCGTAGGACTCCATATCAAGCCCCAAGAGGGAGTATTCCCTGTTCTTCAACGACTCCATGTAGGCGGCATCCTTGACGACATAGGGACCGCAGGCGAGCGATCCATAGTGAATGCGCGAGCGTAAATCCTGGGGTAGTGAATGGGGAAAACTGGATCGAAGCTTGGGATTGAGATCGACGGAATCGGTGAGTGCCATGATGAAATCCAGCAACCAGATTTCGATTGGAATGCGATTCTGGGCTGGCACGATATCGCCCTCGATGCGTTGTCCGGTGGTGTGCTCAAAGCACTGGGTGGCCACGATCAGATCGCCCAGCTCAACAGCGCCGCGGATGCCGGCGCAGATGCCGGTCATCACCACGAAGTTTGGTTGCCACAGGCAGATGGCCTTGGTTGCCGTCACCGCGGCGGAGGTCAGCCCCTTCTCCAGTTGGCGTTGGGTGACGATCGAGATGCAGCGATCGCCGCGGCAGATCTCGCCGCGCAAGTAAGAGGTTCCCTGCCGCAAACAGCGCTGAAACTCCACCCCCAGCACCCGTTGGGCCCAGTGCATCTCTGCATGCAGGCCGGTGAGCAACAACACATCGGCCGATTGTCGCTGGTTAGAGGGAATGTTGGTCTCCATCAACCCTCCAGCCCTTGCTCTGAGCGAGCCTAAGTCGGGTGCCGCCGCGGTTGCCGCCGAATCCAGATCCGAGGCTCAGGGTGTTTTGCTGCCGGCGGAGCGTTCAACGGACTCAGGCTGGCGCTTGGGCCAGCGCATCGCTCTGTCGGGGCCCTCGCGCCCCGGCGGGACGCCGACGCGGGATCACGCTGGCGCAAGATAGCCACACGCTTTCAATTTGGATGCACCCCTCACTGCGCCGCCAGCTGCTGCATTTCGCCACCGATCTCTCGGCCCTGGTGGAGAACCCCAGCGATCTGCCCCACGGCTTTGATCTGCTCACGCTCAGCTACGCCACGCCCACCGCCGATGCCGCCCGCGCCGCCCTGCGCGCCGATCCGGCGATTGCGCCGCTGATGGCGGAGCGCTACTGGGGCGACTGGCCGAGCCAGCGGGACCTGCTGGCGCTGCCGCCCGACAGCCTCGGCCATCGCTACGCCCAGTGGTTCGCCGACGCGGGCGGCAAACCGCTCCCCGATCCGGTGCTTGAACCCGGCAGCAGCGGCGACGACACCTGGCTGCATCAGCGGGTGCGCCACACCCATGACATCTGGCATGTGGTGAGCGGCTGCCCTGCCACACCGGCCGGCGAAGCGGCCCTGAGCGCCATCAATGTGATGCAACTGCGTTGGCCCGGCAGCGCCATGTTGCTCGGGGCCGGTCTGATGCATCGCTGCCTGGATGGCCCCAACGCCGAAGAGCCGGACGTGGGCCTGACGGTGGCCTATGGCCTGGAGCTGGGTTCGGTGTGCGCTCCGCTGTTGGCCCAACGCTGGGAGGAGGGTTGGCAGTGGCCTCTGGCGCAGTGGCGGCAACAGCTCGGCATCGCGGCGATCGTGGCCCGCTGCCCCTTCCAACCCCATGGCGCCTGAGCTCGCTCCGCCCTGACGGGCCGACACCCAGCCGGGGCAAGCCCTGCTCGCCGACCGGCCCGTCAGGGCGAGGGGGAGAGAATGCCGCCTCACCCCTGGACCGCAGGCCATGACCGCTTTGCCCCTCGATGCCGCTGCCCCTCGGCAACCGGTGGACCGGATCGTGGCCGGTGGCTTGGTGGTGACGATGGATCGCCAGCGGCGGGTGATCGCCGACGGGGCGGTGGCGATCGCGGACGGACGGATCGTGGCGGTGGACCAGCGCCAGCGGGTGGAGGCGGCGTTCGAGGCGGCGGAGCGGATCGAGGCCAGCGGTTGCACCGTGATCCCGGGTCTGATCAACGGCCACGCCCATCTGCCGATGAGCCTGTTCCGTGGCCTGGCGGACGACGAGGACCTCGACGACTGGCTGCAGCACACCATCTTCCCGGCCGAGGCGATGAACGTGGATGAGGCCTTCGTGCGCCGCGGCACCCGCCTGGGCGTGGCCGAACTGATCCGCGGCGGCGTGACCACCGTCTGCGACATGTATTACTTCGAGACGGCGGTGGCCGAGGAGCTGGAGACCGCCGGGTTGCGGGGTCTTTTGGGCCAAGCGTTGATCGATTTCCCCGCTCCCGATGCCGCCGACCATGCCGCGGCGATGGCCTGCGTCGCCCGCTTTCTGGAGCGCTGGCAGGGCCATCGGTTGATCACGCCGGCGATCGCCCCCCATGCGCCTTACACCGTCGGCGACGACCACTTGATCGAGGCCCAGGCCTTCGCCGAGCGGCGTGATTGCCCGCTGGTGATCCATCTGGCGGAGACGCACCATGAGCTGCAGGAAAGCTTGCGGCTGAGGGGCGCCCGGCCGGTGGAGCACCTGGCGGGACTGGGGCTGCTGAGCGAGCGGATGGTGGCGGCCCATGTGGTGTGGGCCGAGCCCCACGAGCTGGATCTGCTGCGCCACCACGGCGTGGGCGTGGTGCACAACCCGCAGTCGAACATGAAGCTGGCCTCGGGGGTGGCGCCGCTGCCGGCGATGCTGGAGCGGGATCTGGCGGTGGGGCTGGGTACCGATGGCTCCGCCTCCAACAACGACCTCAGCCTCTGGGAGGAGATCGACACCGCCGCCAAGCTGCACAAGCTGATCCACGCCGATCCCAAGGTGGTGTCCGCGTTGGAGGCGTTTGAGATGGCCACGATTCGCGGCGCCCGGGCCCTCCACATGGAGGATCAGATCGGCTCGCTGGAGGTGGGAAAACGGGCCGATCTGGTGGTGGTGGCGATGGAGGCCATCAACCAGATTCCGCGCAGCAACATCTATTCGGCCCTGGTGTACGCCACCAAGGCCAGTGATGTGGCGACGGTGCTGGTGGAGGGCCAGGTGCTGCTGCGCGCTCGCCAGCTGCAGACCCTGGATCCCGAGGCGATGGAAGCTGAGGGGCTGGCCCTGCGCCACCAGATCCTGGCGCGGCTGGGCCTGGCGGCCTGATCTCACGCACGGCTTCGGCACCGCCAGGACTCATCTCCGGTCTTGCTGAAGCGTCTTGCAACGCCGCCGAACCTGAGCCTTGCGAGCGCAGGAAGGCGACGTTCAGGTAGCCCTGCCGCCAGCCCCAGGCCGCCCGCTCAGTCGCCCATCGGGGCGCCCGCCGGCGAGGCCGGAGGCGACGGGGCTGGCCCGCCAGGGCCGCAATGCGGCCAGGGGTCATCGAGAAAGCCGGCATCGAGTAGGTGCCCGAAGCCGAAGTGGCGCAAGCCTTCAACGATGCCGGCGCAACCCTCGCCCCGGGCCGCGAAGGTGCGGCGCAGCCGCGGCAGGTGCAGG